>JAJDYL010000006.1 GCA_022825195.1 Alphaproteobacteria bacterium
ATCGCCACGGCACAAAAGCAGGGTCGCGATGTCCTCGATACCCTGACCGGATCCTCCGAAAGCTTCATCGACGGCATCAAATACGCCTGAACGGAACCCGGACATCCCTAACGCCACGGGAACCATCCTGGGCAGTTACGACATTCCATGACACTCCACATGACACTTCCGCCGGTCTCCCGCCCGCGAAAGAGGAGCCGCCTATCCCGGGAAGTCGCAGCGGAGCGCGGTGACGTGGATGAAGGAGCGGGGGCCGGCCCGAGCGGCGAAGCGGTATTCGTCGCCGGCGAAGCGCATGGAATGGTCGAGCGGCAGCTTGCCCTTCGCGTCCGTCGCGTCGCCGCCGATGGCCGTGAAGCGGAGCGTGACCGGAGCCGCCGGATCGAACCAGGCCTGGGGCAGGCCCGCTTCCGTCAGCTCCGCCGCCCCCTCGCCGGTAACGGTGATGGCGCCGGCGGCGAATTGCACCGAGGCATTGGCGCCGTCATGCAGCGGCGTCGCCAGCACGAAACGCTTGGTGACCGGCTCCGGGTCGCATTTCGGTTCCGGCTCCGCCTCCTGCAGCAGGAAGGCGATCCGGGCCTCCTCGAGGCCGGCCTCGATCCGCTCCAGAAGCATCTCGTAGAGCGCCTTGCGTTCGCCGGTCGGCACGTCGCGGTCGTAGCGGGCCTGGAGCGCCTTCTCGTTCTGGACCGCCGCAAGCCGCCGCCTGTCGAGTTCCGCCTTCTCGGCTTCCAGCCGCGCGATGTCGGCGTCCTGGGCCGCCAGCCTCGCCTCCATGCGCTCGATGCGGAATTCCGTCCGGGTGGCGCCGGTTTCGTAGGCGAAGACGCCGACCGCCAGCAGCGCCGCCAGCAGCAGCATCCGCTTGAGCAGAGTCCAGCGCCGGGCCCGGGCGGCCATCCTGCGGCCTTCCTTCAGTCCGATCGCCATGCCTTCGTTCCCGCTTGGAGCGGAGTTTATCTCAAATCCCGGCGCGTTTTGACAGGCTCCGTGCAGGCTGCGATGGTCCCCCCGCCTGCGGCGGAGCCGGGCGGCCGTGACCCTGAGCACCAGCGATTTCGACTTCGACCTGCCATCCGGGCTGATCGCGCAGCGGCCCGTGGAGCCGCGCGACGCGGCGAGGCTGCTGCATGTCGCAGACGCCCTCGCGGACCGGACCGTCGCCGAACTGCCGGAACTGCTCCGGCCGGGCGACCTGATGGTCTTCAACGATACGCGCGTGATCCCGGCGCGCCTCTACGGGCGGCGCGGCGCGGCGGCGGTCGAGGCCCTGCTGCACAAGCGCCTCGACAGGCGGCGCTGGCTCGCCTTCGCCCGGCCCGGGCGGCGGCTCCGGGAAGGCGACCGGATCGCCTTTCCCGGCGGGCTCGAAGCGGTGCTGGAGGAGCACCGCGAGGGCGGGGAAGTCGCGCTGGCGTTCTCGGCGGAAGGGGCGAAGCTGGACGCGGCGCTGGAGGCGCACGGCTCAATGCCGCTGCCGCCCTATATCAAACGCCCGAAAGGCGGCGATCCGGATGACCGGGACGCCTACCAGACGGTGTTCGCCCGCGAGCCGGGCTCGGTCGCCGCGCCCACGGCCGGGCTGCACTTCACGCCGGGGCTTCTGGCGGCGCTGGAGGCGCGCGGCGTGGAGCGGGCGGCCGTCACCCTGCATGTCGGGGCCGGCACCTTCCTGCCGGTCCGCACGGAGGACCCGGCAGAGCACCGGATGCACAGCGAATGGGGGCGCATCACGGAGGAGACGGCCGCGCGCATCCGGGGCCGCAAGGGCCGGCTTCTCGTTGCGGGCACGACCGCGCTCCGCCTGCTGGAGACGGCGGCCGACGCGTCGGGCGCGGTGGCGCCCTGGGAAGGGGAGACCGACATTTTCCTCAGGCCGGGCGGCAGGCCGGTCCGGACGGCCGACCTGCTGCTCACCAATTTCCACCTGCCGCGCTCGACGCTGTTCATGCTCGTCGCGGCCTTCGCCGGTCTGGAGCGCATGCGCGCCGCCTACGCCCACGCCGTCAGGCAGCGCTACCGCTTCTTCTCCTACGGCGACGCCTGCCTGCTGGAGCGCGGCCCGTAGCCCCGACGCGCCCCGTGTCAGCGGACCTTCGGCAGGGTGTGGCCGGCGAAGCCCTCCACCATCTGCACGATGGAGGTGATGTCCTCGCGGCCCTTGCCCTGCATGTGCCAGTGGCGGAAGAACTGGCGCACGGCCGACGAGACCCAGGACGGCACCTGCAGCCGCTCGGCCTCCGCGAGCGCCAGCTCGATGTCCTTCATCAGGATGTCCAGGGCCGCTCCGTAGGCGAAGGACCGGTCGAGCACCGAGGTCGGAACCTTGCCGACCGTCGCGCTGTTGCGCCCGGAGCCGGCATTGACCGCCTCCAGCATCGCCTCGAGATCGACCCCGGCCTTGGAGCCCATCACCAGCGCCTCGGAGGTGACGGCGAGCGCGGCGGCCGAGAGGATGTTGTTGACGAGCTTGACCGTCTGCGCCGCGCCCGGCTCCTCGCCGACATGGACCACCGTGCGCCCCCAGCAGTCGAGGGCGGGGCGCAATTCGTCGAAGAGCGCCCGGCTTCCGGACGCCATCACCGAGAGCGTGCCCGCCTCCGCGCCCGGCGGCCCGCCGCTGATCGGGCAGTCGAGCATCTCGATGCCGGAGTCGGCCAGAGACGCCGCCATCTCGCGGACGAATTCCGACCCGACCGTGCAGGTGTTGACCACCTTCGCGATCCGCCCGCCCTTCGCGAGCCCCTCGGCGCCCAGCCCGACTTCGCGCCAGGCGGGCAGGGTCGGCAGCGAGACGATGACCGTCTCCGCGAGGTCGGCGACGGCCTTCGGGCTTGCGGCCTCGCGCGCCTGCCGC
Source organism: Alphaproteobacteria bacterium (assembly GCA_022825195.1). GTDB lineage: Bacteria > Pseudomonadota > Alphaproteobacteria > Bin95 > Bin95 > Bin95. Next base: position 2,861 of record JAJDYL010000006.1, read on the forward strand.
GCCGTGAGCGGCGCCACCGCCTCCGGGCGGACGTCGTGAACGATCAGGCTGTGGCCCCCGTCCAGCAGCCGCCCCGCCATCGGCGCGCCCATGGCGCCCACGCCAACGAATCCCAGTTCCATCGCTTTCGATCCCCCGTGCAGCGAGTCTCTTCGGAGTATGCGCGCGGCCGCGCCCTCAGGCCAGCAGCCAGCCGAGGAGGGTGCGGTTGCCCACCACCACCTCTGTCCAGAACTGCCACGGCCAGAGCCAGAGCCGCATGAAGGCCCGAAAGGCCGCATCGCCCAGCGCCGGGCCGAATTCGCCGGGCCCGAGGCCGTGAACGACATGAACGAACATGCGCGAGAACCCCGCGACCAGCCCGAGCAGCAGCCCGATGCCGAGATAGAGGGACAGAATACGGCGGAGCAGCGTGAACATGAGCCGGGATATGCCCCGGCCCGCTCCGAAAGTCGAGCCGCAAGGACTTGCCTTGAACGGCGGGAGAAACACCGTTACCAGACGGACCATGACCGCCACGACCCTGGTGCTCGGCGGCGCCGCTTCCGGCAAGAGCCGTTACGCCGAATCGCTGTTCGACGGGCCCGCCGTCTATATCGCGACGGCCGAGGCCGGCGACGCCGAGATGGCGGAGCGCATCGCCCGCCACCGCGCCCGGCGGGGGCCTTGCTGGACAACCGTCGAGGCGCCCCGCCGGCTGCCGGAGGCGCTGGCGGAAGCGTGCGAAAGTCCCGCCCTGGTGGATTGCCTGACGCTCTGGCTCTCCAACGCGCTCGCCGCCGACCGGGAGCCGGAGACGAGCGCGCTGCTGGAGGCGCTCGCCGCCCGCAGCCGCCAGACGGTGCTGGTCTCGAACGAGACCGGCATGGGCCTGGTTCCCCCGACGCCGCTGGGGCGGCGGTTCCGCGAGGCGCAGGGACGGCTCAACGAGCAGGTCGCCCATATTGCCGACCGGGTCGTGTTCGTGACGGCCGGCCTGCCGCTCGTGCTCAAGCCGTGAAGGCCGGCCCATGCTGAAACCAAAAATCCCGGCGACCGTCATCACCGGCTTCCTCGGCGCCGGCAAGACCAGCCTGGTCCGCCACCTGCTCGAACATGCGGGCGGGCGGCGGCTGGCGGTGGTCGTCAACGAGTTCGGCGATCTCGGCATCGACGGCGAACTGCTGCGCGCCTGCGGCATCGAGGGCTGCGAGGACGAGGACATCGTCGAACTCGCCAACGGATGCATCTGCTGCACGGTCGCCGACGACTTCCTGCCGACCATGCAGGCGCTGCTCGACCGGCCCGACCCGCCCGACCACATCGTCATCGAGACCTCGGGCCTGGCGCTGCCGAAACCCCTCGTGCAGGCCTTCGCCTGGCCGGAGGTGCGCTCCCGCACGACGGTGGACGGCGTGGTCGCGGTGATCGACGCCGAGGCGGTGGCGGCCGGGCGTTTCGCCGCCGATCCCGAAGCCGTGGAGGCGGCGCGCCGGGCCGATCCGGCGCTCGACCACGATGCGCCGCTGGAGGAGCTGTTCGAGGACCAGCTCGCCGCGGCCGACCTCGCGGTCGTCAACAAGCGCGACCTCCTGGACGCGGCGGCCTGGGGAGATGTGCTGGAACGGGTCCGGGACGGGCTGCGCTCGCCTGCGGTCAAGGCCGTCGCCGCGACCGGAGGCGCGGTCGATGCCCGCCTGCTGCTCGGCCTCGAAGCGGCGGCGGAAGACGATCTCGACGCGCGCCCCTCGCATCATGACGGCGAAGACGGTCACGACCATGACGACTTCGAGAGCTTCGCCGTCGAGGCCGGGCCCGTCGAGCCGGCGGCGCTCGCCGAGCGCATATCGTCGGCCGCGCGCAAGCACGATGTGCTGCGCATCAAGGGATTCGCCGCCGTGGAGGGCAAGGCCATGCGCCTCGCCGTGCAGGGCGTGGGGGCGCGCACTGAAACCTGGTACGACCGGCCCTGGCGGGCCGGCGAGGAGCCGCTGACGAGGCTGGTGGTGATCGGCTTTGCCGGCCTCGACCGCGACGCGGTTGCCCGGACGCTCGGCGGGCGGTGCATCTCCTAGCCGCAACCCCTGGCGCGGTCGAGGATGGCGGGGCCGTCGATCTCGGGCAGACGCCGGGCGACATCGCGATCCTGAGCGCGGCTGACACCGAGCTCGCGCTCCTCGCCGAAGCGCAGCGAAAACGCCTCGCCGAAGACGGGCAAGCGCCGACGCTGCGGCTCGCCAACATCATGGCGCTCGGCCACAACCTCTCCGTCGACCTCCATGTCGAGCGCGTTCTCTCGCACGCCCGGCTGGTGGTCGTGCGGCTGCTTGGCGGGCGGGGCTACTGGCCCTATGGCGTCGAGCGGCTGGGATCGCTGGAAGCGCCGGTGGCGCTGCTGCCGGGCGACGACCGGCCGGACCCGGAGCTCGACGCCTTCTCCAGCCTCGGCCGGGACGCCTGCCATCGGCTCTGGCGCTATCTCGCGGAAGGCGGCCCCGACAACGCGCTCAACTGCCTGCGCTATGCGTCGGACCTGCTCGGCCGGCCCGCGGCATGGCGCGAACCGGCGGCGATTGCGCGGGCCCAGCCCTACGAGGCGGCGACCGGCGCCGGCCCTGCGGCGCCGGTGCTGTTCTACCGGGCGCATCTCCAGTCCGGCAATGTCGCGGCGATCGACATGCTGGCCGAGGAACTGGCCGCTGCGGGTCTCAGCCCCCGGCCGGTCGCCATTTCCAGCCTCAAGGACCCGGACTCGCTCGCCCTGCTGCATGGCCTGTTCGCCGGGGAGCCGCCGGCCGTCATCGTCAACACCACCGGCTTCGCGGCGCGCGGCGCGGACGGCCCGGGGCCGCTCGACCGCTATGACTGCCCGGTGGTCCAGGCCGTGCTCTCCGGCGGCGCCGAGAGCGTCTGGCGCGAGGGGACGCGCGGCCTCTCCCCGCGCGACATCGCCATGAATATCGCACTGCCGGAAGTGGACGGACGGCTGATCTCCCGCGCGGTTTCCTTCAAGGCGCCGAGCCGGCGCGATGCCGCGACGGAGTGCGACATCACCCGCTACCGGCCGGTGCGGGACCGGGTGCGCTTCGTGGCGCAGCTCGCCGCCAACTGGGCGAGGTTGCGCCGGCCGGGCCGCAAACGCATCGTGCTGGTGCTCGCCAACTATCCGACCCGCGACGGGCGCATCGGCAATGGCGTGGGCCTCGACACGCCGGCCTCGGCCCTTGCCGTCCTCCGCGCGCTCGGGGCCGGGGGGCTGCCGGCGGACGGCGACGCGCTCATGCGCCTGCTGCAGGAGGCGCGGACCGGAGGGCCGGTCTTTCCGAAGAGCGCATTCGACGCCTTCCTGGACGAACTGCCCAAGGCCGCCACGGAAACCGTGCGGGAGCGTTGGGGCCTTGCGTGCCGGGATTATGTAATACCGGCGCTCCTCTTCGGCGACATCGCCGTCGCGGTGCAGCCGTCGCGCGGCTACGATATCGACCCGGCCTCCAGCTACCACGATCCCGCCCTGCCGCCGCCGCCCGCCTACCTCGCCTTCTACGGCTGGTTGAGGCGTGGCTTCGGGGCCGATGCGGTCGTCCATCTCGGCAAGCACGGCAATCTGGAGTGGCTGCCCGGCAAGGCGCTGGCGCTGGCGCAGGACTGCTTCCCGGACGCCGTGCTCGGGCCCATGCCGAACCTCTACCCCTTCATCGTCAACGACCCGGGCGAAGGCTCGCAGGCCAAGCGCCGCACTCATGCCGCAATCGTCGACCACCTGACGCCCCCTCTCACGCGCGCGGAGAGCCACGGAGCTATGGTGGAGCTGGAAAGGCTGGTGGACGAGTATTTCGAGGCCTCGGCCCTCGACCCGCGCCGCCTGCCCGTATTGGCCGAGGCGATCCTCGACCTCGCGGGGCGCGACGGGCTGGCGGCCGACTGCGGCATCCGGCCGGAGGATGACGAGGGCGCCGCGCTCGGAAAGCTCGACGGCTATCTCTGCGAGCTGAAGGAGCTGCAGATCCGCGACGGCCTGCACGTCTTCGGCGGCTCTCCGGAGGGCCGCCTCCGGCGCGACCTCCTGGTTGCCGCCATGCGCGCGCGGCTGCTGCCGGCGCTGGAGAAGGACCTCGGCATCGAGACGGGCGAGGACCTAGCCGCGCCCTGGACGGGCCCCCGGCCGGCCTTCCTTTCCGGCGACGGCATCTGGCGCACGGCGGGCGACACGCTCGAGCGGCTGGAGGCGGCGATGGCGCGGCTGGTCGAAGGCGCGGACACCGCACCCGGTCCCGAAAGCGCCGCCGCGCTCGGCTTCCTCGGCGAAACGCTGGCTCCGGCGCTCGACCGCTCGGGCGAGGCGGAGATTGCCGGCCTCAGGGCGGGCCTTGCCGGCCGTTTCATCGAGCCCGGCCCCTCCGGCGCGCCGACGCGCGGGCGGCCGGACGTGCTGCCGACCGGGCGCAATTTCCATTCCGTCGATACCCGCGCCGTGCCGACGCCCGCTGCCGCGCAGCTCGGCTGGCGTTCGGCCGCGCTGCTGGTGGAGCGCCATGTCCGGGACCACGGCGAATGGCCGCGCGCGCTGGCGCTCAGCGCCTGGGGAACCAGCTGCATGCGGACCGGCGGCGACGACATCGCCCAGGCCCTGGCGCTGATGGGCGTGCGCCCGGCATGGGATGCGGCCTCGGGGCGCGTCACCGGGTTCGAGATCGTGCCGCGCGGCGCGCTCGACCGCCCGCGCGTCGATGTCACGCTGCGCATTTCCGGGTTCTTCCGCGACGCCTTTCCGGGCCTGATCGACCTGTTCGACAGCGCGGTGCGCGCCGTCGCCCGTCTCGACGAGGCCGACAACCCGCTCTTCACGCCGGACGAGGACGGCTTCCGCGAGGCCACCTGGCGCGTGTTCGGCTCCATGCCGGGGGCCTATGGCGCGGGCCTGCAGGCGCTCATCGACGAGGGCGGCTGGGAGGGGCCGGAGGACCTCGCGCGCGCCTATGTCGCCTGGGGCGGCTACGCCTACGGCGCGGGCGAGGAGGGCCGGCCGGCGCACCGGGCGTTCGAGCGCCGCCTCGCGCGCGTCGAGGCGGTGGTCCACAACCAGGACAATCGCGAACACGACCTGCTCGACAGCGACGATTATTACCAGTTCGAAGGCGGGCTTGCGGCAGCGGCCGCCATGCTCTCCGGGCGGCGGCCTGCGGTCTATCACAACGACCACACCCGCCCGGAACGCCCGCGCATCGTGAGCCTGGAGGAGGAGATCGCCCGCACGGTGCGCGCGCGCGCCGCCAACCCAAAATGGATCCGGGGCGTCATGCGCCACGGCTACAAGGGCGTCTTCGAGATCGCCGCCACCGTCGATTACCTGTTCGCCTTCGCCGCGACCACGGGCGCGGTGCGCGACCATCATTTCGAAATGCTGTTCGACGCCTATATCCGCGACGAGGCGGTGCGCGATTTCATGGAGCGGAGCAATCCCGCCGCGCTCCGCGAGACGGCGGCGCGATTCCTGGAGGCGCTGGACCGGGGCCTGTGGCGTCCAAGGGCCAATTTCGGCTATGATCTGCTCCGGTCGCTGGCGAGCGGAGAGCGCCCATGAGCCCGGAGCCCAGCCTCCCCGACGAACAGGGCGTCAATGCCCGCGCCAACGAAAAAGCCCGCAGGCGCAAGGCCGCGCGGGACCGCATGCTGGCCACCAAGACGATCGAAAAGGGCCTGCTGATCGTCCACACCGGCAAGGGCAAGGGCAAGTCGACCGCGGCCTTCGGACTGGCCGCCCGCGCGGTCGGCAACGGCCTCAGGGTCGGCGTGGTCCAGTTCGTCAAGGGCGTGTGGAAGACGGGCGAACGCGAGGTTTTCGCCCGCTTCCCGGACCTGGTCGAGATTCGCGCCATGGGCGAGGGTTTCACCTGGGAGACGCAGGACCGCGCGCGCGACATCGCCGCCGCCGAAGCGGCCTGGGCAATGTCCGAGGCCATGATCGCGGACCCGTCCAACGCCATGGTGATCCTCGACGAGCTGAACATCGTGCTGCGCTACGACTATCTGGACCTCGACCGGGTGCTTGCGACGCTGACGAACCGCCGGGAGGATCTGCATGTCGTCGTCACCGGGCGCAATGCCCGGCCCGAATTGATCGAGGCCGCCGATCTCGTCACCGAAATGACCCTGGTCAAGCACCCGTTCCGCAGCGGCGTAAAAGCCCAGATCGGCATCGAATTCTAGGAGCCTGTCGCAGATGAAGCACCTTCTCGCCCGAACGATCGCCCCGCTCCTCCTGGCCGCAAGCCTGTGGGCAGCGCCCGCGGCCGGGTCGACCGACGAGACGGAAGCGCTCGAGCTCGTGGACAAGGCCCGTATTGCGGTGCAGCGACTCGCCCGCGATTCCGATGTCGGGCAGAGCCTGCGCAACCTTCTCGGCGAGGTAAAGGCGGTGCTCATCTTCCCGACGCTCATAAAGGGCGCGTTCCTGCTGGGCGGAGAAGGCGGCAGCGGCGTTTTGCTGGTCCGCAGCCAGAAGGGGGAATGGAGCTACCCGGCCTTCTACACCCTGGCCTCGATCAGTTTCGGTCTGCAGTTCGGCGGCCAGACCGCCGAGGCAATGCTGCTGCTGCGCACGAACGGCGCCGTCGAAGCCGTGCTCGAGGACCAGATGACGCTCGGCGCCGACGCCTCCGTCGCCGCCGGGCCCGTCGGCGCGGGCGTCGAAGGCGCAACGACCAGCAATATCGGGGCCGATATCCTGTCTTTCTCGACGAACCAGGGCTTCTACGCGGGCGCATCGCTGGAAGGCGCGGTGATCGCCCGGCGCCAGGACTGGAACCGGGCTTTCTACGGCGCCGGCGCCACGCCCCACACGATTGTCTTCGACCGCGCCCACGCCAATCCCGCAGCCGATGCGCTGCGCGAGGCGTTGAACCGCTTCTAGGCGGCCGGAGCGCCGGCCCGGATGACGGCCAGGGCCCTGATGGTTCAGGGGACCGGCTCGGACACGGGCAAGTCGCTCATCGTGGCGGGCCTTTGCCGGGCCTGGTCGCGGCGCGGCCTTCGCGTCAGGCCGTTCAAGCCGCAGAACATGTCGAACAACGCCGCGGTCACCGCCGGGGGCGGCGAGATCGGGCGCGCCCAGGCGCTTCAGGCGCGCGCCGCCGGCGTCGCGCCGCATGTCGACATGAACCCGGTGCTGCTGAAGCCCGAGTCCGAGCTCGGCGCGCAGGTCGTGGTTGCGGGGCGGGCCGTCGGGCGGGCGGACGCGAAAGACTATGCGCGCCTGAAAGGCGGCCTGCTGGAAGGCGCGCTCGACGCCTTCGGCCGGCTTTCGGCAGATGCCGACCTCGTTCTGGTCGAGGGCGCCGGCAGCGCCTCGGAGATCAACCTGCGCGAAGGCGACATCGCCAATATGGGCTTCGCCGAGGCCGCCGGACTGCCGGTGGCGCTGGTCGCCGACATCGACCGGGGCGGCGTCATCGCCGCGATTGCCGGAACCCGCCATGTGCTGGCGCCGGCCGACGCGGCCCGCCTCCGCGGCTATATCGTCAACAAGTTCCGGGGCGACCCCGCCCTCTTCGATCCTGCGATTCCCGCGCTGGAGCGGCTTGCGGGGCTGCCCTGCCTCGGCGTGGTGCCCTGGTTCGAGGACGCCTGCAAGCTGCCGGCGGAGGACTCGATGGCGCTGGAAGCGGACCGCTCGCCGGCAGGGCCGCCGCGCGTTGCTGCGTTCCGCTATCCGCGCATTGCCAATTTCGACGACCTCGACCCCCTCGCCGGCGAAATCGGCGTCCGCTTCGTGCGCCCGGGCGAAGCGCTGCCTGCCGAGGTGGACCTCGCCGTGCTGCCCGGCAGCAAGAACACGCGCGCCGACCTCGCCTTCCTGCTGGACCAGGGGTGGGACATCGACATCCGCGCCCATCTGCGCCGGGGCGGGCGCGTCCTGGGACTCTGCGGCGGCTTCCAGATGCTGGGCCGGCGCGTGTCGGACCCGGACGGTGTGGAAGGCCCGCCGGGATCGAGCGCCGGCCTCGGCCTGCTCGACATCGAGACCGTGCTGGAGGCGGAAAAACGCACCGTCCCGGTCCGGACCGCCGACGGCCTCACCGGCTACGAAATCCATATGGGCCGCTCGTCCGGGCCCGGTCTCGCGCGCCCCTTCCTGCATCTCGACGGACGCCCGGAGGGCGCGGTCTCCGGGGACGGGCTCGTATTCGGCACCTACTGCCACGGGCTGTTCGCCAACGACGGATTCCGCGAGCGCTTCCTCGCGCGCATGGGCGCCGAGCGGCAGCGGGCCTGGGAGGCGGAGATCGAAGGCGTGCTGGACGGGCTTGCCGACCATCTGGAGGCGCATCTCGACCTCGAACGCCTGCTCGCGCTCGCCGCCTGATACCAGCGGTTATTGATTGGAACCCATGGCGGAGCTACCCCCCGCCGTCGCCCCGGCCCCCGAGCCGGGGTGACGGTTTCGGCGTCCGGACATGACGGAGGAACCGGGCAGCGCGCTGACGGAGTCCCGGCGGGGCCGGGCGGTCGGCGCGGAACTGCGGGGCCGGGCGGTGGCAGCGGTGCTGGAGGAGGGCATGAGCGGCCGGGCGGCGGCGGCGCGGTTCGGGCTGGCGGCGACGAGCGTCCGCTGCTGGGTGAAGCGTTTTCGCGAGCGCGGGCATGTGCGGGCGGACGCGCGGGGCGGAGCCCCCTCGCCGGTGGAGGCGGAGCGCGAGCGGATCGTCCGTCTGCTGGAAGCGCGCCCGGAGATGTCCAGCCTGGCGCTGAGCGAGGCGCTGGCCGCCGAGGGAGTGCGGCTCACCGAGTCGACCCTGCGCAGATTCCTTGCGCGCCACCGCATGGAGCGCCGCCGCCGCCTCGCCGTCCGCCGCCGGCGGAAGCGGTGGAAGGCCCCCGCGTCCCCCCGTTCCGGGTAGCCGGCCCGATCCGCCGCCCTGCTGAACGGACAGCAATCCCCGCCCGGCGGCGTTACGCCGGCGGCGCCAGTCCGAGGTTGACGGTCACGCTCTTCGTCTGCGTGAAGCTGTCGAGCATGCCTTCCAGGGAGAACTCGCGGCCAATACCGCTTTCCTTGACGCCGCCGTAGGACTGGCCGAGCACCTGCCCCGCGCCCTGGTTGACCTGCACCCATCCCGCCTCGACCCGGTGCGCGGCGCACAACGCCTGGCCGATGTCGCGCGACCACACAAAGGCGGCGAGCCCGTAATGGCTGCTGTTCGCCATCCGGATCGCGTCTTCGACGTTCTCCCAGCGGATGGCCACGAGCACCGGGCCGAAGATTTCCTCGCGCGCAAGGCGCCAGTCGTTCGAGGCGTCCGCGAAGATCGTCGGCCGGGCGAAATATCCTTCGCTCAGCGGGCCGCTGTCCGGGGGCAGGCCGCCCATTGCGAGCCGCGCGTCGGACCGCTCCAGCCCTTCCTCCACATAATTGCAGACCTTCCTGAACTGCTTTTCGTTGATGATCGTGCCGATGTCGGTGGCCTCGTCGAGCGGGTCGCCGAGCCTGAGCTTCGCGGTGCGGTCGACGAGCCTGTCCAGGAACTCGTCGAAAATGCCCGCATGCAGGAAAAGCCGCGAACCCGCAGTGCAGGACTGGCTCTGCCTGGTGAAGCGCATCGAGTTGATGACGCCCTCCACCGCCCAGTCCTCGTTCGCGTCCGGGAACACGATGGAAGGGCTCTTGCCGCCGAGTTCCAGGGACACCGGCACCACACGCCGGGATGCCTGCTCCATGATGAGCTTGCCGACCTCGGTGGAGCCGGTGAAGGAAAGCTTGCGCACGCCCGGATGGGCGGCCAGCGCGGCGCCGCAGTCCTCGCCATAGCCGGTCAGCACGTTGACCACCGAAGGCGGCAGGTGCTCCTGGCACAGGCCCGCCAGCATGAGCACGCCGAGCGGCGCGTCCTCCGCCGCCTTCAGCACGACGGTGTTTCCGGCGCAGAGCGCCGGCGCGATCTTGAGCGCCGCCAGCATGACCGGCGCGTTCCAGGGGATGATGGCGCCGACCACCCCGACCGGCTCGCGGCGCGAATAGCTCAGCACCTGCTCGCCCAGCGGAACGGTCTGGCCCTTGAGTTCGCTCGCCAGGCCGCCGAAGTAACGGAATATGTCCGCCGCCAGCCCGGCTTCCGCCCGCGCCTGGGTGCGGAGCGCGTTGCCGGTCTCGGTGGCGATGAGGCGCGCCAGCTCTTCCGTTTTCGCTTCGACCGATTCGGCGATCCGGAGCAGCATCCTCCCGCGCTCGCGCGGCGGCGCCTCGCGCCAGCTCTCGAACGCCCGCACCGCCGCCTTCACCGCCCGGTCCACATCCTCGGCGCCGGCGCGCGGAACATGGGCGAAGATCCCCCGGTTCGCGGGGTTCTCCACGGCAAAGGTCTCGCCGGAGGCGCTGTCCACGCGCTCGCCGGCCAGCAGCATCCTGTGGGAATCGGTAACGACGGAATCCGGCATGGTCGGGGCGCCTCTGACTGGAGAGCGGGAAAATTGCACCGCAAAGGGCGGGCGATCAACCGTTCGGACCGCCGCTACAGCAGCCCGAGTTCGCCGAGTTCGGCGGCGAGGCGCGGGGGGAGCGCGTCGCCCTCGGCGGCGAAGTCCGCGGGGAGGTCCGGCGGCGCGTCCTCGCCGCGCAGGTAGCGCCAGCCCTGGAACGGCCGGTGGGCGCGCGGCACCACGCGGACCAGCGCGTCGTCGAGCAGGATGGCGCAGCTCGGCCGCCCGCCCGCGCCCGGCGCCGGCTCGAAGGCGAGGATGCGCTGCCGGGCCTGCACGAAGCCCTTGACGACCCAGTAGATCGACCCGCCGCCGTCCAGTATTTCGACGCCGCGGCGGGGCGTCATGCGGGTGATGTGCCTTGCGACGGCGCGGCCTTCCACGGCCTTCCAGTGGGCCCGGCGGCGCTCCTGCCAGTCCGCCAGCCCCTCGACGCTCTCGGTGCCGACCGACAGCTTGATGAGGTGCAGCCCGCTCTTGTCCGCGTCCATCGCCCCGCTATAGTCGCCCCATCGGCACCGAAGCAAGGAGAAGCGCCCCGTGTCGGACGAAAAGACCGTCACCTTCCCGGTCGAGGGCACGCATGTGATGATGTTCGCCCGCTCGATCGGAGACTACAACCCCGCCTACCACGATCCGGGGGCCGGCGAGGGGAACCCGATGGGCGCGCAGGTGGCGCCGCCGACCTTCCCGCAGGCGGTGGCCCAGTTCGACCCCGACTACCCGCTGCGCATCAAGGACGGCGAGGCCTGGTTCGGCTCGGGCGGCACGCCGTCCGGCGTCGAGGGCACACCGGCGACATCCGGCGGGCTCCACGCCGAGCAGCATTTCGAATACACCCGCCCGGTCCGGCCGGGCGACGTGCTGACCGCGCGCTACAGCCAGGGCGAGACCTGGGAAAAGGAGAGCCGGCGCGCCGGCAAGCTCACCTTCACCGAGCGCCTTGTCGATTACTACGACCAGGACGGCAACCATGTCTGCCGGGCGCGCGGCGTCGGCGTGAGGACCGAACGGCCGGTCGATCAGGAATAAGGGGGAAACGGTCGATGAAAGCCAGTGAAATCTCGGTCGGCCAGACCTTCGAGAAGGTCGTGGTCGAGGACCTGAAGCGCACCCAGCTTGTCATGTATTCGGGCGCCAGCGGCGACTACAACCCGCTGCACACCGACGACCTCTACTGCAAGGAGGCCGCCGGCTATCCGGGCGTGTTCGCCCACGGCATGCTGACCATGGGCATGACCGGCACGCTCGTCACCGACCTGTTCGGGGCGGAGAACGTGCGCAAATACGGCGTGCGCTTCACCAACCAGGTCTGGCCCGGCGACACGCTGACCGCCACCGCCACGGTGCAGGAAATCCGCGAGGAGGACGGCCAGGCCATAGCGGAGATCGGCATCGAGACGAAGAACCAGGACGGCAAGACGGTCGTTCTGGGCTCCGCCACGGGCCTGCTGGAAGGCTGACCGAAGCTCTGACCCAGGGGGACTGAAGCCATGACGGCATGGGATGTCGCAGTCGTCGGCTGCGGCAACGCGGCGCTGTGCGCGGCGATTTCGGCGCGCGAGCAGGGCGCCCGGGTGGTGGTGCTGGAGAAGGCGCCGGAGGAGGAGCGGGGCGGCAATTCCTTCTTCACCGCCGGCGGCTTCCGCTTCGTCCATGACGGGCTGGAGGATGTCTGCACCGACGTGCTGACCGACCTCTCGGACGCGGAAAAGGCGCGCATCGAGCTGCCCACCCACGACCGGCAGTTCTTCTACGACACGCTGATGAAGGTCACGCGCCACCAGGCCGAGGAGGACCTCGCCTGGACCCTGATCGACGAGTCGCGCCCGGCCATGGCGTGGCTGCGGGAGAACGGCGTGCGCTTCGTGCCGATGTTCGGCCGCCAGTCCTACGAGGTGGACGGCAAGCAGGTGTTCTATGGCGGCGTGAATATCGAGGCCGTCGGCGGCGGGGCGGGGCTCGTCGATTTCCTGCTGCGGCGGGCCGCGGCGGTCGGCATCGAGATCCGCTACGAGACCGGCGCGACCGGCCTCGTCCAGGACGACGCCGGGCGCATTACCGGCCTCAGGCTGCGCACGCCGGAGGGCTACGAGGTGCTGGAGACCGGCTCGGTGGTGCTGGCCTGCGGCGGCTTCGAGGCCAACCCGGAGATGCGCGCGCGCTATCTGGGGCACGGCTGGGACCTCTGCCGGGTTCGCGGCACCCGCCACAATACCGGCGACGGCATCCGCATGGCGCTGGAGGCCGGCGCGCGTCCCCACGGCAACTGGTCCGGCTGCCACTCGGTCGGCTGGGACATTTCCGCCCCGCCCTATGGCGACCGCGCCGTCGGCGACAATTTCCAGAAGCACAGCTACCCGCTCGGCATCATGGTGAACCTCGACGGCGAACGCTTCGTGGATGAGGGCGAGGACTACCGCAACCTCACCTATGTGCGCTTCGGGCGCGCCATCATGGAGCAGCCGCACCGCTGGTGCGCGCAGATCTTCGACGCGAAGACCGTCCACATGCTGCGCGACGAATACCGCATCCGCGAGGTCACGAAGGTGGAGGCGGACTCGATCGAGGAGCTTGCGGCCGGGCTGGAGGTGGACCCGGCGGCGCTGGCGAAGACGGTCCGCGACTACAACGCCGCCTGCCGGTCCTCGAACGCGTACAACCCCGCCGTGCTGGACGGGGTCTCGACCGAGGGGCTGAGCCCGGACAAGACCAACTGGGCGCTGCCCCTCGACAGCCCGCCCTATGCCGCCTTCGTCACCACCACCGGCATCACCTTCACCTTCGGGGGCCTGCAGGTCGACAGTGAGAACCGCGTCCAGGACCTTTCCGGGCGTCCCATGGACGGGCTTTACGCCGCGGGCGAGCTGGTGGGCGGCCTGTTCTTCGAGAACTATCCGGGCGGCTCCGGCCTCATGTCCGGCAGCGTGTTCGGCCGCCGCGCCGGCCGCTTCGCCGCAGCCTACGCCTGCGGGTAGGTTGACGCTGCGGCCGGGGGCGAACGCCAGGGAGACAGGATATGCTCAAGCGCGCAATCCCCCTTCTCGCAGCGGCGGTTTGCGCCCTGCCCGCCTGCGTCCAGACCGCCGGGACCGTAAGTCCCGAGCTGGCGACGGCGGACCCTGCCTCGATCCGCATTCCCGGATATTTCTACGGCGACCGGATCGGCGCTTGCGACACGTCCCGGCAGGGACTGGAGATGACGCTTGAGGACGATTTCGTCGAAGGCAAGATCGCGGAGGTCATCGGCTATGACTGGGACGCGGACCACCACAAGCGCAGCGATTCGCTGACCGTTCGCCACGAGGCTATTTCCTACCCGGCCCGATATCTGTTTGCGGCGACGCACACGGCGGTGAAAACCGGCGACCCCGACCAGATCCGCAAGGCCGTATCGCTCGTGGTGCGGATCGCGCAGGCGGAGACCATTCTCGACACGATGACGGTGGAAGAAGCCCGCAGGGCCGGCGGTCGCTGCTACGCCGGAAAGGGCGTGACATCCGCCGCCTGTCACGTCCACGCGCCCCAATTCGCGGCCGACTTCGGCAGCAGCTACCTTGTGTCCGCCATCTTCCTCAGACCGGAAATGAGCGAGTCGCAGCGCGATACCGTAAACAGATACGCTCAGCGGCTGTATCGGCGCTATATCCAGCCGTGGGCGGCCGGGGCCCGAAGGAACGCCTACGGTTTCAACCAGTACGCCAATGGAGGCATCGGCGAGCTGGCCTACGCCGCCTGGACCGGAAACAAGGAGCTTGCCGCCCTGACCTTCAACCGAATGTTTCAGGACATCGACAACAAATTCTTCGCAGACGGTTATATCGACAACAACTCGTTCCGCGGTGTCAGGGGGTTCTGGTACCATACTTACGGCGTCAATTCGGCATTGGCCGTGATCGGTCTTGCCGAAGCATGGCATGTGCGGGTTCCCGGGAAGGTTCGCGACAAGGTCGTTGCCGCAACGCGGGCGATCAATGTCGGCGTTCGCGACCTGAAGAAATTCGGGTCCCGGAGCTTTTCGGGCTATCGCGGCAACGCCTCCACCGATCCGAAGGACGCCCGTCCCCACATCCACCAGGCGGCTATCGCCATCGACGCCATGGCCCGGCGATACGCGCATGTCACCCTGGAGCGGGACGCGACTTACCTGCGCAAGCGCGAGACGGAAGGACCGTCGGATTTCACGGTGGGATTCCATCCCGGATGCATGGTCGAGCAAGAGGCGCCGCGCGCCTCCCGGGACAGGCTGGCAAGCGGGTAGCTGGCGCTCAGGCTTCGGCGGCGACCGGCAGCGACTCCAGGCCGCGCAGCACGATGCTGGGGCGGAAGCGCGCCGGCGGGTCCGCGAGCCGGATCGAGGAGAAGCGTTCCAGCAGCACCTCGATGGCGATGCGCGCCTCCAGCCGCGCGAGCGGCGCGCCGATGCAGGCGTGGATGCCGCGGCCGAAGGAAATGTGGCTGCCCTGGTCGCGCCCGACATCGAGCCCGTCCGGATCCCCGAACTGCTCGGGGTCCCGGTTGGCGCCGCCGATCAGCATCACGATGTCCTCGCCGCGCTTCACCGGGAAGCCGTTCACGTCGCAGTCCTCGACGATGCGGCGGAGGTCGAGCTGCACCGGCGAATCGTAGCGCAGCAGCTCCTCCACCGCCGACGGAACGAGCGACGGGTCGTCGCGGAGCCGCTGCAGCTGCTCCGGATGTTTCAGCAGGGCCAGCATGCCGTTGCCGATGAGGTTGACGGTGGTCTCGTTGCCGGCGACCAGCAGCAGGCGCAGCAGGGCGATCATTTCGGCCTCGTCCAGCCGGTCGCCCTCCTCCTCGGCCTGGACGAGGCCGCTCAGAATGTCCTCCTGCGGGTCGGCGCGGCGTTCCTCGATGAGCGGCGCGAAATAGGCGTCGAGGTCGGCGCCGGCGCGGATGGCGTCGGCGCGTTCTTCCGGCGCGATCGTCGGCTCCAGAATACGCGCCCGGCGGTCCGACCAGCTGCGGAACCGGGGACGGTCCTCCACGGGCACGCCCAGCATTTCCGCGATCACGATCACCGGCAGCGGCTTGGCGACGACCTCCATGAGGTCGAAGCCGGACAGGTCGTCGATGCCGTCCAGAAGCTCGTGCATGAGGCTGCGGATATGCGGCTCCAGCGCATTGACCGCCCTGGGCGTGAACGCCTTGCTGACCAGCCCGCGCAGCCGGCGGTGGTCCGGCGGGTCGAGCGACAGCAGGGACGGCGTGCCGGGGTCCGGGATGACCGTGCGCTTGCCCGGCCGCTTCGCTTTCCTGCCGTCGCTGGAGAAACGCTGCCAGTCGGGAAGGATCGCCGCCACGTCCTCGTAGCGGCCGAAGATCCAGGCGTTCATCAGCCGGCTGCGGTGCGCCTGGCCCCGCTCTCGAAGCGCCGCGTAGGCGGGATAGGGGTTCTGCGTGTTCCGGTAAGCCACCGGATTGTAGGCGTGGCCGCTCTCGAAGCGCTCCCGCATGAGCATGGCCTGCATGGCGGTCTTCCGGACCGCCTGTTTCAGGGATAGCGCCATGACCGTTCCCCCTGCTGGACGCAGTCCTCTTCCGCTTCGTTCATACTCCCGGCAGGGCCGGCTTTCAATGCGACATCAGGGCGGGAACCGTGGTGTCGCGCAGCAGCGAGGCCGTCACGCCGCCGAACGCCCACTCGCGCATGCGGGAGTGCCCCCAGGCGCCCGTGACGATCAGGTCGATGCCGCGGTCGCTCACATGCGAGAGCACGATGTCGGAAACGGCGACGCCGTCGGCGACCGTGTTCGCCGCTTCGACATTCACGCCGTGGCGCGCCAGGTGCAGCGCGATATCGGCGCTCGGGATGTCGCCGTGGTCGCCGCTCGAGGGACGGTGCGCATTGACCGAGAGGACCACGACCTTTTCCGCCCGGCGCAGGAGCGGCATGGCGTCGTTCACCGCCCGCGTGGCCTCGCGGCTGGCGTTCCAGCACACCAGCATGTTCCGGCCCAGACCGTCGAACCGTCCGGAATTGGGTATCACCAGGACCGGACGGCCGCAGCTCATCGTGAGGTCCGCGGCAAGGTCCGGATAGGGGTAGAGCTCCGGCTCCGACGCGCTGCCCTTGCCGACCACGGCGAGGTCCGCATAGCGCGCGTGCAATGCCGTCACATGGCTGACCGAGCCCGACGCCGTGCGCCATTCGGCGTGGACGCCGGCTCCCTCCGCGATCTCCAGGAAGCGCCCGCGGGCGCGTTCGCCCTCTCCGCGGACCCGTTCGACGGCGGCTTCGAGCGTACTCGCCGGCATCCCCGCCACCATCCAGGTCGGGATCAGCGGGTCCGGAGCAACGAACAAGCCGGTCAGATGGCCGTCGTCCGCCCCGGCCAGATTCGCAGCCACGCGGATGCGCTCGCCCGCGCGGTCGCTGCCGTCCACATGCACGAGAATATTCTTGAGGCCCATCTCACACCCCTCCGGTAACGAGCGGCGGCCGCCGCCCCATGCCTTCGATATGGTGCGCCCGGGCGGGGAATTTAAGCGTCCGCCGCCTCGCGCAGCATGGCGCGGGCGATCTGCTGCTGCTGGATCTGCGAGGTGCCCTCGAAGATGCGGAACACCCGCGTGTCGCGGTAGAGGCGGGCGACGGCGCTCTCGGCCATATAGCCCTGCCCGCCCAGGATCTGGACCGCCCTGTCGGCGACGCGGCTTACCATCTCGGAGGCGAAATACTTGGCGCAGGCAATGTCCGCGAAGGGCAGCGGGCGCCGTTCGAAGCGCCGGGCGCAGTCCAGCACCATCGCCTCGGCGGCATAGGTTTCCGCGCGCATGTCGGCGAGCATGGCCTGGACGAGCTGGTGCTCGCCGATGGCCCGGCCGAACTGGCGGCGCTCGCGGGCATAACGGACCGCCTCGCCGATCAGCCGCTTCGCCTGCCCGACGCAGGTGGCCGCCACATGGGTGCGCGCATGGTTGATGCCCCGGAGCGCCGCCTTGAGCCCGATGCCCTCCTGCCCGCCGACCAGCGCGTCGGCCGGCACGCGGCAGTCCTCCAGATAGACCTCGGAGACGCGCGAGCCGCGCTGCCCCAGCATGTCGAAGGGCTCGCCCGCGCGGATGCCCGGCGTGCCGGCATCGACCGCGAAGGCCGAGACGCCGCCCGCGCCGGGGCCGCCCGTGCGCGCCATGACAAGGAACATGTCGGCGTCGGGCGCGTTGGTGATGTAGCGCTTGGTGCCGTTCAGCACATAGTCCGCGCCGTCGCGCACGGCGCTCGTCTCCAGGCCGGCGGCGTCGGAGCCGTAGTCGGGCTCCGTCAGCGAGAAGGCCCCGGTGCAGCGGCCCTCGGCCATGGCCGGCAGGTATTTGCGCCTCTGCGCCTCGGTGCCGAAATCGAGGATCGCCTGGCTGCAAAGCCCGATCGTGGTCGAGAAGCGGGCGCGGAACACGGCCGAGGCCTGCGTGAACGCGAAGGTGAGCCGCACCTGCTGCTCCTGGGTGAGGCCCAGCCCGCCATAGTCTTCGGGGATCGAGATGGCGAAGAGGCGCATCTCCGAGATCCGGCGCACAAGGTCGTCCGGCACCCGGTCCAGCCGGTCCACCCGCTCCTCATTCGGAATCAGCTCCTCGCGCGTGAACGCCTCAACCTCGGCCAGATAAGCCTCGAACTCCATGTCGCCGCCCATGATCCGCCGCCCCCAAATGCCCCGCCGAAGACAGCGTAGGGGGCCTGCCAAGGGGGATCAACGGCAGCGGGCGGCGGCTGGTTCGCGACGCCGCTTCGCGCCTGCCCGGAATGAACAAAGGACCGGAACGAGCCCGGGCATGACAGAGGAGCCGGCCCCGAGCCTGTCGAAGGGGGTGTTCCGGCATGAAGGACAAGGGACGGGCCGGGTTCCGGCCGCCGGCGGTATGGGCGTCGCCGGGGTCCGGCAGATCGAGCGAGGCGGCAAGGGCGGCGTATCCCGTGACGGTGGCATCGGGGAAGTGTTCGTCCATGATCGCACGGGTGCGCTCAAGCACGCCGGCCGGGATATCCGGTCGGTCCGCCAGAAGGCTCCGCATCCACTCCTCGTGGATGTCCGCACTCCAGAGCGGCGCATACAGGTCCCGAAGGCCGGCCGGATAAAGAACATTGGCGTCGAGCAACGCCGCTGGAGGCGGCATCGCCTATTGGAGGCCAAGGCTTCGATCGAGAGCCGTGAGCTCGTCCAGCGCCTTGTTGCGCGAGAATTCCGCCTCGCGGCGATAGACAAGAATGTCCCGGGCGCGGACCCGCCGGTGCGCGCCGACCTTGCGGCAGGGTATGCGGCCTTCGTCGAGCAACCGCACCAGGTGCGTTCGCGATACCTGCAGAAGTTCGGCCGCCTGCCGCGTCGTCAGTTCGGCATGCAACGGCGTCAAGACCACACCGTTCCCGTGCGCCATCTGGTCGAGAATTTCCTTGAACAGGCGCAGCGCCGACAACGGAATGTCCACGGGTTCCTCTTCAGCGCCACCGAAACGCGCCGGCACCGGGTCCGTACCGTCGCCCCATGCCGTGAGTTTGCGGCCTGCCTCACCCGCCAGGACCGTGTCGCGCTCGCTGGGAATTCCAGCCGCCGTTCTTCCGCTCATCGCGCTTCTCCACCATCCGGCGGAAAGATAAACATCAAACGCCGTAAATGCAACAAATGACACAAACATCACAATAGATATCCGTCGGGCAGAACCGGGACGCTCAGGCTGACGGGCGGCCGTCATCCGTGCCATTCTGGCCGGCGGTGGAGGAACGGGCAAAGACGGAGGGCCGATGGCGGCGATTGCGGTGACCGGGGCCAATCGGGGCATCGGCGCAGGCATTGCGGCGGCGCTGGTGGAGCGGGGTTTCGCGGTAGCCTGCCTCACGCGCTCCGGCCGGGGTCCCGAGGGGCTGGACCTGCCGGCATGGCCCGTGGACGTGACCGACGCGGGCGGGCTCGCCCGCGCGCTCGACGCGGCGGCGCGGGAGCTCGGCGGGCTGGAGGGGCTGGTCAACAATGCCGGCGTCCACCTGCAGGGGCCGAGCGCGGACTTCCCGGTCGAGGACTTCGCCCGCACCATGGCGGTCAACGCCACCGCCGTCTTCGCCGCCGCGCAGGCCGCCTATCCGCACCTCAAGGCAAACGGAGGCGGCATCGTGGTCAATCTGGGTTCCTATTGGGAGCGGCTCGGCGTGCGCGCCAACACCGCCTATTGCGCGTCGAAGGCCGCCGTCTCCGGCCTCACGCGCTGCCTCGCCGTGGAATGGGCGCGGGACAATATTTCCGTCTATACCGTCGCCCCCGGCTATGTGGAGACGGACATGAACGCCGAAATCCTCGCCAATCCGCGCTTCCGCGCCTGGCTGGAGCGGCGCATCCCGGTCGGACGGCCCGGAAGCGTGGACGAGGTGGCGCGCTTCGTGGCGCTGCTGTTCGCCGAGAAGATCCACTATCTCACCGGCGAGACCATCGTGATGGACGGGGCGCAGAGCATCAACCAATGACCGTGCTGGACCGCCTCGACGCCCGCCTCGAAAAGACGCTGCCGGACGAGGAAGCGGCGGTGCTGGAGGCCGTGAAGCGCCTTGCGGAACGGGTGGTGGCCCCGGCCGCGGCCGCCCTCGACGCGGAGGCCCGCTTCCCCTGGGACAATCTCGCCGCCATGCGCGAACTCGAACTCAACCGCATGTTCGTGCCCGAGGCCTATGGCGGCGCCGGCCTGTCCTTCGCCTGCTACATCCGCGCGGCGCACGAGATGGCGCGGGCCTGCGCGGCGACCGGCATCGTCTGGTCCACCACCTTCCACGCCGTCAAGCCGGTGATCGATTTCGGCAGCGGGGAGCTGAAGCGCCGCATCCTGCCGCGCATCGCCGACGGCGGCCTCGCCGCGCTCTGCATCACCGAGGCCGACGCCGGCTCCGACGCCACCGGCATGCGCACCCGCTTCCGCCCTGACGGCGGCGACATCGTGATCGACGGCGCCAAGACCTTCATCACCAATGGCGACGTGGCGGACGTCTATGTGCTGTTCGGCAAGTGGGCGGAGATCGAGGACGGGCGCGCGGCGATCACGGCGCTTACCGTCGAGAAGGAGGCCGCCGGCATAAGCGTGCTGCGGCTGGAGGACAAGCTCGGCCTGCGCGCGAGCTCCACCGCCGCGCTCGCCTTCGAAGGCGTGCGCGTGCCCCGCGGAAACCTGGTGCTCGGGCCGGGCGAAGGGCTGAAAGTGCTGTTCGGCGCGCTCAACAAGTCCAGACCCTCCATCGCCGCGCATGCGCTCGGCATTGCGCGCGCCGCCTTCGACGACGCCGTGGCCTATATCGGCGCGCGGCGCCAGTCCGGCCGGCGCATCGCGGACTTCCAGGGCATCCAGTTCATGCTCGCCGACCTCGCCACCGAGCTCGCCCAGGCGGAGCTCTGGCTCGGCTACGTCGCCGGGCTGGTGGACGAGGGGCTGGACGATATCGGCATCGAGGCCTCCATGGCCAAGCTCTCCGCGTCCGACCTCGCCATGAAGGCCGCCGATATGTGCGTGCAGCTTCACGGCGGGTACGGCTATATCAGGGAGTATCGCGCCGAACGGCTGCTGCGCGACGCCAAGATCACCCAGATCTGGGAAGGGACCAACCAGATCCACCGCCAACTCATCGGCCGCAGTTTTTCGAGGCACTCATGACCGCTCCCCATCTCCTCTCCGCCCTGGACGCCGCCGCCGCCATCCGCGCGGGGAACCTGACTTCCGAGAGGCTGGTCGAATCCTGCCTCGCGCACATCGAGGCGCGCGACGAGACGGTTGGCGCCTGGATCCACCTGGACGCGGACGCCGCGCTCGCGGAAGCGCGGCAGCGCGACCGGGAGGAGCCGCGCTCCGCGCTTCACGGCGTGCCCGCGGGCATCAAGGACATCATCGACACGCACGACATGCCGACCGGCTACGGCTCGCCGATCTACACGCCCGGCAACCGCCCGGCCTGGGACGCAGCCCCGGTGGCGCTGCTGCGCGACGCCGGCATGGTGGTGCTCGGCAAGACGGTGACGACCGAATTCGCCATGCGCCATCCGGGCAAGACCCGCAATCCGGCGGATCCGGCCCGTACGCCGGGCGGCTCCTCGCAGGGCTCGGCCGCGGGGGTCGCCGACTACCAGGTGCCGGTCGCCATCGGCACCCAGACCGCAGGCTCGGTGGTCCGGCCGGCCTCCTATTGCGGCGCGGTCGGCTTCAAGCCCACCTTCGGCACGGTGCCGCGCGCAGGCGTGAAGCCGATTTCCGAGACGCTGGACACGGTGGGCTCCATGGCGCGCACGGCCGCCGACGCCGGCGCCTTCGTGGAGGCCATGGCGGGCATCCCGATCTCGCCGGTGGAAGCGCGTCCGGCGCGGTTCGCCATGTGCCCGAGCCCGGCCTGGCATTGCGTGGAGCCGGCGTCGGCCGAGGCGATGGAATTTGCCCGCGCGGCCGCCGGCGCGGGACCGGAGGACCTGGCGCTGCCGTCCCCCTGCGACGAGGTGCCGGCGGCGCACGATGTCATCATGCCCTATGAGGGCGCGCGCCTGCTCGCATACGAATACCGCATGCATCGGGAGCGGATGAGCGACGCCATCCGCGGAATCGTCGAAACCGGCCTCGGCCTCGACCATGAGCGCTATCTCTGGGCGCTCGGCATCCGCGAGGCGGCGCGGGCGGCCTTCGAGAGCGTCTTCGACGGGGTGGATGCGCTGATTACCCCGGCCGCGCCCGGCGAGGCGCCGGAGGGGCTCGGCTGGACCGGCTCGCCGGAATGCAACCGCATCTGGACGACCCTGGGCGTGCCCTGCATCACGCTGCCGGGGTTTTCGCCCGGCAACGGCCTGCCGGTCGGGGTCCAGCTTGTCGGCCGGGCGGGCGGGGACGCGGACCTGCTCGCCGCCGCCGCCTGGCTGCACCCGCGCCTCGCCGGGTGAGGACGGCCATGGGCAGCTTCGAGGCGTTCCGGGCGCTTCCCCACGCGATCACGCTGCTCGGCATGTCGGGCGTCGGCAAGACGATGCTCTCGACCTCGCTGCGCCGGTCGGCCGACTGGTTCCACTATTCCGCCGACTACCGCATCGGCACGCGCTACCTGGCCGAGCACATCCTCGACAATATCAAGTTCAAGATCATGTCGATGGCGGACCGCTTCGTCGCCGACCTGCTGCGCTCCGACTCGATCTATATCGAGCACAATATCTCGGTGGACAATCTGGAGCCGGTCTCGACCTTTCTCGGCATGTATGGCGACCCGGCCGCAGGCGGGCTGGACATGGAGACCTTCCTCCACCGCCAGCGGCTTTACCGGGACGCCGAGATACAGTCGATGCTCGACGTGCCGGACTTCATCGCCAAGGGCTGGCGGCTCTACGGATGCGAGAGCTTCGTCAACGACGCCTCCGGCTCGCTCTGCGAGGTGGTCGATCTCGACAACCCGGAGGACCCGGTGCTGGACCGGCTGACCGGCCACAGCCTGATCGTCTATATCCGGGCCGACGCCGCCTTCGAGGAAACGCTCAAGGAGCGCGCCCGCACCCATCCGAAGCCGCTGTTCTACAATCCCGACTTCCTGATGCCGCGCCTCGAAGGCATGCCGGAGGACGGCGCGGGCGTCGACCCCGTCGGATTCGCGCGCCCGCTCTTCCCGGAGCTTCTGGCGTTCCGCCGGCCGCGCTATGAGCGCCTGGCCGAGCGGGGCCTCGCGCTGGAGACCGCCGACGTGTTCGCGAAGGGCGGCATTCCCGATGCGGCCCGGTTCCTCGCCACGCTCTGGGAGCATGGCGGCGACCGGCTGGAGAGCTATATCGGGCTCTGCGAGCGGCGCCGGGCGGAAAGGAAGGGCGGCTGATGGCCATTCGGCTCGCGGAGGGACTGCCGGCGGCGGCCGAGCTGGCGCGCGAGGGCGTGCCGCTTTTCGACGACGGCCGGGCGGCGCGGCGCGTGCTGCTGGTCAACCTCATGCCCGAAAAGCAGAAGACCGAGCGCCAGATCGCCCGCAAGCTGGGCCTCGCCGGCCCCGATATCGCGCTTTCGCTCGCCGTGCCGTCGCGCTACCGGGGCAAGAACGCCGACCCCGCGCATATGGGCGCCTTCTACGGAGGGCTGGAGGCGGCGGAGGAGGCGGACGGCGTGATCCTGACCGGCGCGCCCATCGAGCTGCTCGATTTCGAGGAAGTCGATTACTGGGAGGAGATCGCGCACCTGCTGGACGGGCTGCGCGCCCGGCAAACGCCGCTGTTCACGCTCTGCTGGGCGGCGCAGGCCGCGCTCTACCGCTATCACGGCGTGCCCAAGCACGCGCTCGCGGAAAAACGCTTCGGCGTGTTCGAGCACCGGATTGCCGCGCCCGCGAGCCCCGCCGTCGCCGGGCTGGAGGGGCCGGTGGCGATGCCGGTCTCGCGCCACACCGAGACCCGGCGCGAGGACCTGGCCGGGGTTGGCGGGAGCCTCGACCTGCTGCTCGACCATGACGAGGCCAATGTCGGGGCGGTCGCGGAGCCGGCGCTCGGCCACGTCCACGCGCTCAACCATTTCGAATATGAAGCGACGACGCTCGACGACGAATACCGGCGCGACCTCGGCCATCGCGACGACGTGCCGGTGCCGCGGGCCTACTATCCGGACGACGATCCCGGCCGGCCGCCCGGAGACCGCTGGCGCGCGGCCGGCGAGCGCTTCTACGCCAACTGGGCCGCCATGCTGGCGCGGTGAGGAGGGGACCCGTGAGCTACACGCTCTACAACCGGCCGGGCTCGGGCGGCTTCGTCGTCGAGGCGGCGCTCGCCCTGGCGGAGGCGCCGTTCGAGCTGGTCGAACTCGACTCGAAACCCGGAACGCCGCTGCCGGAGAGCTTTCGCGCGACCAACCCCTGGGGCCAGCTGCCGACCCTGATCCTGCCGGACGGGTCGGCGATGACCGAGACCTCGGCGATCCTCATCCACCTCGCGCTCTCCTTCCCGGAGAAGCGCCTCGCGCCGCCGCCCGGCACGCCGGCGCACGCGGCCTTCCTGCGCTGGACCGTCTTCGCGAACGTCAACCTCTACGAGGCGGTGCTGCGGCGGGGCTATCCCTTCCGCTTCACCGACGACCCCGAAGGGCAGGATGCCGTGCGGACCGCCGCCATCCGCCGCATGGGCGAGGCGCTGGCCGTCATCGACGCGCATGTTGCGGGACCCTTCCTGCTGGGCAGGGAGATAACGGTGGCGGACGTCTATCTGGCCATGTTCCTCATCTGGTACCGCGGCGACGCCGAACTGCCGCGCCTCGCCCGCATCGGGGACGCGGTGCGCCGCCACCCGGTCGTCGGCCCGATCCGGCGGCGCCACTACGGCGACCGGTAGGGGGATGGAGAGGAGTACCGGTACCATGAGACGTCAAAGCCCAGTACCCCGCCCGGCAAGGAAGATTGCCAAAGCCGAGCCGCGCCAGCAAGAAGCGATGAGACCGGCCGACGAGAAGCCGGAGCATCGGCTGCCCATGGGCCAATGGCTCGTGCAAAACATGCCCCAAGGCGCGAATCCCGATTCGTCCGCTGACAGGAAATCGCGCCGGGAGGTTCTGTTCGGGGAAGGAACCGGCCCCCGTACACAGGGAGCGCATCCCGGCGAAGAAACGCTTTGAAAACGGCTCATGCGCTCTTGTCTCCCCCGTCTCCCGCAGGCTTTTCCGGCAGGGGCTATCCAGGCACGGGCGCATCGCGCATGATCGGCGCGCACGCAACGCAACAGGGGAGCGGCGCCGATGGCGTTCTACGAGCTTCGCCGGTACACGGTCAGGCCCGGCAAGATGGAGGATTGGCTGGAGTTCATGGAAGGGACCATCATCCCCTTCCAGGTCTCCAAGGGCATGGTGATTACCGGGAGCTACCGGGGGGAGGAGGACGATTCCGTCTATTTCTGGACGCGCCGCTTCGAGAGCGAGGCGCAGCGCGAGGCGCTCTATGCGGCCGTCTATGAGAGCGACTTCTGGAAGGACGAGGTGGCGCCGAAGGTGGTCGGTCTCATCGACCGCGACCTCATCCAGGTGACGCGGGTGGTGCCGACCTCGCGCTCCGTCGCGCAGTAAGCGAAGCGGAAGGGGGAGGCCGTTCCTTCCCCTCCCGGGCCGGCCGTTCATCTCTCCCGGCGATTCGCGCCGCCGGTCAGTAACGATGCCTGCCGCGCGGCGGGCCTATGCGCTGCCGCGTCTCAGCAGGGCGTCCAGGGAGAGGGGGCCGGCGCCGCGCGCGAGGGGGATGAGCAGCAGGAAGATCCAGAACAGCCGCTGGTCGAGGATCTTCGCGTCCGGGACATTGTCGAACCACATGCCGACCGTCGCCGCGTCGGCCCCGTGGCCCGCAATATCCACGAAGCTCATCACGAGGATGAAGCCGATCATGGCGACGGCGGCGGCGCGGGTGAACAGGCCCGCGACGATCAGCGCAGGGATGACGAACTCCGCCCATGTGCCGGCCAGAACGATGAGGTCCGCGATGAAGCCCAGTTGCGACTCGTCATAGCCGACGGCCTCCATCTGCGCAGGCAGGATCTGCACATAGGCGCCGGCCGAGGGCGAGAAGATGCCGCCGACGCCCTCCCCCAGCTTGGTCAGGGCGGACGACCAGAAGAAGGTAGCGAGCGTCGCCAGGAACACGAGGCGGGCCAAGGTCGGCGCGGCCGCGCCGTCGAGGAACCGGCCGGCCGGGCCGAGAACGGCGTCTTCGAGGCGGTAGAGGAAATTCATCGCGGGGTCTCCCGACGTTTCACACAGAGATTGTCCTGACGATCGGCCCGGCGAACATCCCGGCGAGACTGGCGCCGAGATCGAATTCCGGCGCCTCCGCCGCAGCCCGCTCCGCAGCGGGGCCGAGCGGCTCGCCGGCTTCCAGCGCCAGCAGGAACGCGGCGCCCCCGGGGGGAAGGAGCTGCACGAGCACGGCATCCGCGGGCCGCGATACCAGCACGTCCTCGGCCCCCGGCCGCACCGGAGACTTGTCCTCCGTCGCGTTGAAACGCCAGATCGCGTGGACCGGATGCGCGGACCGGACGACATGGCAGGCGGCCTGCAGCGCCAGCCGCGCTCCCATGAGCGCCGCCTCGTCCAGCCCGGCCAGCACCGAGGGGTCGGCGGCGGCCTCGTCGGCCGCGTGGTAGGCCAGCCGGCGGGCATGCTCCAGCCGCGCCACGTCCGGAAGGTAGGGGAGCCCCTTCGCGGGCTCGAAGCCCTCCAGGAACCCGGCGAGCCCCTCGCCGTAGAACATGATGCGCGGCGACGCAGGCGGGTGGGCGCGCACATAGACGCCCGCCATCGCGTCGAAAAACTCGTCGCCGACCAGGGCCTTCACGACCGGAAACGCCTCGCCGAGCGCCTCGATGAGCGAGGCGACGACATTGTTGCGGTAGATGTCGAAGCGCCGCCCCGCCGCCCGGCCGTCCGGCCGGACCAGGCCCGGAGGCACGGGTTTCGCCGGGTCGAGCAGGGCCGCCGCGAAGGCGCTCTGGTAGTCAGGCACGGGGCTTCGCCAGCAGGGCGTCGGCGCGCGCGGCCTCGGCGGCCAGCACCGGCCATTCGGGCACGTCATTGTCCCACTCGATCAGCGTCGGCAGCGGCCCCGCCCGCGCGCAGACCCGCTCGAACAGCGCCCAGACGGGGTCGGCGACGGGATTGTTGTGCGCGTCGATCAGCAGCGGGGCGCCGTCCTCGTCCTCTTCCGCCTCATGGCCGGCAAGGTGGATTTCCCCGACAAGGTCCATGGGAAAGGCGTCGAGATAGGCTTCGGCCCCATAGGCCCCGTTGACCGCGGAGACATGTACATTGTTCACGTCGAGCAGGAGGCCGCAGCCCGTCCGCGCGGCGACCGCGCCCAGGAATTCGACCTCGGGCATGGTGCTGCCGGAGAAGCTCAGATAGTTGGCGGGGTTCTCCAGCAGGATGCGCCGGCCGAGCCGCTCCTGCACTTCGTCGATATGGTCGGAAACCCGCGCGAGCGTCGCCTCGTCGCAGGGCACGGGCAACAGGTCGTTCAGATAGCCGCCGCCATGGCCGGACCAGGCGAGATGTTCGGAGACGCTGGCGGGGTCGAGCCAGGAGACCAGATGCGCCAGCCGGTCGAGATGTCCGGTGTCGAGCGGCCCCTCGGAGCCGATGGACAGGCCGACGCCGTGGCAGGAAACCGGGAACCGCCCGGCGATGCGCCTGAGCCCGGCGATCGCGGGCCCGCCGTCGGCCATGTAGTTTTCCGCGTGGATTTCGACCCAGGCGACCCGGCCGGGCGCCGCGATTACGTCTTCCAGATGCCGGGGCTTGTAGCTGGCGCCGGCCTTCGGCGGCAGGCCGCTCCACCCTCTGTCCATGCCATCCATCGCGGGATCCCGTTCCGGCAGGGAGGCCGGCTTTCCGCGCCCCGGAGGAGTCCGGGACGCGGAGGCGCCGTCCTCAGCTCGGAAGGTCGCGGTCGAGCGCTTCCAGGGAGCCCTTGCGGTCTCCCGGCAGCTCCATGGTCATGCAGGTGCCCTTGGGCACGAGCGTCCAGGCATTGCCCTGGTAATCGACCGTCGAGGTGCCGGCGCAGGTGGTGCCGGGGCCGGCGGCGCAGTCGTTCTTGCCCGCGAGCGAGACGCCGTAGCATTTCTCCTTTTCGTCGGCCGCAGCCGGGGTGGCGGTCTGCATGGCGAGCGCCGCCGCGACGGCGCTGGCGACCGCGAGGCCCTTGAGTGTCGAGGTCGTCATTGCGTTTCCTTTCGCATAGTCGAGGTTTCAACAGGATAGTCCCGAACGCGCCGCGGAGGGAGCGGCCGGATACCTCCGGCGCCGCCGCATTGATGCGGTCGGCCGCTCGCGGATAAATTGGCGGTTCGCCGCATCCGGTAAAGTCACATCCCGGTGAACCCGGCCCGGACCGGGACAAGGAGGCCGCCCCCCATGCCCGACCCGCTGTTCGACTTCACCGGCAAGACCGTGCTCGTCACCGGCGGCAGCCGGGGGCTCGGCCGCGAAATGGTGCTGGGCTTCGCCCGGCGCGGGGCCGATACGGTCATCGTCTCGCGCCGCGAGGAGTCGTGCCTTGCCGTCGCGGCGGAGGTGGAGGCGCTCGGCCGGCGCGCCTGGGCGATGCCCTGCAACGTCTCGGACTGGGATGCGCTGGAGGGGCTGGCGAAGCAGGCCTGGGCGGCGGCGGGCGGCATCGACGTGCTGGTCAACAATGCGGGCTCCTCGCCGCTCGCGCCCTCCTCGCTGGAAACCCCGGAGGAGCTGTTCGACAAGGTGGTCGCGCTCAACTTCAAGGGCCCGTTCCGGCTGACGGCGATCCTCGGCACGGCCATGGCGATGGGCCGGGGCGGAGCGGTGGTCAACATTTCCAGCACGGGCGCCATCCGCCCGCGCCCGCAGCTTGCGCCCTATGCCGGCGCCAAGGCGGCGCTGAATGCGGTGACGGAAGCCTTCGCGCGCGAATATGCGCCGAAGGTGCGCGTCAACGCCATCATGCCGGGGCGCTTCCTCACCGACATCTCGCGCGCCTGGGACGAGGAGACGCGCCGCAACGCCGAGGCCGCGCTCCAGCGCAGCGGCGAGCCCGGCGAGATCGTCACCGCCGCCCTCTACCTCGCCTCCGACGCCAGCGGCTTCACCACCGGCTCCGTCATCCGCGTGGACGGCGGCGCGCCCTGATACGGCGCGCCCGTCCGTTCCGGACACCGGCAACAGGTCGGGATAGCAGGGCTATCCGGCCGGGCCGAAGGCGAGGTCCGGCAGCCAGAGCACGAGTTCCGGGAACAGGGCGATCAGGACGATCACGACGACATAGGTGAGCAGGAACGGGATCACGGCGACCGAAATCCTGTCGATACCGATATTCGTCAACCGGGTTGCGACGAACAGGTTCGCCCCGACCGGCGGCGTCAGGAAGCCGATCTCGCAGGCGATCACCATGATGACCCCGAACACCACCGGATCGATGCCGAGCGAAACCGCGATCGGCAGCATCAGCGGGGTCAGCAGGATGATCTGGGCGATCGACTCGAGGAACATGCCGGTGACGATCAGGATCGCGGCGATGACCAGGAGCAGGATGAAGCTGCTGTCCGTGAAGCCGGTGAGGAATTCGCCGATCAGGAACGGCACGTCCATCAGGCTCAGCAACTCGCCGAAGGCCTTGGCCGGACCGACGATGATGAGCACCGCGCCCGAGATCATCGCCGTGGTCTTCAGACAGGACAGGATCGCGTCCCGGGTCAGCTCGCGGTGCACGAATTGACCGACGAGAAAGGCGTAGACCACTGCGACCGAAGCGGCTTCGGTCGGCGTGAAGGCGCCGCTGTAGATGCCGCCGAGGATCAGGACGGGCGCGCCGATCGCCCATTTGCCGTCCCAGCAGGCCTGCCCGACGCGGCCCCATGAAAAACTGTGGTCGGTCTGCCCGCCATAGCCGCGCCGGCGCGCGATCAGCCATGTGACCACCAGCAGCAGCGCGCTCGCGATCAGCCCCGGCACGACGCCGGCGAGGAACATGCGCGGGATCGAAGTGTCCGAAACCACGCCGTAGATGATCATCAGGTTGCTCGGCGGAATGAGGCTTCCCAGCGCGCCGCCGGATGCGGCGATGGCGCCGCCGAAAGCCGGGTCGTAACGCTCGCGGACCATCGCCGGGATCATGACGGCGCCGATCGCCGCCGTCGTCGCGGGGCCCGAGCCCGAGAGGGCGGCGAAGAAGGTGCATCCGAGCACGGCCACCAGGCCGAGACTGCCCATATAGTTGCCGATCAGCGACTGGGCGATCGCCACGATCCTCAGCGCGAGGCCGCCGCGTTCCATCAGCGCGCCGGCAAATACGAACAGGGGCACGGTCAGGAGCGGGAACGGCTCCACTCCCGTGTACATGGCCTGGGCCAGCGCCACGACCGGAATGTCGATCAGGAAGTAGCCGACCAGCGTTGCGATCGCCACCGCGATCGGGATCGGGATGCCGAAGGCGATGGTGACGACCAGCGCCCCGAACATGTAGAGCGCTTCAATCATGGATGATCGCCGCGTCCTCGGGGACTGCCGTCGGCGAAATGCCGTACCGGGCCCATTGGTAATAGACCTGGACGAGACGGACCGTCATCAGGGCGAAGCCGGCGACCAGGCACAGATACGGCCACTTCTGGGCCACGCCCAGCACCGGCGATTCGAAGGGAAGCTCCCACATCGAAAGATGAAGCAGGAAGCTCTGCCAGGTCAGGTATACGGCAAACGCGAACCACACCAGGTCGCTCAGCACGGCCAGGCCGGTCGCAAACCGGCCCGGGAAAAGGTTGATGAGGTTCATCACCCGTATGTGGGCGCGCTCGCGCACCGCCCAGGAGGCAGAGATATAGACGGACCAGAGCATCGCATAGACGGCGATTTCGTCCGACCAGGAGGTCGGCGCGCTGAACACATAGCGCATCACGACCTGGAAGAAGACGAGCACCGCCATCACGACCACGCAGACGCCCGCGATGACTTCTTCGGAGCGCCGCTCGAGGAACGCGAAGACTGTGCGGAGTGAGGGCATGCGGCCTGCAGTAGAACGGGTATCCGGGCCGAAGTCGAGGACCGCGGCGAGGCCGGAGAAACTCCCGCCCCGCCGCGGCCGCCCGCGACCGGATTACCCGCCTAGTTGGCGACGGCGTTGATCGCCTCGATCAGTTCGACATATTCGGGGCCGCGTTCGGCGGCGAAGGCCTTGTGCACCTCGGCGGCCGCCTCGATGAAGGGCTTGGTGTCCGGGGTCGTGATCTTCACGCCGGACTCGACCAGCTTCTGCGTAAACCCTTCATTGCCGATCCTGAGATGCGCGCGCGCCGCCTCCGCGGCGATATCGGCGGCCATGTAGAGCGCGTCCTTCTGTTCGTCGGTCAGCTTGTCCATGAACTTGTTGCTGACGAAGAACGGCGGCGTCAGCGCAAAATGGCCCGTCAGGGCGACATTCTTGGCGACCTCGTGGAACTTCTGGGTGTAAATGACGTCGAGCGGGAGATCGCCGCCATCGACGGTTCCGGTCTGCACGGCGGTAAGGGTTTCCGACCAGGCCATCGGGACGGGGTCGGAGCCGAACGCCTTGTAGGTGTCGACCATCACGACGTTCTTGGGAACCCGGTATTTCAGCGGCCTGAAATCCTCGATGCTGTTGATCGGCTGCTTCGAGTTGTAGATGTGCCGGAAGGAGACCAGCACGATTTTCACCAGGTGGACGCCGGCTTCCTCCGGCATCGCGCCCCAGATCAGCTTGCCAACGTCGCCATCGACCACCCTGAGGGCATGGTCGAGGTTCTGCAGCATGTACGGCATGACCAGCAGGTCGATCTTGGGATAGAACGGGCCGGCATTGTTCTGCGCGATCAGGGTGCCGTCGAGCGTTCCGAGCTGCAGTTTCTTGAACATGTCCTGCTCGCCGCCCATCTTGAAGCAGCAATGGACCTTGACCCGGACTTCGCCGCCGGTGAGCTTGTTCAGGCGGTCGGCAAAGGTGTTCATGAATGTGCCGTAAGCATTCGATTCGGCGGTCGCGTAGCCGATGTTCATCAATGTCGCTGCGAGCGAAGAGCCCGTCGACATCGCTGTGACAACGGCCATCATGGCGGCCGCCAGGAGCATTCTCTTCATTATTTCTTCCTCCCGGTTCTGGAAACGGAATCCTCTTTGCAACGGCGCATGGAACGGTCTCCCCCCATGTCCGCAACGCGGCGGTCGGACCCGGTGGGCGCGGCCGGGCTGGTCAGGTCGCCCTTGCGGGCCGGTCAATGGACCGAGTGTTGCACGATGGCGCGACGGGCGCCAGAGCCATGCAATCGGGTTCCCGGGCATCCCGGTCCGCAGCCCGCCCGGCGACGACGGCGCCAGTCGGCCAGGGCGATGGCACACTGGCCGGGAGAGATTGTCGCGGCGCCCTCTATCTCGCATCCGACACCAGTGGCTTCGCCACCGGCTCCGTAGTCCGGGTGGACCGCAGCGCGCCTTGAGAGAAGACGCTGCGCGAACACTCCAAACGAGGCTAACCCGCATCGCGATTTTGCACATAAACGAGTTTTTCTCTTGACAACCGAATGCCGACTCCGCACATGGCGTTCGTCGGGTGCCCTCGATGGGCTCGATATGGTTCGCCCAGCCTGACACCACACCTCCCCCTGTCGGGAGGTTTTTTTGTCTGCTCCCGTTCTAGAGGCCCCGCGCGGCACCGACCAGAGGTGACCTTTCCGGCCATACCTTCAACCCGTCGAGGGTGGAACCGTTCCTTCGCCTGTAGAAGTTCGGCAGCAATCTCTCAAAAAACGGGTAGTCGAATTTTTCATACTTGAAAGCATGGTATACGCTGTATGCCAACAAATCTGCTAACTGAACACCGTTCGATAATTCGCTGCGGGTAAAAAATGGATATTCTACAATCGCCGGAAACATCATATTTTGATTGCCCGCTCTTTGGAAAGAGGCGTGTTTCATGGCGACGGCACGATTGAGCCTCTTGTCGGTATCGTCCATTACAACCAAAGCTCTATGTTTCGGATGATATTCTCGCATATAATGTTGTATTCTCTCCAGCATAAATTCATACGCTTTCATATGCAATGAATCATGCGTGATATGGTTGTAAAGATACCGCTTGTCTATCACACTCGCCATTATGACAGCGTTACATTCTTCAATCTGCCTGAAATATATATCGGACAGTCGCGTTAAGTCGTCCGGATAAAGAGCATGAAGAAAAGGGCTTTTCTTCTCTCTTTCCTTTGGAACACGGACCCAATTTGACTTGACCTCACAGTCTGCAAGTTCGAATTCACCCTTTCCGTCCCGCTTCAAGTAGTGAACGAATTCGAGCTTGAGACCGGAAATCGCACTTTCCAACCGTCTCCATTTTGCTTCAAAAATTCCTACAGAGAGCAGAACATAGATATGGTCTTTGGGATCGGAAGACGTCCCGACCGAAGGATCGCGCGATCCGGATTCGTCGAAATAGAAGAAATACAACGAAGCGCGCTCGCGTCGTCGTCCTTCGCAACTCGTCCTCCGCCCTACTCCAACTCGCCCGACGCCGTGATCTGCGCGGCGTTGTTGGGGGCCTGCTCGATCTTGCGGACCACGTCCATGCCGTCCGCCACATGGCCGAACAC
The DNA here is from genome assembly GCA_022825195.1 of Alphaproteobacteria bacterium. Taxonomy (GTDB): domain Bacteria; phylum Pseudomonadota; class Alphaproteobacteria; order Bin95; family Bin95; genus Bin95. The sequence goes on from JAJDYL010000006.1 coordinate 36,400, forward strand.
CACATGCTTGCCGTCGAGCCAGGGCGTCGGCACGGTGGTGATGAAGAATTGCGAGCCGTTGGTGTTCGGCCCCGCATTGGCCATGGAGAGCAGGCCCGGCCGGTCGTGGACGAGGGTGAAGTTCTCGTCCTCGAAACGCGCGCCGTAGATCGACTTGCCGCCGCGCCCGTCGCCGCTGGTGAAGTCCCCGCCCTGGATCATGAAATCGGGGATGACGCGGTGGAAGCGCGACCCCTCATAGCCGAAGCCCGGCTCCCCGGTCGCAAGGGCGCGGAAGTTCTCCGCCGTCTTCGGCGCCACGTCCTTGCGCAGTTCCAGCACGATGCGGCCGGCCTGCCGGCCGTCGATGGCGATGTCGAAATAGACCTTGGGATTCTGCGCCTGGGCGTCCATCGCGATGAGTGCTCCGAGGAAAGCGAAAAGGGAAAGGACATGTTTCAGCATCGAAGGCTTCCTCATCCGACCTGGGTGCCGTAGGTGCCGCGTCCGACCGCGACCAACCTGCCCTGCTCGTCGTAAACGTCGATATCGACCACCGCGACCGTCCGCCCCGCCCGGCGGACCTTCGCCTTGCCCGTCAGGGCCGTGTTCGAGGCCGGGCGCAGGAAGTCGGTGCGGTAGTTGATGGTCGGCACGCCGCCGCCCCGGTTTATCACCAGCGCATAGTCGCCGACCGTGTCGATGAAGGCGGAAATGACGCCGCCGTGATACTGGCCGGTGCCGTGCGCGCGCTCGAATTCCGGGCGCATCTCGATGCGCATGGTCACCTCTTCGGCCTCGGCGTCGGCATGGGTCACGGTAATGCCCATGCCGGCATTGAAGGGCGAGGCGTCGATCTTCGCCTGCAGCGCGGCGACGGAAAGCGGCAGCGTGTCTGTCATGGGCCGAGGCGAATAGCACAGGCGGCAGGGCGCGCGCCAGCGGGTGCGGCAGTCCTGCGCAGGCCGGGACAGGCCTGCCGCCAGCGGCTATTCTCCCGCGCCGGCAGCAAGGGGGCAGGCATCCATGCGCATCAATCTCGGCGACCTGGTGGACCGGAACAAGGACCCGGACCTGACCGCGATCATCGACGCGGCCGACTGGGAGCGCGCGCCGGAGCGTTCGCACCGCTGGCTGGACGAGCGGGCCCGCGCCGCCGCCCGCGCGCTCATCGGCCGGGGACTCCGGCGCGGCGAGCGCATCGCCGTCTTCGCCGCCAACAGCGCCGACTGGCTCGCGGTCTATTTCGGCGCGATGCGCGCGGGCCTCATCGTCGTGCCCGTCAATTGGCGCTTTCCCGACGAAACCGTGGCCCATGTGCTGACCGACAGCGGCGCGAAGCTCGTGTTCGTGGACGAGGCGCGGCGGAACCGGGCGCCGGCGGGCCTGCCCGCAGTCGAATTCGGCCCGGATTTCGAGGCGTTCCTCGATCCCGGGGACTTCGAGACCGTCGTTCCGGAGCCGGACGAGGTGGCGCAGATCCTCTACACCTCCGGCTCGACGGGCCTGCCCAAGGGCGTGCCGCTCACCCATGCCGGCCATCTCTGGGTGGTGGAGATGCGGCTCGGCCAGACCCTGGAGACCGACCGCGACCGCTTTCTCGTCGCCGCGCCGCTCTACCACATGAACGCGCTCGCCAGCACGAAGTTCCTGCTGTCCGGCCATGCCAGCATGGTGCTGCTGGCGCAGTTCACCGCGCCGCGCTACCTGGAGGCGATCCCGCGCTTCGGCTGCACCCGGCTGACCTCCGTGCCGACCATGATCGCGCTGGCCCTCCAGGAGCGCGAGCTGATCGCCCGGCTCGACCTCACCGGTGTGGAGGTGGTGACGATGGGCTCGGCGCCCGCCACGGCCGGGCTGTTCGCGGAGACGCGGCGCGCCTTCCCCAATGCCCGCATCGCCTATGCCTACGGCACCACGGAGGCCGGGCCCTGCGTGTTCGGCCCGCATCCGCACGGCCTGCCCACGCCCGACCTCGCGCTCGGCGCGCCGCTCGAGGGCGTGGAGCTGCGCCTCGTGGCCGGCGGCGACCTCGACGCCGACGAGGGCGAGCTGCAGATGCGCTGCCCCGCCAACATGCCGGGCTATCTCAACCTGCCGGAAAAGACCGCCCAGGCCGTGACCGCGGACGGCCTCTACCGCACCGGCGACGTCATGCGCCGCGACGGGAACGGCTTCTATTATTTCGTCGGCCGGGTGGACGACATGTTCACCGTCAACGGCGAGAATGTCTGGCCGTCGGAGGTCGAGACGGTGCTGGAGGCGCATCCCGACATCGCGCATGCCTGCCTGGTGCCGGTGCCGGACCCGGTGCGCGGCAACATGCCGGTCGCTTTCGTCGCGGCCCGGCCGGGCGCGCGGCTCGACGCCGACGCCGTCAAGGCCCATGCGCTCGCCTCCGCGCCCGCCTACATGCATCCCCGCCGGGTGCACTTCCTCGACGAACTGCCGCTCGCCAGCACCAACAAGGTGGACCGCGCCGCCCTCGCATCGCGGGCGGCGGAAGCGGAAGGCGCGGCGGGCGCGGCTGAATAGCGGGGCCGTCGTGAGCGATGGCGAACGAAAGGACTGCGGCCTGCAAGACCTGCGGGCGCGCCTGACCGCAGCAGTCGAGCAGGCAAGATCCGGCGAATACGCCGAGGGAGACGGGGAACAGGCTATCCGCCGCGCCTTCGCTTCGGCGCGTGCGCGATGCCCGGACGCCGGTTCCTGACGGGAGGGACCGACTCTCCATCTCCGGCCCCTTCTCGTCACCCCGGCCCCCGAGCCGGGGTCCAACCATGGCTCCCGATGCTGGCGCAGCCGTGGAGAGCAGGTTCAAATGCCGAAGCTGCCGCCAGGACCGAGGCTGGGCCCCGGCTTCCCCGCTCGGGGGCGAGGACAAGCGGGGGCCGGGGTGACGGTTAAGGCTATACAAACGACACTGTTTCAAGCCGAATGGATCGTGCTCTAAAACCGGGAAATCACGCGGAAGGCGGCGGCGTGCTCCGGCGGCGCGTTTCGCCGGAAGGCGCTCTCTAGCCGCCGCACTTCGAGGGCAAGTTCCAGCGCGACGCCTTCAGGCGCTGCGCCGCCAAACGTCAGCCGCCATCCGAGGCTGTAGTCGCGCGCGGGACCGGACAAGCCGACGGCGATCTCCGGCGTGGCGGTAAACCGGTCGCCGAAGGCGGGGAAGCCGTATCCGAAGCGCGCCTCCAGCCGCCTGTCCTGAAGGCTGCCCCCCTGTTCGCCGGTCGCCGGCCCCGTCGATGTCCGGCGCGTGAGCAGCGTATCGGCGCCGCGTTGCGCCGCGTCGCCCATGGTTTGGGTCAGGCTCAGGCGCGGCCCCCGGTCGCCCGTTACCGGGTCCCAGGCGAAGGAACCCGACAGCCCTCTCTCGCGGAAGCCCTCCGCCTCGTGGGCCAGCAGAGCGCGCCCGCGCAGCTCCGCGCCCAGGCCGCGCTCGGCGTCTTGCCATGCCAGCCCGGCGCCGATTTCAGCGCCGAAGCCGGTTTCCGCGTCGCCGCTGTCATGGCGCAGGCCGATCGCCATGCCCGGCGTCAGCACCGAGCCGTCGCCGAGCAGGAACGGCCGCGATCCTTCGATCCCGAGCCGGAGCCGCGTGACCTCGGCCTTGGCGGCCGCCAGGTTGCCGCCTGCCCCGGATACCGGGTCCGATGCCGTGCGCACGGTCATGGCATCGGTCTTCACCGCCAGCGTGACACCGTCATCGCCGCCGTCGAGCGCCACGCCGCGCAGCCCGATCGCCGCCATCCGGAGATCGAGGTCGGTTCGGACCGCCCCGGCGCGGGCGCCGTCCTCCGTGCGCGGGTCCAGCGTCAGGCTGCCGTCGCCGTAGCCCGCCACGCCCCACACCGAGAGCCGCTCGCTCAAGGCATAGCGCGTCCAGGGCCATACCCCGGTGAGCGACGCGCTTATCGTGCCGGCCCCCGCGCCCCGGTAGCCGCCGTCGCTCCGGCTGTACGAAATCACCAGCCCGGTCGTCCAGCGCCCGCGCGTCCAGTCCGCGCCCAGCATCCCACCCGCCACCTCGCCGTCGACCGCCACATCGCCCCCCGCCTCCGCGCCGGCGGCGTCCCGGCCGGCGGCGTCCCGGCCGGCGAAGCGCGTCACCGCACCCCGGCCCCAGACCGAGACGAGGCCCTCGCCGCCGGTCGCCGCGGTCAGCGCGAACGACGCGCCGGGCAGCAGTTCGCGCCCGCTCATCGACTCCCCGGGACCGGAGGCGTCGGCCTCGCCGGACGTCGGATCCCCTTGCGGGCCGGTTGCGAACGCCGGGCCGGAGCCGATCCGCCGCCCGGCGACGTGCGCCTCGACGCCGGGCGCCGGCTTGGCCTGCATCCGCTCGTCCACCGCATCCAGCACCTGATCCGCCACCGTGCGCCCGAAGCGTCCGATCCACGCTCTCGGCATGGGGTCGGTGTTCCAGATCGTCCCATACGCGGTCTCGCGCCTCAGGCGCACCCGCGCCGACGGGCGCGGGTTGGACAGCGTCAGCGTCATCGTTTCCGGTTTCTCGTCATGGCTGTCGTCGAGCACCGGCACGGAAATCGTCTTTGCCGTCTCTCCCGCCGCAAAGGTCAGCGTGCCCGAGGTCGTCCTGAAGTCCGACCCGGACCTGGCCGAGAAGCCACGGGTGGCGTAGTCGATTCTCACCGGCCCCGGCAACGCCCGGCTCAGGACCACCCTGAAGTACAGGGCCGCGCCAGGGGCCTCGACGGCATCCGCGTCGCGCACCGACACTGCGGCCGTATCGGGCGGATCCTCGCCGCAGGGCCAGCGCTGCAGCAGGCCGCCGCAATTGTACACATCGCCCAGAGCGGCGAACGGAACGGTAATCGTGGAAGGAATATAGCGGAACAAATGGGAAAATCCGTTCCGGCACTGAGCGGTGACGATGCAACTGTAGTTCTCGCCGGATATGGCGGCAGAGGCGGTGGGGTTCCTGCAGCGCGGGGCCGCCGGGCTCACCCGCCTGAACCGCGCCAGGCACCCCTCGTCGGTGACCGCGTCCGACCTGTTGCAGATGCCCATGTCCGAGCAGCATGAGATCGATCTGATCTGGCGCCACACGTGGCCGCGTCTCGGGTTTCGGTTGTTGAGGCGCAGCATCCGGTCCTGCGCCGCCACGAGGTCGAACTTGGCGACCACCGTGCCGTAGGCCGCACACCTGTTCCGGACCCGGAAGGTACTCTTCTTGAATATCCCCCGGTTCCTCCACGAGGCGTCCAGGCACTCGGCGTCCCTGTGGTCCACCCTTTCCGGGCGGCTGCATTGCGCGGCGGCTGCGATCGACGGGAGCGACAGGATGAGCGCTGCGGCAACGAGCGCGGTCGCTGTCCCCCTGGTGCGGCTGGCGTTCCCTCCGGCCATTGCGCGTCTCCTCTGCAATGCGAAGGGCGCTCCCCGAAAGGGTGCGCTTAAGGTTCAGGTGGGGAGGTTCGCCGCCGCAACCAGACGGATTTTCCAATGGGGACGATAGGAAATTGTTATTCGGTTCTTTCCCGGTCGTATTGGACCGGTTCCGTGCTCAGGAATGAGGAGGAGGTAGAGCGTCGTACCGGAGCGCCCGGCCGCATCGTTTTGGCGATTGAACTTCATTCGGTGGCCGTCATTTGCAGTCACAACTTGTAGAGATATCTTCAGGTATGGCGTGTCATTTGTAGATTATCATGTAGTGACATAAATTAAAAATCTACATAATTTTCTCGGCAATTCTTGTTGAATTATCTTGCGCTTACAGTCATTAAATTCCGTTCGGAATGTCCTTGTACGAGGCAGTTAATTTATCCGATGTAGTGGGACAAATTCCTGAGGCCGGACTGTTTCAGGCTCGGGAATAGCGGGGCGGAGGAGGAGGTCGAACGATGGCCGATAACGATAACACCGTGACCACCGACGGCATCGCAGGACCGCGCATGTTGTGGAACCCCACGACGACGATCCATGTCGGCGATTCGACCGATGGCGACGTCCAGGGCGGCGACGGCATCGAGATCTTCGACCTGGGCAGCGGCGCGGACACTGCCGGCGCCGGGCGCAATTTCAACATCATCCTGGGCGGCAGCGGCGCCGACACCCTCACGGCCGAGGGCTACTGGGAGGATGTGTTCGGCGGCAGCGGCGACGACACAATTACCGCGACCGGGAAGAGCGCCTGGCTGTTCGGCGGCGACGGCAACGACACGATCACGGGGTCGGACCTCAGCGGTTACCATGCGGAACGGCTCATCGGCGGCGACGGCAACGACATCATCGAAGGCGGTGGAGGCCGCGACTACATCTATGGCGGGGCGGGCGACGACAGCCTGACCGGCGGCAGCGGCGCCGACATCTTCGTCTTCTCGGAAGGCCACGGCGCCGACACGATCCAGGACTTCAACGCCGCGCAAGGCGACAGGATCTATCTGCGCAGCTTCGACCAGACGATCACCTGGGACCAGCTGAGCGGCAAGATCACGACGGTCTCGGATCCGAACGACAACACCGTAGTGACCGGCGTGCAGATCGACCTCAGCGCCTGGGGCGGCGGCACCATCACGCTCGACGGCATCAC
>JAJDYL010000052.1 GCA_022825195.1 Alphaproteobacteria bacterium
AACATGACCGCGTCGGCTTCGGTATTGTCGTCGCGCTCCTCCTTGGTCCAGCCGAGGCTGACGCCCATCGGGCCCTCGCTGAACGACACGCCGGCGCTCATCACCGTCGACTCGCCCGCCTTGTCCTTCGCCACGGACTGCGTGTATTCCGGGACGCGGCCAGCAGCCGCCACGTCGGTGTTCTCGGCAGTGCCGCCCGGTTTCATGTCCCGGCCCCAGTTGAACTCGACGCCGGAGATAGCGTTTACCTCGTCGCCGTCGGCAATGACCGGCACCTGGACAGTGACACCGCCTTCTGTCGTGTCGCCGATTGCCGTTCCTGTGGCATCGGTGACCCGTCGAGTATCCGCCGAGAGTTCAGTATCCGTGATCTCGTCGGCGCCGAGATAGTAGTACAGCGGCATCTGGTCGACCCTGTAGGCGCCTGAATCGGCCTGCGCCCAGGCGAAGCTGAAGCCGAAGCCACCGACCCCGACCCGGAGGCCGAAGTTCGTGAACGTCGCGTCGGCAGCCATGTTCTGCGTCGACTGGCCGAGAACGTAGTGGCTGGTGTCACCAGTCACATCGCCGACCTGAGTGACGCCCGTTATCCCGGTGAGGTCAACGTCGTCCATGTTCGCGTCGAGCAGGGCCAACTGGTCCGCGTTGCAGTACTGACTGCCCCGGTTGCTATACTTCTCGAGACCGCCCTCCGTGTTCGCCGCCGTCATGTCGCAAAGACCGTTCAGGCCGTAGTCGTCGACCATTTGCATGCCCGTTGTGCCTGCATTGTAGTGGCCGACCGAGAGGCTGATCGAGGTGCCGGCCATTTCGCCGGTGTAGTTGGCGGAAGCCGACCACGAGTCATGGTCGTTGTGCGTCGCCGCCGCGCCCTCGGTTGCTCCGGTGACTGTGGCGTTGCTCGAATAGGCCAGGCCGACCTGCAGGCCTTCCATCCGCGGCGAATAGTAGATGATGCCCGTCCTGTCGCCTTTCCATCCGGAGGTGGAGAAGGACGACCCGGCCGGGATCCAGGCGCCCAGATCGCCGTGGTTGAGGCCGATGCCGACATCCACCACGCCGAAATGCATGCTCGAATGCACGTCGTCCTCGACGCCGAGGCGGATATCGCCGAAGCCGCCGCTCACCGAGAGGTAGGACTCGTCGATATTGTTGCCGGAGTTGCCTTCGACCTGGATCTGGGCCCTGAAGGTCATGCCGTTGTCGGCCTCGATCGCGGCGTCGACGTTGAACTCGGTGTCGGACTGCGCGTCGGTCAGGCCGTCATTGGTGGCATGGCCGTCGATGGAGGAAACGCCGACCCACTGCTCCATGTAGCCGGAGATGCCGACGACCCACGCCGGAGGCGGAGCCTCTTCCATCACCTCTTCGGCCATCGCCTCTTCGGCCATCTCCTCTGCGGGAGCTTCGGCCATTTCGGTGGCTTCGGCCTTCTTGACCTCTTCCTCTTCCTTCTTCGCGTCCGCAGCCAGGGCGGACCCGGCAGCGAAGACCGCGGCAAAAGCCACGGCACCGACCGCGGAGGGGATATTTCTCATAATCCCCTTTGTGCGATTTTTCCATGTTTTTCAGGGCAGTAGCCTATGCCGAACATGAATATCAAACATCTGCGCTCCTTCGTGGCGATGGTCGAGGAGAAGAGCAGCGCGAAAGCCGCCCGCCGCCTGGGGCTGCCCCGCCAGAGCGTCACCCAGCATGTCGCCGCCGTGGAACGGGCGGTCGGCCGGCGGCTGCTCGAAACGGCCTGGCCCCGCGAGCCGCGGCAGGTGGGCCGCACGCAGCTGACGGATTGCGGCCTCGCCTTCTTCCCGAAGGCGGCGCGGGCGGTGCGGGCGCATGACGCGCTGTTCGACGACGGGCCTGCGGAGCCGGACCCGCGCGACACCCGCCTTGCGGTCCTGCACGGCCTGCTGGAACTGGCGCTCGACGCGGCCCGGAACAATCTGACGGAACCGGAGCGCAAGCTGCTCGACGGCCTGCTGCTGGACGCCCGCCTGCAAAGCGGCGGCGTGCCGGCGGGCAGGCTGCGCCGGGGCGACGGACCGGCCGGGAACTACATCGGCGGCCATTGACCGGAACCGACGGCGGTGCCGCCAATGTCCCGGTCCCCTCTTCGTCGCCCCGGACCGTGCCCGGACTTGTTCCGGGTATCCGGCGCCTGCTTTGCCATGCCGGACGGCTTCCGACAGAATGGGCGCCCATGAGCCGGAAACGCTTCGTCGCGGCGCTGATGCGCCATGAGACCAACACATTCTCGCCCGTCCCGACCCCGGTCCCGGCCTTCGGCCGCGTCGGGCCGACCGACGGCCCGGCGCGGGGCGGGGAGGCGGTGCGCGTCTATCGCGGCACCAACAACCCGCTCGCGGCGTTCATCGACATCGCCGAACGCGAGGGCGCGGCGCTTGCCGTGCCGGTCGCGGCGAACGCGCACCCGAGCGCGCCCGCGCCGGACGGCATTCTCGACCTGGTCGCCGACGCCGTGCTGGAGGCGGTCGGGCAAGGCTGCGACGCGCTCTTCCTCGACCTCCACGGCGCGATGGTGACGGAGGGGTTCGACGACGGCGAGGGCGAGCTGCTGCGCCGCATCCGGGCGGAGGCCCCGGAGCTGCCGATCGCGGTCGCGCTCGACTTCCACACCAACCTGACGCGCGACCTGGCGCTGCTGCCGACGGTGCTCGCGGGCTACCGCACCTATCCGCATATCGACATGTACGAGACCGGCATGCGGGCGGGCGAGGCGCTGCTCCGGGCCATGAACGGCGCGGCCGCGGCGACCGCCTGGCACTCGCTGCCGCTGATGCCGCACATGAACGTGCATTCGCCGTCGCGCCCGCCGATGCAGGCGATCATGGACCGCGCCCGCGCCGCGGAGGAGACGGGCGAAGTGCTGCTCGCCTCCGTGTTCGGCTGCTTCCCGCTCGCCGATATCGAGCATGTCGGCATCTCGGCCGTGGTGAACGGGCCGGCGGACCGGGCGGAGCGCCTGGTGCTCGACCTGATGGGCGAGGCCTGGGAGAAGCGCGCCGATTTCCTCTTCGACATCGAGCCGATGGCGGACTCGATCTCCCGGGCCGGGACGATGAGGGACGGGGACGGCCCCGTGCTGCTGGTGGATCACGGCGACAATACCGGGTCCGGCGGCAACCAGGACGTGATGGCGGCGCTCCGCGAATGCCTCCGGCAGGGGCTGACCGGCATGGCCGCCGGGCCGTTCGCCGACGCCGGGGCCGTGGCGGCCATGATCGACGCCGGCGTCGGCGCCGAGGTCGAGGTCGAGATCGGCGGCAAGACCGACATGCCGGCCATGGGCCTCAAGGGCGAACCGCTCCGCCTGCGGGGCAGGGTCCGCCGGATCACCGACGGCGAGTTCACCGTGACCGGGCCGATGTTCACCGGCGTGCGCCTCTCCATCGGGCGCACCGCCGTGCTGGACACGGGCGCGGCCGAGGTCGTCGTCTCCGAAGAGCGCTACGAGCCGTTCGATACCGGCTGCTTCACCCATTGCGGCATCGACCCGGCCTCGAAGCGCTATGTGCTCATCAAGTCGCGCCAGCATTTCCGCGCCGGGTTCGAGCCGATCGCGCGCGAGATCGTGATGCTGGCCGGGCCGGGAACGACGACCTCGGACTACAGCCTCTTCCCGTGGAAGAAGCTGCGGCGCCCGATCTACCCGCTCGACCCCGACATTCCCTCCAACCTGCCGAGCCAAGCCTGAAGGAGGCAGCGCCCATGACCCTGACCATGCTCCAGCACGTCAACATCATGACGGACAAGCTCGACGAGACGGTCGCCTTCTACGAGGACATTCTGGGCTTCGAGAACGGCGAGCGCCCGAATTTCGCCTTCCCCGGCGCCTGGCTCTATTGCGGGGAGGAGGCGGTCATCCACCTGATCGGCGTGGACGAGCAGGAGGCCTCGGGCTCGGGCTGCATCGACCATGTGGCCTTCGCGGCCGAAGGCTTCGAGCGCTACACCGCCTTCCTCGGCGACAGGGGCTACGAGCACGAGACCCGCGTGGTGCCGGGCGGCAGGCTGCGCCAGATCTTCGTCCGCGACCCGAACGAGGTCCTGATCGAGCTGAACTTCCGCGCGGACGAGTAGCCGGGCGCGCGCCTACCAGCAAAGCGCGGTCGTGGCCCAGGTCGGGCTGACGCCGAGTTCGGCGGCGCGCGCTGCCAGCCGCGCCGGGTCGGGCGGAGCCCCCACCTCCTCCTCGTGGATGCCGCGCGAGAGGAAGAGCGTGTCGATGCCGTAGGCATTGCCGCCGGCAATATCGGTCCTGAGCCCGTCGCCGATCATCAGCGCGCGCCGGGGATCGGGATTGCCGAGAGCCTCCAGCGCCCGGTCGAACACCGCGCCGTCCGGCTTGCCGTGCCAGGCCACGTCGCCGCCGAGCTCGACATAGCGCACGGCGAGCGAGCCTGCGCATACCGACAGCCGGTCGCCGACATGGACCACGAGGTCCGGATTGGCGCAGACCATCGGCAGGCGCCGCGCCGCTGCCTCGGCCAGCAGCGGCTCGTAGTCCGCGACCGTCTCGTCCCAGCCGTCTATGCCGGTGCAGAGGATGAAGTCGGCGTCCTCCACCCGCTCCACGATGTCGAGCCCGTTGCCCTCGCGCACATCGTTGTCGCGCTCCGGGCCGACATGCAGGCAGCGCCGCCCGAGCCGCGCGTGCCAGGGGTCGCTGCGGTGCTTCAGCGCGGCCCAGGCCGACTCGCCCGACGACATGACCGCATCGTAGAGGCTGCGCGGCACGCCCATGCCGTCGAGGCGGCCGATGAGCGACGCGATCCGGCGCGGGCCGTTGGAAAGGAAGCAGACCCGCCTGCCGCCGCCGGCGCGCAGCCGCTCCAGCGCGTCCAGCGCCGCCGGGAAGGCCCGGACGCCGTCATGCAGGCAGCCCCAGAGATCGACGAGATAGGCGTCGTAGCGGTCCGCCAGCGGCGCGAGGCCGGTTACGATCCGGGCGGCGCTCACGGCCGGCGACCGATGCTATTGCTGCGCGACAGAAGGGTAGGCCGGCACCGGCGCCCCGGCTTCCGGCCGGGCGTGGCGGGCGGGTTCCAGGCTGCGGGCGAGGTCGCGCACGATCCGGTATGGCAGCAGGCTTCCGCCGTAGATGAGGGCCGTGTTGAACTGCACCAGGCACGCGCCGGCCTCGAGCCGTTCGCGCACATCGTCGGCGGTCCCGATGCCGCCGACCCCGATCAGGTCGATCCTGCCGTCGGTCGCGGCGCGGATATCGCGCAGGGCCTCGACGGCGAGCGCCTTCAGCGGCGGGCCGCTGAGGCCACCCTGCTCCCCGCGCTCCGGCGAGCGGAGGCCGGCGGGCCTGGAGACGGTCGTATTGGCGATGACCACGCCGTCGACGGGCATCGCCGCCAGCGCTTCGCCCAGCGCCATGCGGTGCGCCTTGTCCAGGTCCGGGCAGAGCTTGACCCAGAGCGCCGTGCCCGACGGCGCCGCCCGGCGCACGCGCTCGACGATGCGGCGAAGTTCGCCTTCCGTCTGCAGCGCGCGCAGGCCCGGCGTGTTGGGCGACGACACGTTTACGGTGACGAAGTCGGCGAGGCCCGCCACCGCCCGCGCCACCGCGGCATAATCCCCGGCGGCGTTCCCGCTCGTCCTGTTCTTGGCGAGGTTGACGCCGACCACGCCCTCGCCGCCCCGGTCCCGGTAGCGTTCCAGCCGGCCGACGACCGCGGCCGCGCCGTGGCTGTAGAAGCCCATGCGGTTGACGATCGCCCGGTCGGCGGCGAGGCGGAACAGGCGGGGCTGCGGATTGCCCGGCTGCGGCTTCGGGGTGACGCCGCCGATCTCGACGAAGCCGAAACCGAGGCCGAGCATGCCCCTGACGACCTCTCCATGCCGGTCGAAGCCGGCCGCCAGGCCGACCGGATTGGCGGCCTCGATTCCCGCCCTGCGCACCGGCAGCGCCGGAGGCCGCAGGCGGAGAGGAGACAATTCGAGGAGCCGAAGCGCGACATTGTGCGCTTTTTCAGGCGGCAGCAGATGGAGCAGCCGGCTCGGCGACATGGGCAACAACGCGCTTACCTCGCCCCAACTTGTAGCGGGAAGACCATCGGGAGATACTATATATCGTGTAGACACGAATTCACACAAAAAACAGCCGCGCTTCGGTCGAATCGATGCGGCCGCGAACGCTCACAGACCCGACAGGTCGAAGTCGGCGATGACCGGGGCATGGTCGGAGGGGCGCTCCCAGCCGCGGGCCTCGCGCAGCACCTCCGCGCCCGCCAGCGCGTTCGAGAGCGCGGGCGTCGCCCAGATATGGTCGAGCCGCCGGCCGCGGTCGGAGGCGGACCAGTCGCGCGCCCGGTAGCTCCACCAGCTGTAGAGCTTCCGCTCCGGCGGGATGAAGCGGCGCACCGCGTCGATCCAGTCGTGCGAGGCCTGCACGCCCGCCAGATGCGCCACCTCGACGGGCGTGTGGCTCACCACCTTGAGAAGCTGGCGGTGCGACCAGACATCGGTTTCCAGCGGCGCGATGTTGAGGTCGCCCACCATCACCCGGCGCGCGCCGGCCTCCTGCCGGTCCCGCCACCAGCCGGTCATCTCCCGGAGAAACTGCAGCTTGTGGGCGAACTTGTCGTTGATCTCGGGATCCGGCTCGTCGCCGCCGGCAGGCACGTAGAAATTGTGGATTTCGACGCCCGCCACGGTCGCGAACGCGTGGCGCCCGTCCGCCCGGCCGCACCAGTCGCGCGTGCCGCCCTCATCGATGGGCAGGCGCGAGAAGATCGCCACGCCGTGATAGGCCTTGATGCCGTAGAGCACCGAATGGCGGTAGCCGAGCGCGTGGAAGGGCTCCACCGGGAAGCGGTCGCTCTCGACCTTGACCTCCTGCAGGCAGAGCACGTCCGGCGCGCGCTCCGCCGCCAGCCGCTCGATGCTGTCGATGCGCAGCCGGACGGAGTTGACGTTCCAGCTTGCGATCCTGAGCCGTTCAGCCATTGAGCGCTGCCTTTTCGGCTTCGGTGTAGAAGGCGTCGGCGTGGATGTCCTCGGGGCGCATGTCGCGGATTTCGAGCATTTCCGTCGCCGCCTCGACCATCACCGGCGGCCCGGCGAGATAGGCCTTGCAGCCGTCGAGATCGTCGAAGTCGGCCGCCACGGCCTCATGCACGAAGCCCGTGCGGCGGCCCGTGCCGCCCTCCGGCTCCGACAGCACGATCCGGACGCTGAGCCGCTCGTGCGACTCGGCGAGCTTCGCGAACTCTTCCTCCAGATAGACGTCGCGTTCGCTGCGCACGCCGAAATAGAGGAACATGGGCTGCGGCATGTCCTTTGCGAGCGCGGTTTCCACGATCGCCTTGATCGGCGCGAGGCCCGACCCGCCGGCGATGGCGAGGATCGGCCCGCGATGCGCCTCGCGCAGATAGGCCGCGCCGTACGGTCCTTCGACGGCAACCTTGTCGCCCTCGCCGATCTCGTCCCGGACGAAGTTGGAGACCTTGCCGTCATCCATGGCGCGGATGTGGAATTCGAGCGTGCCGCCGCCGGGCCCGGACGCCATCGAATAGTCGCGCGCCGGCCTGCCGGCGAAGCCGAGCGAGGCATACTGGCCTGCGGTGTAGGCGAACTCGACACCCTCCGGCACGGCCAGCCTGAGCCGCACGATGTCGTGCGTCATCTCCGTGCGCTCGGTCACGGTCGCTTCGAAGCGGCGCAGCGGATGGGCGACCATCTCCTCGTCATCGTTGAGCCACGCGACCTCGAGATTCTCCTGCGGCAGCGAGCGGCAGGCGAGCACGAACCCGCTCTCCTTTTCCTCCGCCGTCAGCGCGAAGTCGGAATAGGGCTTCATCTCCACGCGGCCCGCATAGAGCCGGCTCTTGCAGGCGCCGCAATTGCCCGAGCGGCAACCGTGGGGATAGGGAACGCCCTGCTCCAGCGCCGCCTCCAGCAGCGTCAGACCGTCGTCCACCTCGACCGGCTCGCCCCACTGGGCGATCTTCACCATGCGTGTCATGGATTGCGGGGCCTCTATTCCAGGGACTTGATGATGCCTTCGCACATCGCCTTGGCGTCGCCGAACAGCATCATCGTATTTTCGTTGAAGAACAGCGGATTATCGACGCCGGCATAACCGCTCGCCATGGACCGCTTGACGAACATGACCATCCGCGCCCGGTCCACCTCGAGCACCGGCATGCCGTAGATCGGGCTGGAGGCGTCGTTGCGCGCGGACGGGTTGGTGATGTCGTTGGCGCCGATCACGAAGGCGACGTCGGTGGAGGGGAAGTCGCGGTTGATGGCCTCCATCTCGACCACCTTGTCGTAGGGGACGTTGGCTTCGGCCAGCAGCACGTTCATGTGGCCCGGCATCCGCCCGGCGACCGGGTGGATCGCATACCGCACCCGCACGCCCTCGCCTTCCAGCAGGTCGACCATCTCGCGGAGCGCATGCTGGGCCTGCGCCACGGCCATGCCGTAGCCCGGCACGATCACCGCGGAGCCGGCATTGCGGAGCATGAAGGCGGCGTCGTCGGCATTGCCCGCCTTGACCGGCCCCCGGTCGGCGGCGTCCGCGACCGGTCCCTCGGTCTCGCCGCCGAAGCCGCCCAGCAGCACATGGGCGAGCGAGCGGTTCATGCCCCTGCACATGATGTAGGAAAGGATCGCCCCGGACGCGCCGACCAGCGCCCCGGTGATAATCATCAGCGGGTTGTCGAGCGTGAAGCCGATGCCGCAGGAGGCCCAGCCGGAAGCCGAGTTCAGCACCGAGATCACCACGGGCATGTCCGCCCCGCCGATGGGGATGACCACGAGCACGCCCCAGACCAGCGCCGCCAGCGCCAGCGCCCAGAAGAGCCCCGCCGTGCCCCAGCCCGCAAAGGCGAGCGCGGCCATGAGCACGATCAGCCCGACGAAGGCGTTCACCGCGCGCTGGCCGGTGAAGGTGATGGGCGCGCTCCGCATCAGCCCCTGCAGCTTGGCGAAGGCGACGACCGACCCGGTGAAGGTGACGGCGCCGATGGCGGTCGAGGCCATGATCTCGACCAGGCTGTGGGTCGCGAGCCCGCCGCTGATGGGAATGCCGTAGAGGCTGGGGCTTTCCAGAGCGGCGGCGGCGATCAGCACCGCGGCGAGGCCGACCAGGCTGTTGAAGATCGCGACCAGCTGCGGCAGGTCCGTGATCTTGACCCTGAGCGCAATCACCGTGCCGATGGCGCCGCCGATGACGATGCCGCCCAGCACCAGCTCGAACGTGGCGATCTGCGGGCGGAGCAGCGTCGCGCCGATGGCGATGGCCATGCCGGCAATGGCGATCCAGTTGCCCTGGCGCGCGGTTTCCGGCGAGGCGAGCCCGCGAATACCGAGGATGAAGCAGATCGCCGCCACAAGGTAGGCGAAGGACGCAATGGAGGCTTCCATCCTCTCAGCCGTCCTTCTTGCGGAACATCTGGAGCATTCTCTGGGTGATGATGAAGCCGCCGAAAATGTTGACCGAAGCGACCACGACGGCGACGAAGCCGAGCAGCTTGGAGACGCCGAAGATGGCGGGCCCGGCTGCAATCATCGCGCCCAGCACGACCACGCCGGAAATCGCGTTGGCCACCGACATGAGCGGCGCGTGCAGCGCCGGCGTCACCTTCCAGACCACGTAGTAGCCGACGAAGCAGGCGAGCGCGAACACGGTGAGGCCGAACAGCACGGGGTCGGTTGCCGACGCATCGCTCTGGGCGGCGCGGTTGGCGAGATCGGCCGCCTCCGCCGCCAGCCGCTGCGCTTCGCTGGCGAGTTCGCCGGCGCGGTCCGCAAGCGCCGCCGCGTCCCGGTCGAGGGTTTCAGCCATCGGACGCTTCCTTCGGGCTCAATGCCGTCGCGGACACGATCGGGTCGTCATAGTCGGGTGCGAGCTCGCCCCGGTCCTTGTCCACCAGCAGTTCCGTGAAGTTGACGAGATTGCGCGCATAGAGGGCGCTTGCGTCCTGCGCCACGCGGGACGGCAGGTCGCTGTCGCCGACGATGAGCACGCCGGCCTCCTCGACGATGCGGTCCGCGCGGCTCAGCTCGCAATTGCCGCCCTGGGCAACCGCGATATCGACCACCACGGAGCCGGGCGGCATGGCCCGCACCATCTCCGCCGAGAGCAGACGCGGCGCGGGCCGGCCGGGGATCTGCGCCGTGGTCACCACGACATTGGTACGCGCGAGCGTCTCCGCCAGCTTGTCGGCCTGCTCGCGCCTGTAGTCCTCGCCCATCTCCCGGGCGTAACCGCCCTCGTCCTCGGCCATGCTCGGCTCCCTGTGGTCCACCTCGACGAAGCTGGCGCCGAGGCTTTCCACCTGCTCGCGTGCGGCCGGGCGCACGTCCATCGCCGAGACGACCGCGCCGAGGCGCCGGGCCGTCGCGATCGCCTGGAGCCCGGCCACGCCGGCGCCGAGCACGAGCACCCTTGCCGGCGCGATCGTGCCGGCGGCCGTCACCATCATCGGGAAGGCGCGGCCGAAAAGGTCGGCGGCCCGGATTACCGCCGCATAGCCGGCGAGGTTGGACTGGCTCGACAACGCGTCCATGGTCTGCGCGCGGGTGATGCGCGGCATGAGTTCCATCGCGAACCCCTCGACGCCGGCCTCGGCAAGCGCGGCCCGGCCGTCGCCGTCGCCGAAAGGCGCCAGCAGGCCCGCCAGCAGCGCGCCGCGCTTCAGCCGTTCGATGGCCGGCATCTGCACCGAAAGCACGAGATCCGCCGCGCCGGCCGCCTCCGGGTCGATCTCCGCGCCGGCCTCGACATAGGCGGTATCCGGGTAGCCCGCGGCCGCTCCGGCATCCGGCTCCACATGCACCTCGAAGCCCATCGCCAGCAGCCGCTTCACGCTGTCCGGCGTTGCGGCGACCCGGCGCTCGCGCAGCGCGGTTTCCTTTACTATCCCTGCAAGCATGCCACCTCTCCGGACGCGGGGTTGTTGCATCGCACAACGGGTTTGGCAAGCGGCCCGGTTGTCGCTACGCTTGCCCTCTGGAGAGGTTCATTGATTGTCTGTCGTCTGGTAGCTCTGTTCTTCGCCTGCGGCGCGATGATCGCGCTCGGCGGCGACATCTGGCACGCCGCGGCCGGGGGCGGGTGGCAGCCTCAGGCGCTGGGACAGGTGTGGTTCTCGCTGGACAGCGGCAGCCTCAATCTTGCCCAGGCCGTCATCCAGCGCTACCTGCATCCCTGGCTCTGGGACCCGGCCTTCGTGCAGGTGCTGCTCTGGCCCGCCTGGGTCGTTCCGGGCGCGCTGGCTATCGTGCTGTTCATGCTGTGCCGTCGGCGGCGGACGCGGGCGGGCGGTGCGCTCGGCTGACCCGCCCTGCCGGGGATGCTACCCGTCCGAGAGGAACGCTTCGACGAAGACGTCCAGATCGCGGCGACGCCCCTCGACAGCCAGTTCCAGTGCTTCGAGCACAAAGGCCGGCGTCGCCGGATGGAGCACGACCGAGACGGAGACTTCCACCGGACCGTCGGCAGCCTGCAAGTCGAGTATAAGGGCCTCGCGCGTATTGCCGGAGATGTCGAGGCGCCACATTTCGGGAACGCCCAGCCGGCGGTAGAATTCGGGCTTGGTTTCATCGCCCCGGCTGCGTTCGACCTCGACGACAAGGTCGGGCGGCGTATCCAGCTCGAAGGCTTGCAGCGCTTCCGGTCCCTGCCGGCGGGCCTGCGTCCGCCGTTCGGCGGATTTTCCCAGATAATAGCAGGCGTCGGGCTCGGCCCCGGTGTTCTCCGGATCCTCGCGGCGGCGCCACCGCGTTGCGCCGAGCGCCACGGAGCGGACCTCGATTCGTTCGCCGAGTGTCTCCACAAGGCGGTCGGCGCCTCTTGCATATTCCTCATGTGTCGATGACGGCGACATGAGCGCGATGACGCCCGTGGCGGGGTCGATGAAGACGCGCCGCGCGACGCTGTTCCAGTCGAGCTTGGCCAGCCGCGGAATATCGACGGGAAAAAACCGGCAGACCGTGTATCTGGAACCCATGCTGCCGATACTGCATTCCACGGCCTGAAACTCCCCGAGCGCACAGAGCGGAGAGATTACCACAAGCAGCGGCGTCCCGCTGGCGTCGTTCCGGGCCGGCGCGCCATGCGCGGCCCCGGCCTCCGTGCCATACTGGCGCGGCGAAAGCGGGAGGGCGCAGCATGGACGGGCGTCTTGCGGGCAAGGCGGCGCTGGTTGCCGGGGCGGGGTCGATAGCCGAGGGCTGGTCGAACGGCAGGGCGAGCGCCGTGCTGATGGCGCGGGAGGGCGCGCGCGTCTTCTGCGTGGACCGGAACGGGGCCGCCGCCGAAGATACCGTGGCGGAGATCAGCGCGGAGGGCGGCGTGGCGGAAGCCTGGCAGGCCGACATGTCGGTCGCGTCCGAGGTCGAGGCAGCAGTTGCCGCCTGCCATCGCGCATGGGGGCAGATCGACATCCTCTTCAACAATATCGGCCTCCAGGCGCTCGGCGGTCCGGTGGAACTGGAGGAGGCGGACTGGGACCGGCTGATGACGGTCAATGTCAAACCGATGTTCCTCGCCTGCAAGCATGTGCTGCCCGTCATGGTCGGGCAGGGGCGCGGGTCGATCGTCAACAACTCGTCGCTGGCGAGCCTGCGCTTCGCCTATCCTGCGGTCGCCTATGCGGCGTCCAAGGGCGCGGTCAACGAGCTCACGCGCAACATCGCCGGGCAATATGCGCCGCAGGGCGTGCGCTGCAATGCAGTGCTGCCGGGCATGATGGCGACGCCGCGCATTACCCGGCGGCTGCGCGAGGTCCATGGCGACGCCTTCGAGAGCGTGCTGGAGGAGCGCGCCGGCATCGTGCCCATGGGCCGCGCGGGCACGGCCTGGGACGTGGCCTATGCCGTGCTTTTCCTCGCTTCAGACGAGGCGGCCTACATTACCGGGACCGAACTCGTCGTCGATGGCGGCCTCGCCGCGTCGGTGCGCGGGCGGCCCTGGTCGGAGGAGATGGGCGGATGACGGCCTGTCTTGCGGCGCTCACTTTCGATTTCGACGGCATGTCCGGCTTCATCGCCCGCGGCCGGACTTCGCCCACCATGCTGTCGCGCGGCGAATTCGGGGCGGTCGGGGTCGAGCGCATCCTGCGGCTGCTGGACCGCTACGGCATCCCGGCCTCCTTCTTCATTCCGGGCATCACCATCGGAACCTGGCCGGACCATTGCCGGCGCATCCACGAGGCCGGGCACGAGATCGGCCATCACGGCTGGCGCCACATCACGCCGACGCAACTCGCGCGAGAGGAAGAAGCGGAGGAGCTCGACCGGGGCACCGCCGCTATCGAGGCGTTGACGGGGGCGCGTCCGCGCGGCTACCGCTCGCCGGCCTGGGATCTGTCGGAGCATTCCGTCGCGCTGCTGCTGGAGCGCGGCTTCGCCTATGACAGCTCGATGATGGGCCACGACACGCAGCCCTACCGGGTGCGCCGGGGCGACGTCATCCGGGACGATGACGCCTCGACCTTCGGGGAGGAAACCGCGCTGCTGGAGCTGCCGGTCTCCTGGAGTGCGGACGACTGGCCGCATTTCGAGTTCATGCCGCCCGGGATGCCGGGCCTGAGAAGCACGGGCGCCGTCCTTGAGAACTGGCTGGACGACTTCCGCTACATGGTCCGCCACGAGGAGGGCGGGCTGATGACCTACACCTTCCAGCGCACCTTTCGGTTCTAACTATCTGATATAGCGTCGTTTTTCTCCCGAAAATCTGCAACCGGGGAAGCGGGATGCAATCCCTTTGCCCCCTGGCTGCAACCGGAGCCGGGAGAAGACCATGGCCAGAACCATCCTCACGGACGCCCGAGTTAAGGCGCTTCGGCCGCGAAAGACAGCGTATGACGTCCGGGACGCCAAACTGAGGGGGTTCGGTGTTCGCATTCTGCCTACGGGCAGGAAACGCCTCTTCCTCCAAAGCCAGCGTCACGGCGAGCGTATCTGGAAAATCATCGGCGACGCCGACAACACGGGCATAGCGGAAGCGAGAGCGCATGCCACCGAAACGCTTGCCGCGATTCGAAAAGACGAGAGCGCGCCTGCTCGGCCGGAGGAGATGCTCTTCGAGGCCGTTGCCGAGACCGTGTTCGACCGGTACGCGCACGTCTGGAAGGCCGGAACGCTCAATGTGAACCGTTGCTATCTGCGCAACCAGCTTCTGCCGTATTTCGCCGAGCGGGGAATTGCCGACATCGACGGGCGCGACGTGCGGAACTGGTTCGCCTCGCTTCGGGCGACGCCGGTCGCAGCGGACCGGTCCATGCCGGTGTTGTCCGTCATCATGAGGGAAGCGGAGGCGATGGGGCTGCGTCCCGAGGGCTCCAACCCTTGCACGGGCATTCGCCGCTACCGTCGCAAGGGGCGCGAACGGTTTCTCTCCGACGAGGAAATCCGCCGTCTGTCCGACAGGCTTACGGCGAATGAGGCACGGTATCCGCAGCAGGTCGCCATCGTCCGCCTGCTGCTCCTCACGGGCTGCCGCAGGAGTGAAATCCTGACCCTGCGCTGGTCCGACTACCGGGAAGGCCACCTGTTCCTGCGCGACGGCAAGACCGGCCCCAGAACCGTGTGGCTCTCGCGGCCCGCCCGCGACATTCTCGATATGCTCGGGCGGAAGAGCGGCTGGGTCTTTCCGGCGCCGAGAACGGACGGACCCAGGAACAAGGTCTGGCTCGACAAGTTCTGGTATCGGGTTCGCGCCGAAGCAGGTCTGGGCGATGTGCGCCTTCACGACTTGCGACATACCCATGCGAGCTTTGCGTTGAGACGGGGCGAGACGGTGCTCGCGATCGCAAGATTGCTCGGTCATCGCAATCCGCAGACGACGCTGAAATACACGCATGCCGCCGACGCCATGGTTCATGAAGCCGCCGAAATCGTCAGCGCCGTGCTGGAAAGGAACTGAGCGATGGCAGGCAGGGAACGGATGAAGCTCACGGACGCCGCTATTGCCCGCCTGCGGCCCCGCGAGCGGGAATATACCGTCTGGGACAGTCGCGCCGTCGGTCTCGGGGTCCGTGTCCGGCCTTCGGGCGGACGAAGCTGGGTCCTTCTGTTCGACGCCGGCGAACGCTCGAAGCGCATCTCCCTCGGCCCCACCGCCCTGAAGGGCGTCGCCGAGGCCCGGCGGGAATGCCGGACCCGACAGGCCGAGCCGGAGGCGGCGGCAGAACCGGCACATGAGGCCCCGCTGTTCCGGGATTTCGTCGCTGGGGCTTGGAAGGAAGCCCACTTCGACGGCTACAAGCCGTCCAGCCGCCGAGGCATATCCGCCCTTCTGAATGGACGGCTTCTGCCGGCGTTCGGGGCGAAACCGCTTGACCGCATCACCCAGGCACGGGTCCGGAAATGGTTCGATGCATTCAGCCGGACGGCTCCCGGCAACGCCAATCATGCTCTTGCCACTCTTCGCCAGATCATGAACTTCGCCATCGCCTGCGGACACATCGGCGTCAATCCGGTGCGGGGCCTGAAGATGAACCGTCGACCGGCGCTTACGCGATTCCTGTCCCGGAAGGAAGTCGCCCGCCTCCACGATGTTCTGGACAGACAGGTCCGGAAGGGCGGCCGGCAGCAGGCGGACATGATCCGGCTGTTGCTTTTGACCGGCTGCCGCCGGAGCGAAATCGTCAATCTGCGCTGGTCGGAGGTCCGGGTGGACATGCTGGAACTCGTGGACAGCAAGACGGGACCGAGACGGGTGCCTCTCAGCGCCGCCGCCCGACGTATCCTGGAACGGCAACCCAGGAACCCGGGCCCGTTCGTGTTTCCCTCGCCCGTCAATCCCGACCGGCCGCGCAGTCCCGAACTCCCGCTGTGGAACAGGGTTCGCCGGGAAGCCGGAATCGAGGATGTCCGCCTTCACGATCTCCGGCACACGGTCGCCAGCCATGCGGTCATGAACGGCGTTCCGGTGCCGGTCGTCTCCCGGCTGCTCGGTCACAGCAATACCCGAATGACCTTGCGCTATGCCCACCTCGCGGACCGCGACATCGAGGCAGCGGCGGAGCGGATCGGGGACGCCCTGGCGCGGGTCATGATAGGCGAACCATCCCGATGAAAGACGGCTACGGAAGGACATACAGTCTTGCCAACGCAGCCTCGACGGCAGTGATGACGATCATTCGCCCCCAAGGGCGGACGGAGCGGCTCAACATGATATCGTGCTCCGCCCTGCCTACTTCGGACCACGAGTCGTCGTTCGCGACCTCGCGGCGAACCGCTTCCTTCCCGGTCCAGGGGGCGAAGACCTTCAGGAATGTGGTGCCTATCGGATAAAGTAACCTAAAACCCGCCACATTCCGTCTTTTTCCAACATCGGCGTGACCGTCTCGACGGTACTTTCCTTGTGCTCGACGGTCGCCCGGTAGCGAATGACGATATACTTTCCATCGGGAGCGCCGGGGATCTCGGTCTCGTATACGGCCCCCAGGAACGACCTTGATCGGACCTTGCCAACCGGAGCCTGCGTAGATCGCCGGTAACAGCTAGGAGATGAAGGTCGCTCAACCTGCCAGCTGCTGCGTTTTCCGGCAACGTCATCTCGACGACGAACCCCCGTCACCTGCACGGCAATGCGCAGCCCGGCTAGCGACGAACTTGAAGCGATGAATCGTCATCCCAGTCGTGCAGAATGCCGGCGAGAATCGCCGCGTCCCCGCCAACGTCCCAAAACTTGAACAAATCCTCTGACCAGAAGGTGATGTAGTCGGATCACGGCGCTATACTCATAAAATTGTTGAGATTTTTCAAGCTAAGGCGCTACTGGCAAAGAAGACTGCGCCAAAGGCCAGTGCGTTGAATGGTACAGAAATAAGAAACGCAGCGACTGAATGACGCTTGCTCAATTGGTTCAATTGCCGATATGCCCCCCAAGCAACAATGTACCAAACCGATAAAGCAACATACCCTACGGTCAAAATCACCAGTGGTATGTATATCACTGAGCTGTGAATCGTAGGTTGTTTGGTGTTATTAATTATAGCATTTCGTACTTCAATATAAAGTTCTGGTTCGAGAAACTTAAACGTACCCTCGGCAATCAGAAAAACACATATTGTCATTACAAAGATGACCCCATAAAAGTAAGCATAGGCTACGAAAAAACTTCGAAATGTTGCCTTTCCTCCGACAATACGCCATGATAGACGCAAAGACGCAGCAAACAGCACGACTGACATCAAGCACAAAATGGCTTGACTACCCAAGAAAATCCATAAATTGTCCTCTGGCAGCAAAAGAGGTGCTCTAGCTACGACAGTTACGAAGAGTGACAAGACTAGGAAGTGCAGCGAGTTGTAGAACAATCGAGAAGTGTGCAATTCTCTTTTGGCCATGAATCGTTTTGGCCCCGACAGAATCGAACCAAACTCGTTGAGATATTGGGGAAAGTACTTGATGAACCTTGTTGTAATCTCTTCCATAATTTTTTTGTCCTACGAAAAAGCCATAACAGCAGGTTCGCCGGTGGTTTCGCCAGAAGTGAAGCTGATTTTTTCTTTTCGTTCGTCTTTAGCTTGATCAGCCGCTATGGGAAAGCGGTCACTTATCGGGGCATATGGCCCCCAGCCGACTTCGAGTGACCTGCATTCCCCAGCCGTCATCAGAATAACGTTTGAGAACCTCTTGTCGATTAATTTTTGCAAGCGTTGCTCTATACGTGGATTTAATTGTTGATGATCGGCGACTTCAACTCCGCCGAATGCGAGATACATAGTCACCGTCGGAATGATTTTTTTCATGGAACTCCTTCTCCTTTCTGTCTGCGGTTTCGATAGCGTGGTATCTGGCGATGCCGGTGCTGCACACATTTACCCTCTTGACCACCGATAAGTACGTCCATTGTGCTGCTCGCATATTTCTTGATTAGGCACACTTGTAAGGCTTCTCCTTCCCGATGCTGTTTGTTCGCAATACAGCCCGCTTGGGCATGTCCATCCGTTATCACGGGCATGACATTGGCGAGCGAGATTTGTACGATCAATGGGGTCAGAAATATCGTACATAACGCAAATGCCACCACCGGCAGGGGTGCGGCATGTAAAACGTCTGGGTACGTCGGGTGTAATAGTTATACCCCCATCGCTGTCGGGACGAACGGAAAATCCGCTACCACCTCCACTTCCTCCACCGCAAGAAGTCAATCCCAGCGCAAAAAGGGCGAAGGTGCAAATGCAAATGCGGGTGCAAAGATTTGTCATCGGTTCTTCCTCGATTAGATGTTTCAGGATGAAGCGGCCAAGGAAACCGAGACGGCAAGGCTTCGATTCTCTTTCATCTCGGCATTATGCAAAAGCTGGAAATACACCGAGGCGCTAGTTTCCCCTTTTGCGATGGTCACGCTCTGAGGCATATCGGTAAAGTCTTCACCTGGTATTGCCGGGTTGGTGCCGCTACCCGGCACGAGTTGAACGACAAGCCGCAGATCGTCGGGCAATGGCGCGGGAATGGAAAGCCGGAGTCCTATTTCTCCGCCGGTCTGCGCTGAATCTTGAATGAAACTGACGGTAATGCCGTTTGCTTGCGCTTGAACGGCAGGCGTGATGATCCGCTCCACGGTTTGCAGTCGCTCGACATTCTCGACGGGTTGCCAAATATTCGCCCCGGTTTGCGCCATGGCGAAGCTTCCGACACCTTCCCAGGGGGGAATCGGCTTCGGTGCGCCGCCGAGCGGTATCGTAAGCTGAACATGGATATTGGCGGCGTCTTTGGCGAAGCCGGTTTCATACCCGGCCCGGACATTCAGCCAAGGATGCGGGCGGAAGCCAAGCCCGACGCGGCTATGAATATCCTTGGCAGTTTCGGTTTCGTGGTTCCAGCGGGTTAGGCTGGTATCCAGCGAAAGCGTTTGCGTGATACCGAGGCTCGCGCCTATTTCCGTTCCGCCGAGGGCGCGTTCCTCGTAACCCGTCCGGCCGGGTTTCCAGCCGGATGTTGGAAGGAAATGCTGAATCCGGCCAGTGCCGAAGCGCCCGTTGTAGTCCAGGGTCGTCACCAGGCGCGAGTGGCCGCGTTCCATGTTTTCCTGATAGATCGCAGATATGCCGAGAATGTTTTCGCGATCTTCGGAAAGCGCGAAGCGGTAGGCGACGCCATGCCGGATGTCGTTGCGAGTGAAACCCGCATTGTCATGCCAGCGCGTAATTCCCTGTTGCAGGAATAGCGCCGTTTTCTCGAAACCCGGCCCGGCGTCGCCGGATCGGGAGTGCAGGGGGAAGACAGCATCTATGTTTCGGCTCGCGCCAGTGCTGGCCGGCGACCAGGACATGCGATGATGGAAGCCGAAATTGTCTCCGAAGACGGTTTTCCCGTGGGTATCGAGAAGCTGTGCGGCATAGCCCATAAGCGTTTCGTCGAAATGGTGCTGAAAGCAGCGGGAACCCTCCGCCGCGCCGGCGTTGAGGGCATGGCTGCATTCCATGGGAATCCACTGTTGCCAGTCTCCGGATTTTTCCGCATGGGCAATGCTTGGTCCTGCCGCAAATGCCACAAGCCCGGCCGCGAACGCGCCAAGGGTCGTCTTCATGGTCGTCCCCTCTCTGCCGCACGGTGAAACAACGACCCGACCGACGGCTGGCGTCGGGCCGTTGCAATCTTCGATGCGTGAACATTCGAGACCTCGCCTATTCGCCAAGCGCGGGGAGCTACCCCTCGCCGGGTATGAGGCTCTTGTATTCGGCGAGCGACCCGACAGAGCGGGACGCATCGAAGATTGCGAGTCGAACTCTGGCACATACGCGCAATCAGGCGCAAGCCTCAAAATGCCGCCCTGATCGGCGAGCTGCGGCAGGGGTGGCCTGTTGTCCGATGCCTTTCCTACAATGATTTGAGCGTCCTGTTGGGCGTATTTTGGTTTTCACCATGCGGGTGAAGGAATGGCGAGGGGTTATCGCTCTGCGATCAGGG
>JAJDYL010000094.1 GCA_022825195.1 Alphaproteobacteria bacterium
TAGCGGGAAGGGAGCGCGGGGCGCAGGGTCACGGTCTCGGGTCTCCTATCCGTCGCCGGCTTCGTCCGCCGGCGCGTTGTCGTTCGCGGCTTGCGACTGCCGGAATTGCTCGCGCGCGATCTGCCGTCCCAACAGGCGGGCAAGGCGCATCACGGCGGCGTCGATCCGTGCTTCCGGCCCGCCGCCCGCTCCGGCCTGCGAGCCGGTGTTGTCGTTCGCAGCAACGCGGGGAACTGGCACCCGCTCGCGGCCGTTTCCGTCTCGCTGCATCGCTCCCGCCTTCCCGGATTCGGTGACCCTGGAAGGGAGATTTGAACCTGCGGGCAAGCCTTGTCAAACGGGCCATCAGGGGATTTCCTGTAGGGAATCAACGACTTGTCCCCACCAGGCACGCCCTGGCACGCTGTGGCCACGCTTGGCTGCGATAAAAAAATTTCGCGGCGCGACGATCATGCGGGCTGGTACGCCGAAGGTCGATCTCGTCGGTGCGCGAATCCGCCGTCCGCGTGTCGGACAGCATCGCCGCCGATATCCTCGGGGACCACCGGGGCGGGGACGGAACCCCGACCGCTACAGAAGCTTGACCAGGGCGACGATCAGCCCGCCCTGGGCGATCAGCGCTCCGAACATCCATTTGAGAAGCTCGGACTTCACCGCCTCGATACGCGCTTCCACCTTCGCAATGTCGGCCTTGGTCGCCAGGTTGCCGTTGAGCAGCGTGACGTGCTCGTCGGCCAGCGTCTCGGCCTGCTGCTCGGTGAAGCCGCAGTCGGTCAGGCGCTTGACGAAGCGGTGTGTGTCGAACGCGATGGCCTCGGTCATGGCCGAATCATAGGAAGCCCGGCGGCGGGCGGCAAGCGCCTTTGCACCACGCCGCCGCATTGCGGGAGGTGCCCGTCATCGGGCGAAGGGGCCAAACGACGACTTTCGGGGCCATGTGATGCCACGCGAGGACAGCACTTTGTTCGGCTCTTGTTCTACGCCTCGCGAGCGCATATCTGGCCTGTATGGACAGGCGAGAATCCCATGACTCCGTGCCTGCCGGAGCGCCCCGGCGATGGTAGCGTCCATCGGCAAGATCGCCTCGCCGTCGCAGGGCGTGGGCTACTTCGAGCGCGACGGCTACTATGCGAAGGACGACGGGGCGCACCGCGAGGCGAGCGCCTGGGCGGGCAAGGGCGCGGCGGCGTTGGGCCTCGAAGGGCCGGTCGATCCCGAGCGCTTCCGGTCGGTGCTCGAAGGCGAGGTTCCGGGCGGCCGCCGGCTCGGCCGCAAGGAGCTCGGCGGCGGGATTGTCCATCGGCCCGGCCGGGACGTGACGCTGAGCGCGCCGAAGTCGGTCTCCCTGATGGCGATGGTGGGCGGCGACGAACGCATCGTCGAGGCGCACGACCGGGCGGTGGCGGAGACGCTGGGCTGGATCGAGAAGAACGCCGTCGAGACCCGGATGCGCGATCCCGCGACCGGGGCGATGGTCCGCGCCGGGGACCAGAAGATGGTCGCGGCCACCTTCCGCCATGACACGTCCCGCAACCTGGATCCCCAGCTCCATACCCATTGCGTCATCGCCAACATGGTCCAGGGCGGGGATTCCAAATGGCGCACGATGGTCGATGACGGCCTGTTCAAGGGCAAGATGGCCATCGGCTCGATCTACCGGGCGGAACTGGCGCAGGGGCTGAAGGGGCTGGGCTACGGGATCGAGAAGACCCATGCCGACGGCCGCTTCGAGATCGGGGGCGTCCCCCGCGAAGCGATCGACGCCTATTCGACCCGCCGGGCGGAGATCGAGGCGGCGATGACCGAACGCGGCATGGGAGAGTCCAGGGACAATCCCCATCTGGCGGCGCGGGCGGCATTGATGACGCGGGCGGCGAAGCGCGACATCGACCGGGGCGCGCTGGACCGAAGCTGGAAGCGCCAGGCGAAGACCATCGGCTTTTCTCCCGGCAAGGTCCGCGCGCAAGCCCGCAAGGCGGAACGGGGTTTGCTCGGCCCGGACCTGTTCGCCGGTCCGGGCTATGCGGCGGGCGACGCGGCGGCCTGGGCGGTGGCGCATCTCGCCGAGCGCCAGTCGGTGTTCGGCCATGCCGACCTGCTCGCGGCGACGCTGGCGCGCGAGCCCGGCGCGGTCACCGTCGATGCGGCGGAGCGCGCCATCGCTTCGCTCGAACGCGACGGCTCTCTCCACGCCGCGACCGGGCTCGACCACGGCCGGCACTGGACCACGGACGCGGCGCTGGCGCGGGAATCCGAGACCATCGCGCTGATGCGCGCGGGCCAGGGGGCGGAGAAGACCGTCATGCGCCGCTGGGTGGCGGAGACGAAGCTGCACCGGGGCCGGCTCAACGAGGGCCAGAAGGAAGCCGTCAAGACGATCCTTGCATCGAAGGATCGGGTGGTCGCGGTCCAGGGCTATGCCGGCACCGGGAAGACCACCATGCTGAAGCGCCTGCGGGCGCTTTCCGCCAGCCAGGGCTACCGGACGGTGGGGCTCGCGCCCTCGGCCTCGGCGGCGAAGACGCTGGCGAACGAATCCGGCATCGGGTCGGAGACGCTGCAACGCTACCTCGCGCGCCATGACGGGATCGCAGAGGGCCGGGGCACGGCGGAGGGGCTGCGCAAGCTCCGCGCCGCCAACGCCAGGACGGTGCTGGTGGTGGACGAATCCTCGCTCGCCTCCAGCGCGCAGATGAAGAACCTGCTGCGGATCGCGACGGCGCTCCGGCTTCCCCGCGTGGTGCTGGTGGGCGACGAGAAGCAGCTCGGCGCGGTCGAGGCGGGCAAGCCGTTCGCCCAGCTCA
>JAJDYL010000004.1 GCA_022825195.1 Alphaproteobacteria bacterium
GGAGGCGGACGTGCTCGGCCCCGCGCCCGCGCCGCTCTCCCTGCTGCGCGGCCGCTACCGCTGGCGCCTGCTGCTGAAAGCCCCCCGCGACCGGGCGGTGCAGCCGGTCCTGCGCGCCTGGCTCGGCGCGGTCCGCCTGCCCGCCAGCGTCTCCCTCCAGATAGACGTGGACCCCTACAGCTTCATGTGAGGGCGCGCGCCCCGCTATGCCGCCGCGCCCGGCGAGACCGCCAGCGGGTGGCCGATGAGGAGCCGGTCGTGGGTCAGCAGCCTGAATCCTTCCTCCTGCGCCTGGACGAGCAGCAGTTCGTCGAACGGGTCGCGGTGGGGAAGCGGCGTTTCGAGAGGCTGCGCGGCGTGGGCCGGGGTCATGGCAAGCACCGGAATAGCCAGGTCCTCCAGCGCCGCCAGCACATCGTTCGGGTCGAAGCGGCTCTTGCGCGCGCCGTCCCGGTGGCGGGCGTGAAACTTGAGCCGCATTTCCCAGATGGACACGGCGCTCGAAAACAGCTGCGTGTTCCGGTCGGCCAGCAACCGGTGCTCGGTTGCCGGCAGCTTCCCCGGAGCCTCCATCAGGTCATAGAGCCAGTGGGTGTCGAGGAGAATCCGCACCCCTCTACTCTTCTTCCTCTTCCAGCCCCAGCACCTGCCGGCTGAAGGCCGGGTCGTTCCACTCCTCCGGCCAGCGTTCGCCGTCCCCGACAATGCCGAGGCGCCGGCGTATCCGGTCCAGCTTGTCGAAGTCGAGGCCGCCGCGCGCCTCGCAGGCGACGAGTTCGGCCGCCGGGCGGCCGTGCTTGGTGATGACGACGCGCTCGCCCTTTCCGACGGCGGCCACGAGTTCGGAGAGGCGCGCCTTCGCCTCGCGGATTGCGACTTCCATCGGGGCCTCCATGCCGCTGCCCGATTGCGCCGCAGAAGGTATGTCCGGCAGCCTTTCAATTCAACACCACATCGACACCATATCCGGTCGGCCAGCCAATATGTCGCGGGGGCCTCGGTTGCGGCTCCGGCGGGCGCTGTGATAGCAGGAGGACCGCGCGGCGCTCTTGGGCTCGCGCCCGTTGCGCTTGGCTTGGCGGCCGTCTTTTCGCCGGGGTTTTCGAGCGGCGGCGGATCGGACGCGGCACGCATTTCGGGGACATCATCTCGTGGCTTCACAGGCAGGACCTGTTTCCGCACTGGCCGACCGCTACGCCACCGCCCTTCTGGAATTGGCCGAGGAAGAGAAGGCGCTCGACCGGGTCGCGGAAGACCTGGAGGCGCTGAAGGCGCTGCTGGCGGAAAGCCCGGAGCTTACCCATCTCGTGCGCTCGCCGCTGATCGCCCGCGAGGACCGCGCGCGCGCCATGCAGGCCATTGCCGAGCGGGCGGGCTTCGCGGACATGACGCGCAATTTCATCGGCGTCGTCGCGCGCCACGGCCGCCTGTTCGCGCTCCAGGCGATCGCCGGGCGGTTCCTCGCGGTGCTGGCCGAGCGCCGGGGCGAGGTCACGGCCGAGGTCACCGTGGCGCACGCGCTCGACGACGACCAGCTCCGCTCGCTGGAAACGGCGCTGGGCGGCATTGCGGGCGGCAGGGTTTCCATCGACCTCAGGGTCGATCCCGACATTCTCGGCGGACTGGTCGTCAGGCTCGGTTCGCGGCTCTTCGACAGCTCGCTCGGCTCCCGGCTGCGCCGGCTCGAACTCTCCATGAAAGGGGCTTGACGGGACATGAATATCGACGCCTCCGAAATCTCGGCAATCCTCAAGAACGAGATCGCCAATTTCGGCGACGAAGCCGATGTCGCCGAGGTCGGCACGGTGCTGTCCGTCGGCGACGGCGTTGCCCGGGTTTACGGCCTCGACCGCGTGCAGGCGGGCGAGATGGTCGAGTTCGCCGACGGCACGCGCGGCATGGCGCTCAACCTCGAGGCCGACAATGTGGGCGTCGTGATCTTCGGCGAGGACCGCGATATCCACGAGGGCGATCTCGTCAAGCGCACCTCCGCCATCGTCGACGTGCCCGTCGGCAAGGGCCTGCTCGGCCGCGTCGTGGACGGCCTCGGCAACCCCATCGACGGCAAGGGCCCGATCGAGGCCGCCGAACGCCGGATGGTCGAGGTCAAGGCGCCCGGCATCATCCCGCGCCGCTCGGTCCACGAGCCGATGCAGACGGGCCTCAAGGCGCTCGACGCGCTGGTGCCCATCGGGCGCGGCCAGCGCGAGCTCATCATCGGCGACCGCCAGACCGGCAAGACCGCGGTCGCCATCGACACCTTCATCAACCAGAAGCAGATCAACGAGAGCGACGACGAGTCGAAGAAGCTCTACTGCATCTATGTCGCCGTCGGGCAGAAGCGCTCCTCGGTCGCCCAGGTGGTCAAGACGCTGGAGGAATACGGCGCGATGGAATATTCCATCGTCGTCGCCGCCACGGCCTCCGACCCCGCGCCGCTCCAGTTCCTGGCGCCCTATTCGGGCTGCGCCATGGGCGAGTATTTCCGCGACAACGGCATGCATGCGGTGATCGTCTATGACGACCTCTCCAAGCAGGCGACCGCCTACCGCCAGATGTCGCTGCTGCTGCGCCGTCCGCCGGGCCGCGAGGCCTTCCCGGGCGATGTCTTCTACCTGCATTCGCGCCTGCTGGAGCGGGCCGCCAAGATGTCCGACGACCACGGCGCCGGCTCGCTGACCGCGCTGCCGGTGATCGAGACCCAGGGCAATGACGTCTCCGCCTTCATCCCGACCAATGTGATCTCGATCACGGACGGGCAGATCTTCCTGGAGACGGACCTGTTCTACAAGGGCGTGCGCCCGGCGATCAATGTCGGCCTCTCGGTCAGCCGCGTCGGCTCCGCCGCCCAGACGAAGGCGATGAAGAAGGTGGCGGGGCGCATCAAGCTGGAGCTTGCGCAGTTCCGCGAGATGGAGGCCTTCTCGCAATTCGCCTCCGACCTCGACGCCTCGACGCAGCAGCTTCTGGCCCGCGGCGCGCGGCTCACGGAAGTGCTGAAACAGGGCCAGTATGCGCCGCGCAGCGTGGCCGAGCAGGTGGTGGCGATCTTCGCCGGCGTGCGCGGCTATCTGGACGGCGTCGGCGTGCGCGACGTGACCCGCTTCGAGGAAGGGCTGCTGGGCGAGATCAAGGCCCGGCACGGCGAGCTGATGGCGCGCATCGACGAGTCCGGCGACCTCGACGACGACACCGAGAAGGAGGTGGACGGGATCGTCGCCGCCTTCGCCAAGACCTTCGCCTGAGCGCCTGCCGCCGCCATGCCCAGCCTCAAGGAACTGCGCAACCGCATCTCCAGCGTCCGCGCGACGCAGAAGATCACCTCGGCCATGAAGATGGTCGCGGCCGCCAAGCTGCGCCGCGCCCAGGAGACCGCCGAGGCCGCGCGGCCCTATGCCGAGCGCATGGAGCGGATGCTGGGCTCGCTCGGCGGCTCGCTGGCGGGCAGCGCCGGGGCGCCGAAACTGCTGGCGGGCAGCGGGGACGACAGGACCCATCTGGTTGTCGTGGCCACGGCCGACCGCGGGCTTTGCGGCGGCTTCAACGGCGGCATCGTGCGCCGCGCGCGCGAGCTCATCGAGGAGCTGGAAACTGCCGGAAAGACGGTGCGCATCCTCTGCGTCGGGCGCAAGGGGCGGGACCAGCTTCGCCGCCTGCACGGCGCCAAGATCGTCGATGTGATCGAGGGCGTCGGGCGCCGCTCGGTCGAGTTCGCCGAGGCGGACGAGATCGCCGGGCGCGTGCGCACCATGTTCGACGAGGGCGAATTCGACGTCTGCACCATGATCTATGCGCGGTTCAAGTCCGCGATCAGCAATGAGGTGACGGTCCAGCAGCTCGTCCCGGCGCCGCTGCCGGAGGCGGAGGAAGGCGACGCGCCCGAGGGGCCGTCGGCCGTCTATATCTACGAGCCCGACGAGGAGGCGATCCTCGAAGACCTGCTGCCGCGCAATGTCTCGGTGCAGGTCTATCGGGCGCTGCTGGAGAACGCCGCCTCCGAGCACGGCGCGCGCATGGCTGCCATGGACAACGCCACCCGCAATGCCGGCGACATGATCGCCCGGCTCACCCTGCAGTATAACCGCACCCGCCAGGCGATGATCACGAAGGAACTCATCGAGATCATCTCCGGCGCCGAAGCAGTCTAGGAGCAGCAAGAATGGCCAGGAATGCGGTCGGCCGCATCAGTCAGGTTCTGGGCGCCGTTGTGGACGTCGAGTTCGAAGGCGATATTCCGTCGATCCTGAACGCGCTCCACGTCGATCGCGGCGACAGGACGCTGGTGCTCGAAGTGGCGCAGCATCTGGGCGAGAGCATCGTGCGCACCGTCGCGATGGATACGACCGAGGGGCTCGTGCGCGGCGAGGAGGCGGTCGATACCGGCAGCGCCATCGCCGTGCCGGTGGGCCCCGAGACGCTCGGGCGGATCATGAACGTGATCGGCGAGCCCATCGACGAGCGCGGCCCGGTCACCACGACGAAGACCTATCCGATCCACCGCCCGGCCCCGCCTTTCGTGGACCAGTCCACCGAGGCGGAACAGCTCGTGACCGGCATCAAGGTGGTGGACCTGCTCACGCCTTACGCCAAGGGCGGCAAGATCGGCCTGTTCGGCGGCGCGGGCGTCGGCAAGACCGTGCTCATCATGGAGCTCATCAACAACATCGCGAAGGGCCATGGCGGCTATTCCGTGTTCGCCGGCGTCGGCGAGCGCACCCGCGAGGGCAACGACCTCTATCACGAGATGATCGAGTCGGGCGTGATCGACCTGGAGGGCGGCGAGTCCAAGGCCGCGCTGGTCTACGGGCAGATGAACGAGCCGCCGGGCGCGCGCGCCCGCGTCGGCCTGACGGGCCTGACGCAGGCGGAGTATTTCCGCGACGAAGAGGGCCAGGACGTGCTGCTCTTCATCGACAACATCTTCCGCTTCACGCAGGCGGGCTCCGAGGTCTCGGCGCTCTTGGGCCGCATCCCCTCGGCGGTCGGCTACCAGCCGACGCTCGGCACCGACATGGGCGCGCTCCAGGAGCGCATCACCTCGACCACCAAGGGCTCGATCACCTCGGTGCAGGCGATCTACGTGCCGGCGGACGACCTGACCGACCCGGCGCCGGCGACCGCCTTCTCGCATCTGGACGCCACCACGGTGCTCTCGCGCCAGATCGCGGAACTCGGCATCTATCCGGCCGTGGACCCGCTCGACAGCACCTCGCGCATCCTCGACCCGCGCGTGGTCGGCGACGAGCATTACGGCATCGCCCGGCGCGTCCAGGAGGTCCTCCAGCAGTACAAGAGCCTGCAGGACATCATCGCCATCCTCGGCATGGACGAGCTGTCGGAGGAGGACAAGCTGGTGGTGGCGCGGGCGCGCAAGATCCAGCGCTTCCTGTCGCAGCCCTTCCATGTGGCCGAGGTGTTCACCGGCTCGCCCGGCGTCTATGTCGAGATCGAGGACACCATCAAGGGCTTCAACGGCATCGTTTCCGGCGAGTATGACGACCTGCCGGAAGCGGCCTTCTACA
>JAJDYL010000040.1 GCA_022825195.1 Alphaproteobacteria bacterium
GCCGAAGCACCGCCCCCGAGTCGAGGAGAGACAGTTGACGATTCAGAACGGGAAGTCGTTCGGGTCTTCGACCTGCGCCGGGGCGCCGCCAGCCGGCATCGTCTCGCCGTTCGCGGGCGCCTGCGCGGACTCCGCCGCGGCCTGCGCGCCGTCGCCGTTGGCCCGCTTCGGCTTGTCCAGGAATTGGACCTTGTGACCGGGGACGACCATGATCTCGGTGGAGAACCGGTCCGAGTCCTCGCCGTCCTTGCGCCAGCGCCGGGTCTGCAACTTGCCCTCGGCGTGGACCAGGCGGCCCTTCGTGGCGTTGCGCTCCAGCATGTCGATGAGGCCGTCCTGGAAGGTCACGACCTTGTGCCACTCGGTCTTGTCGATCCGCTCGCCGCTGCCGGTGCGGTCGATGTAGCTCTCGTCGGTGGCGATGCTGAGATTGGCCACGCGCCCCCCGCTGGGCAGGTGGTTGACGACGACGTCTCCGCCGAGGCGGCCGATCAGTTCGACGCGGTTCATTCCGAAAGCCATCACGATGCTCCTTCAGTTCTCGTTCATGACGATGGGTTGCGAACGCCGGAGGCCGGGTCGATCTCCCCCCGGCCCCCCGCCGTTCAACTTCTCCAGGCTTCCCTTCACCTCCAATCGGCCTGCCGGCGCGACGGGACCGGGATCGGGATCTCCGCTGGCGCCGCCCCGCACGGAGCGCCGTCGAGCGGCATGACCACGTCGAGGAACGCGGTCCCCCGGTCGGGCCGCACCTGGTCCCTGCCGGGACAGCGGCTGGCGCGGTCTTCGGCGATGACCTCGCTCGCGGCGGCGGGGTCGATGCCGAGCTCGGCGAGCAGGTCGCCGGTGGGGATGTCGAAATGGTTGTCGGGGTCGAACATGGCCGGAGCCTCCGTTGCTCTGCCCGGCGCGTGCGAGGGAAACCGCTCCCTCCCGCTCTCCGGGCGATCGCCCGAACCGCGCTCTCCTCCAACTCCGCAAAGGGGCACGCCACGCGGGAGGCCTTCACCCGCCGCATGCGCGGAGCGGCGGTGCTGTCGGAATGGGAGGCCGGGGGATCGCACGGCCTGCCCCCGCGGCCGGCTCGCGTGGACCGATCGGAGGCTTCCTGCCCGACGGGTACGGCGGCGTGAGATCGCCCGCGCGATTGGCCGGCGGTTCAGCGCGGCGCGCTGTTGCCGGCGCGACGAAACCAGCCGGCGCTACAGGCGCTCCGCGGCGAAGGCGGTCCAGTTCTCCCGCGTCCAGCCGAGAGGCCGGTTAAGTCGATCGGTGATTTCCAGGGCCTCGTCGATGCCCAGCACCACCAGCGACGTTCCGATGGTGACGTCCATTCCGTCGACGACGATGCGGATCTGATGAAACCCCGTGTCGGGGTCCTCGACGGGCGTGAAGCAGTAGGTGGGATCGTCGGGCAGGGTCATGCTGGTCATCGTGCAAACTCCCGGTGTTGGACAGGGACGAGTGAATCTCGATTTCATCGGCCGACCGGGTGGACAGCGACGCGGCGGTCCCCCGGCCGGCGATACGCATTACAGCGGACCGCGGGCCGGCTGCACGTGCCGCAACCGGCGGTCATTCCCACCCCGTGAGGCTCGCGGTGACCGGGGCGTCGCGGATCACCTCGACCTGCTCCGCGGACAGCTTGGCGAAGGCGAGGCAGAGGACAACATCGGCCATGCTGTCATAGGTGCCGTGGTCGATGCCCGTCTCGAGCTCGATCACCGTGTATTGCGGCTCGAGGACGGGGATGCCGCGAAACGCTCCCGAGCTCTCGCGATGCTTCCGCGAACAGGGCTCGCAGCGGGCGACCCCCGGCGAGGGCGTGTTGCACTCGACGCAACGGCCCCTGGCCCGCCGTTCGGCATAGCGGCGACGCCGGGCAGCCTGCTCCGCCTCGGGGTTGCGACGTGCTGCCTTGGCCACGGCGCAGGGCGCGCAGTAGGCCGCGCCGCCGAAGGTAGGAGTCCGGCACTTTACGCAGACCCCGGCGGCCCGGCGGGCATGGTAGCGCTCCCGGCCGGCGTCGCGGCAGGCCTGGCATTCGGCCGCGCCGTTCGCGGGCTTTCCGCAGCTCGTGCAATCGCCCCTGGCGCGCCGTTTGGCGTAGCGGCGGCGGTCGGCCTCACGGCTGGCTTCCGGGTCGCGCTTCCGCCGCTTGTTCCGGGCCTCGCCGCAGGGGCCGCAATAGAGCTTCCCGCCGGGGGTGGGCACCGCGCATTTTACGCAGAGGCCGGCGGCGCGGCGATCGGCAGCGCGCGCGCGTCTGGCGGCCCGCCGGTCGTCGCGGCAGGGCTCGCAGAGACCCCGGCCCTCCTCGGTCTGGACATTCCCGCAACGGACACAGAGCCCGGCCGCGCGGCGGGTTTCGCTGCGCCGGCGGCTGCGTTCCCGGTCGGCCGCTCGCTTGGCCTCGGGATCGCGGCCGCCACAGGGGATTCCCTCGGCCTTCGCCCTGGCGTAGCGGGCGCGGTCGCGCGCGCGATGCTGCTCGGCGCAGGGCTCGCAGGTGGTGCGATCCGGGCGCGCCGGAGCCTGGCCGCATTTTGCGCAGATGCCGGCGGCCTTGCGTTCGGCTTGCAGCCGGCGGCTGCGCTCGCGCTCGTATTCCCTCGCCTGCACCGGGTCCCGCACGGGCTTGCCCTCGGCGCGCAGCCTGGCGGAGCGGGCGCGATCGGCGGCATTGCGCTTCTCCGCGCAGGGCGCGCACAGCGTGCGGTCCGGCACCGGCCCGGTCTTGCCGCACTTCACACACAACCCGGCCGCCTTGCGGGCCGCGACCCTCCGGTGGAAGCGCGCGAGATCGGCCCGGCGCCGCTTGTCGATGTCGCGATAGGCCATGACGGCCTCCTCCTTGCCAATCCGAAAACGGACGGAGGACGCCCCGCCGGCTGCCCATCTCCCATGCAGGGGACGGCGGGACGGCAGGACGTCCTCGGGAGGAAGGAGTCAGCCCTTCTGGCGGCGGTTGCAGAACAGGGACGTCGATACAGCACCCCAGTACTGGACCCCGCCGCGGCTCTTGAGGCCGGTGCAGACGATGATCTCGTTGGGGTCAGGCCGCATCTCCTTGACCGCCTTCAGCGTGGCGGTGAAGACCTTCGCCCCGCGGCTCCTGCCGCCCTTCGGCGCCGGATCGGAGCAGCGCCGAATCTCGCCGTCCGCCATCGCCCGGAACTTCTCGACCGCATAGCGATCGTCGGCCAGGCCGGGTCCGAAGAAATGGGTGAGAAAGGTCGCCGCGGTGTTGCCGGGCAATGCGATCGCTGCGCTCATGATGCCGTCTCCATCGTGCCGTGGTGGAAATCGGCGGCA
>JAJDYL010000190.1 GCA_022825195.1 Alphaproteobacteria bacterium
CAACCGGCTCGGCCGGCCGAACCGCCCGGGCGGGGCGCTGACGCTGGCGGCATGCTGGGTCCATGCCAGGCGTGGCCTCGAGACGGTGTTCGGCAGCAACGGCTCGCCGATCGCGAAGGCCGGTCTGGACCGCATCGCGCAACTCTACAGGATCGAGGACAGCATCCGGGGCGAGACGCCGGCAACGCGCCAGTTCGTCCGCTGGACGGAATCGGCGCCGCTGGTGAACGCCTTCGGCTTGTGGCTCGACGAGCAGCGCTCGCGCGTCTCGCCCAAGTCCCGCCTCGGCGAAAAGCTGACCTACATCGCCAACCAGTGGGACGGGTTGTTGGTCTTCCTGCACGACGGGCGCGTCGAGATGGACAGCAACTTCGTCGAAAACCGGATCCGCCCGATCAAGCTCACAGCCAAAAACGCGCTGTTCGCCGGCCACGACCTGGGCGCGCGCTCATGGGGGCGTATCGGCTCGCTCATCGAGACCTGCAAGATGAATGGCGTCGAGCCCTACGCCTGGCTCAACACCACGCTGGAGAAAATCGCCGCCGGCCATCCCAACAGCCGCATCGACGAACTCCTGCCCTGGAACTTCAAGCCACCGTCAAGCTGAAAGCCGGGTGCCTCCCCCGCACCGCTTACAACGCTTCAAACCCAACAGGTAAACCAAATTCGATTTCTTCACAGGCTCCTTCGCGGGGGCAGGCTCTGGCTCTTCGAGATGCCCGACATGCCCATGGCCTGCACCAGATCGTCCACCGAGCGGGTCGACACGCCCTTGATGTAGGTCTACTACCGCGAGGGCGGCGACATACAGGATGCCTATTCGGGCCTCATTGGGTGACGCACGTCCGTCCATGAGCGCGACGGGTCCCATTCCTGGCGGGAGAGAGCCGACCGGTTCCTGGCCGACCGGGCAGCCGCGGAGCAGGATCTCGACATGGCCGCGCACCTGAACGGGCCGTGTCGGCCTTGCGTTCACGCAACGACAGCACCCTTTCTGCCCGCGAACCAGCGCAGCGTCGTATAGCCGACGATCCCCGACAGCAGCGAGCCCGACAGCACTCCGATCCGGACCGCCGCCTGGTGCGCCGGGTCTTCGAAGGCGAGCGCGCCGATGAACAGGCTCATGGTGAAGCCGATGCCCGCCAGCGCCGAGGCGCCGTAGACATGCAGCCAAGTCACCCCTTCGGGCAGTCGGCAGAACCCGAGCCGCACGCTGGCCCATGTCAGGCCGAAAATACCGAGCTGATTGCCGACCAACAGCCCTGCGGCGATGCCGAGCGGGACCGGCGACAAGAAATCGCCGGGCGAGAGGCCGCCCAGATGCACGCCGGCATTCGCGAAGGCGAAGACCGGCATGACAAACAGCGCAACGAACCCGTGCAGACCGTGCTCCGCCCTCAGCAGGGGCGGCTTCGTCGAGACATCGCTCGTGCGCAGCGGTATGAAGAACGCGACGACCACGCCGGCAAGGGTCGCATGCACGCCCGATTTGAGCACCGCTACCCACATGACGAGGCCGACAAGGATGTAAGGCAGCAAACGCGTCGCGCCCGCCAGGTTCAGGGCCAGCAGCAAAGCGGCCGCAGCGCCCGCGATGGCGAGCGATGTCAACGAAAGATCGGCCGTATAGAAGACTGCGATAATGAGGATCGCGCCCAGATCGTCGATCACAGCCACCGCCAGCAGGAATACCTTCAGCCCCGCCGGAACCCGGCTGCCGAGCAGGGCCAGTATGCCGACGGCGAAGGCGATGTCCGTCGCGGCCGGGATCGCCCAGCCGTGCAGCGCCACCGGATCGCCGGCGTTGAGCGCCGTGTAGATCAGCGCCGGCGCCGCCATGCCCCCGACCGCGCCCATAGCCGGCAGCACGGCCTGGCGCCACGAGGACAGGTTGCCGTCCAGGAGCTCGCGCTTGATTTCCAGTCCGACCAGGAGGAAGAACAGGGCCATCAATCCGTCGTTGATACAGAGAAGCAGCGGCTTCTCCAGCGTCAGAGCGCCGACCTGCATGACCACCGGGACCGTAAGCAAGGCATCGTAAAGATGGGCTAGCGGCGAGTTGTCGAGCGTCAGCGCCGCCGCCGCAGCCAGCATCAGCAGTACGCCGCCGGCAGCTTCGTGCTTCAGCAGTGCCGAGAGGCGACCGATTATCATGAACATGAATGCCCGTCCGATGCTGCGGAAGTGACCGGCGACATGCCATGCCCAGGGGCAGACAAGCCGGTCGTCCGGAGCTTCCCATTATGGAGAGTGCGATGGGACCGTTGAAGTACAGCGGCTATGCCGGCAAAGGGCCCTACGGGCGCTTGGGGGTTCCAGCAGCCCTCGTCCACGTCCAGCGAAAATCTCCGAACCTCCCGGTCGAGCCGGCGGTTGAAAAGCGGACGGTTGCGCTCCAGCGCCAGCCCGACGGCATCCTCCAGTGTAAGCTCGCAGGCATTACCGTCGCAGGCGGGACGTTCGTCGCCTTCGCCGGGCGTGGGGGCGGAGAGCAGCGCCCAGAGAACAGGAAGGCGGTGCCGGTACCGAAACGTTTTGCAAGGCCGGCCCGGGGCCATGAACGAAAGGGGTCGCAACCCGGACTGCCGCCACCCATGGTCCGGACGCTTCGGGCCGCATGCCCTGTAACGCCGTTCCTCGGCTCCGGGCCTCGTTTCACGTGCCCGCCCGGGACCGGAACCAGGCCGGTATGCCACAAGCCACGCCATTTCTGCCACCGCCCTTCACCGCTGCGCCGCGCCGATCAACAGAAGCCGTCCATAGGCAAGCGCGAACCCGGCAAAGCCGCAGCACCACAGAAGGCCCGCAAGCATCCATAACGTCATCGCGTGCTCCGGGAGCATGCCGCCGGCAAGCCGCACGAACACCGAGGCGACAACCAGCAGATAAAACGCCGCCGTCCCCGAACCCGCTGTCAGCTTGCGACCGCTGTGGCCGAGCGTTGCGCGGGTCATCACGGCAAGCGTCATGACCCCGATGGCGCCCGTCATCCAAAGATGCTGCATGGAGGCGGGCGCCAGGGTGTCGGGCCAAAGGATGGCCGCGCCTACTCCCAGCATGCCGAGCGGCACGAACGCATATCCCGCATGCAGGATCCAGAGCAGGGGTTCGCGGCCGGTATCCAGACCCCGCCAGCGCGAGAGCCGCAAGGCCTGCGCCAGGCCCGAGGCAAGCAGCAGGTATCCCGTCTCCGGCGTATCGGGGATCGCGACCCACGCGGCCAGGGCAAGCAGGGCGAGCGCAAGCGCCAGCCCGTCGAGACGCCCGAACGCCGCCGGCAGAACCCGGCTACGCCGCGCCGCCAGCCAGTTTCGCGTGAATGCGGGGACGATGCGTCCGCCGATCACCGAGATCATCATGATCGCGGCGGCAAGGCCGATGCGCAGCCCGTAGCCGGACGCCGCATACGCACCCTCGGTGGCCTCCCGATGGAACAGCGCGTTGCCCACGATGAACACGCCGATCATCACGATCACCACGAGGTTGCGCCAGTTCCTGCTGGCGACGATCTCGCGCAGCACGAATACGGCCAGGACGACGGGGCAGGAGAGGTCGATCAGCGCGACAGCCAGGGGCGCGAGCCATTCCGATGCCGCAACCGCTATCCGACCGAGAGCCCAGAGCGCGAGCAGGCCGGCCAGAGGCCACCCCGCGAGCGGAGGCCGGCCCGTCCAGTTCGGCACCGCAGTGAGCAGGAACCCCGCGAGCACCGCGCCGAGATAGCCGAACAGCGCCTCGTGGGCATGCCAGGACACCGGGTCGAAGGCGCTCGACAGTTCGAGCCTCCCGGCGAGCATCGCCAGCCAGAGCGCCATGGCGAGCATCGCCCACAGCGCTGCAGACAGGAAGAAGGGCCGAAAGCCGCAGGACAGGAACGCATGCGTCGAGGCCGCAGTTCGGGATTGTTGCGCGTTCGTCACCAAGCCCGCTCCCGATATCGTTAGAGCTGACAGACCTACGTCGTGCTCGATATAGGCCGACGACCATCGAAGAGCCACCGCTCGAAACATTTCGAAGAATGCATGTCCTTCGGGCGAATGAGGATTCCCCTCGATAGCTCGCAGATGCGAAACCTCGACAGGGTGGCCCTTCATAGTGGTGCCTCGGCCAGGATTCGGATTGCGATCCAGACGCCGCGCAGTACACGCGTTCGCTTCGCTTGGAGGACAGCAACCCGGCGCTACCTTGCCACTCCATGACGACCGTGGAGGCTCCCAAACCCGTGATCGCTGTCGGAGGCAACGCCGGCGGCGTAAAATGCCGTGACCGCAAGCACGGAGGTCTCATGAAGAAGCTGGCCGCATCGCTGATCCTCGCTCTGTTGTCGCTTGTACCCGTGTTCGGCGAGGACACGGCGCCGGACAGGCTCCGCATCGGTGTCGATCCCGCCTATCCGCCGTTCAGCGACATCGACGATGCCGACCGGCTTGTCGGATTCGACATCGATATCGCGCTTGCGCTCTGCGCGCGCATGAAGGCCGAATGCG
>JAJDYL010000035.1 GCA_022825195.1 Alphaproteobacteria bacterium
TCGGTCGCCACCACCTTCAAGGCGAAGCTGGAAGAGCACGGCGTCATCTTCTGCCCGATCTCCGAGGCGGTGCAGAAATATCCCGACCTCGTGCGGAAATATCTGGGCTCGGTGGTCCCCTACACGGACAATTTCTTCGCCACGCTCAACTCCGCCGTGTTCACCGACGGCTCCTTCGTGTTCGTGCCCAGGGGCGTGCGCTGCCCGATGGAGCTGTCCACCTATTTCCGCATCAACGCCGCGAATACCGGGCAGTTCGAGCGCACGCTCATCATCGCCGAGGATTCCTCCTATGTAAGCTACCTGGAGGGCTGCACGGCGCCGATGCGCGACGAGCACCAGCTCCACGCCGCCGTGGTCGAGCTGGTGGCGCTGGACGACGCCGAGATCAAGTATTCCACCGTGCAGAACTGGTATCCGGGCGACGAGAACGGCGTCGGCGGCATCTTCAACTTCGTCACCAAGCGCGGGGCCTGCATCGGCGCGCGCTCGAAGATTTCCTGGACCCAGGTGGAGACCGGCTCGGCGATCACCTGGAAATATCCGAGCTGCATGCTGCACGGCGCGGACTCGGTCGGCGAGTTCTATTCCATCGCCATCACCAACAACTGCCAGCAGGCGGACACCGGCACCAAGATGGTGCATATGGGCCCGCGCTCGCGCTCGCGCGTGATTTCCAAGGGCATTTCGGCGGGCCGCGCCAGCAACGCCTATCGCGGCCTCGTCAAGATGCTGCCGGGCGCCGGGAACGCCCGCAACTACACCCAGTGCGACTCGCTGCTCATCGGCTCGAAATGCGGGGCGCACACCTTCCCCTATATCGAGAGCCAGAACCGCTCGGCCCGCGTCGAGCACGAGGCCACCACCTCCAAGATCGACGACGACCAGCTCTTCTACTGCCGCCAGCGCGGCATCGGCGAGGAAGAGGCGGTGGCGCTGATCGTCAACGGGTTCTGCCGCGAAGTGCTGCAGCAATTGCCCATGGAGTTCGCCGTGGAAGCCCAGAAACTCGTCGGAATCTCGCTCGAAGGATCGGTCGGCTGATGCTTGAAATCCGCGATCTCCACGCCTCGGTCGAGGGCCAGGCGATCCTGAACGGGGTCGATCTTTCGATCGGCGCGGGCGAGGTCCATGCCGTGATGGGCCCCAACGGGTCCGGCAAGAGCACGCTCTCCTACGTGCTCTCCGGCCGCGAGGGCTACGCGGTGGACCGGGGCGAGGCGCTCTATGACGGCCGCGACCTGCTGGAGCTGGAGCCTGAGGAGCGGGCGGCCGCCGGCCTCTTCCTCGCCTTCCAGTATCCGGTGGAGATTCCGGGCGTGGGCACCATGACCTTCCTGCGCACGGCGCTGAATGCGCTGCGCCGCGGCCGGGGCGAGGACGAGCTCGACGCCATGCAGTTCCTGCGCGTCGTCCGCCAGAAGGCGCGCGCGCTCGGCATCGGCGACGACATGCTGAAGCGGGCGCTGAATGTCGGCTTCTCCGGCGGCGAGAAGAAGCGCAACGAAATGCTCCAGCTTGCGATTCTGGAGCCGCGCCTTGCGATCCTCGACGAGACCGACAGCGGCCTCGACATCGACGCGCTCAAGGTCGTCGCGGAAGGCGTGAACGCGCTGCGCTCGCCCGACCGCGCCATGCTCATCATCACCCACTACCAGCGCCTGCTGGACCATATCGTGCCCGACCGCGTGCATGTGCTGGCGAAGGGCCGGATCCTCCGCTCCGGCGGCAGCGAGCTCGCACTCGAGCTGGAGGAGAAAGGCTACGGCGAAATACTGGGCGAAGCGGCATGACGCTCGGGGTGGACACCTACCGCGAGGCGTTCGAGAGCATCCGCGCCTCGCTGCCGGGAGAGCGCGGAGCCGCGTTCGAGGCCTTCGCCGCCCGGGGCTTCCCGACCAAC
This sequence comes from Alphaproteobacteria bacterium, assembly GCA_022825195.1. Taxonomy (GTDB): domain Bacteria; phylum Pseudomonadota; class Alphaproteobacteria; order Bin95; family Bin95; genus Bin95. The sequence goes on from JAJDYL010000035.1 coordinate 1,904, forward strand.
CGGGTCGAGGCGTGGAAATATACGAGCCTGCGCCCGCTCGCGCGCCAGCGCTTTCAGCCGGCGGCGCCCGACATGGAAGCCGCCGTGCCGTTCCTGGGCGGGGGACCGCGCATCGTGCTGGTCAACGGCTTTCTCCGCGAAGACCTCACGACCGTTCCCGTCGAACGCTGGTCCGGCCCGGAAGGCGCGCTGGATGCGGAAGGCGAGCCGCTGGTCGCGCTCAACGCCGCCATGGCCGGCGACGGCTATGCGCTGACCGTCGGGGACGTCCGCGACGAGCCCATCGAGATCGTCCATGCGACCGTGCCGGGCCGCACCGGCCCGGTTGCCCAGTCGCGCAACCGGATTGTGGTCGAGCCGGGCGGCGAGGCGCATGTCGTCGAGCGCCATGTCGGACTCGGCGGCGGCGCCTACTTCGTCAACGGCGTGACCGAGATCGAGGTGCAGGCCGGCGGGCGGCTCCGCCACACCAAGCTCCAGGACGAGGGGGCGGACGCCCATCACCTCTGGTTCGTGCCCGCGCGGCTGGGCCGGGACGCGGTGCTGGAGAGCACGGTGTTCACCTTCGGCGCGCGGCTCTCGCGCAACCAGATCGAGGCGGACATCCCGGGCGAAGGCGCGGAACTCTCGCTCAAAGGGGCCTACGCCATCGCCGGCCGCCAGCTTGCCGACCACACGAGCCGCATCGAGCACCGCGCGCCGGGCGCGACCAGCCGGCAGGTGTACAAGGGCGCCATCGGCGGACAGGCGCGCGGCGTCTTCCAGGGCCATATCGTCGTCGCCGAGGGCGCGCAGAAGACGGACGGCCACCAGCTCAACCGCGCGCTGCTGCTCTCCGGCCGGGCGGAGATCGACGCCAAGCCCGTGCTCGAAATCTACGCCGACGACGTGCAGTGCAGCCACGGCGCCACCGCCGGCGACATCGACGGCGACGCGCTCTTCTACCTGCGCTCGCGCGGCATTCCCGCCGACGCCGCCCGCGGACTCCTGGTGCGCGCCTTCCTGTCGGAAATACTGGAGGACATGCCGGAAGGCCCGCTGCGCACAGCGGTCGAAGCACGAATCGACGGATTTCTGGAGGCCGGCGCATGAGCCCGGACAGCACCCCGACACTCAGGCCGAATTACGATGTGCTGGCGATCCGCGAGGATTTCCCGATCCTCGCGCGCGAGGTGTTCGGCAAGCCGCTGGTCTATCTGGACACGGGCGCGAGCGCCCAGAAGCCGCGCCAGGTGATCCGCGCGATGACGCAGGTGATGGAGGAGACCTACTCCAACGTCCATCGCGGCGTGCATTTCCTCTCCCAGGCCTGCACGGACCAGTTCGAGGCGGCGCGGGAGACCGTGGCGCGCTTCATCGGCGCGCGTGAAGCCGACGAGGTCGTCTGGACGCGGGGCGCGACCGAGGCGATCAACCTCGTGGCCGCCGCCTGGGGCCGGGCGAATGTCGGACCGGGCGACCGGATCGTCATTTCGACCCTGGAGCACCATTCCAACATCGTGCCCTGGCAATTGCTGCGCGACGGGACGGGGGCGGAGCTCGCGGTCATTCCCGTGGACGATGCGGGCGAGGTCGATCTCGACGCCTATGCCGCGCTGCTGGCGGACGGCCGGGCGAAGCTCGTCTCGGTCACGCATGTCTCCAACTCCATCGGCACCGTGCTGCCGATCGCCGAGATGGCCCGGATGGCGCATGAGAAGGGCGCGCTGTTCATGGTGGACGGCTGCCAGGCCGCGCCGCACATGGCCGTCGACGTGCAGGCGCTGGACGTCGATTTCTACTGCTTCTCCGGCCACAAGACCTACGGGCCGACCGGCATCGGCGCGCTCTGGGGCCGCAAGGAACTGCTCGACGCCATGCCCCCCTACCAGGGCGGCGGCGAGATGATCGCGCATGTCACCTTCGAGAAGAGCACCTTCAAGGCCGCCCCGCACAAATTCGAGGCCGGCACGCCCGCCATCGTCGAGGCGGTGGGGCTGGGCGCGGCGCTCGACTATATCGAGGCCATCGGGCGCGACGCGATCCTGGCGCACGAAACGGAGGTCGCCGAATATGCCCGCGAGCGCCTTGCCGCGGTGCCGGGCGTCAGCGTCATCGGCCATGCGCGCGAGCGGGGCGCCATCGTCTCCTTCACCATGGACCAGGCCCACCCCCACGATATCGGCACCATCGTCGACCGGGCGGGCGTGGCGGTGCGCGCCGGCCATCACTGCGCCTTCCCGGTGATGGAGCGCTTCGATGTCGGCGCGACGGCCAGGGCCTCCTTCGGGCTCTACAACATGAAGAGCGAGGTGGACCGGCTGGTCGAGGCGCTGGACGAGGTCGCGGAGATCTTCGGGCGATGAACGAGCTGCGCGAGCTTTACCAGGAGGTGATCCTCGACCACGGCCGCAATCCGCGCAATTTCCGCCGCATCGAGGACGCCGACGGCGAGGCGAGGGGCGACAACCCGCTCTGCGGCGACCGGGTGCATGTCTATGTCAAGCTGGACGGGGCGGGCGGCCTCGGCGACGTGGCCTTCCAGGGCCGCGGCTGCGCGATAACCACCGCGTCCGCCTCGATCATGACGGAACTCCTGAAGGGGCGGGGCGAGGCGGAGGCGCGCCGGCTGTTCGACCTGTTCCACGCCGTCTGCACGGACGAGGCGTTCGACCCGCTGGACGTGCCGGAGGAGTTCGAGGAGGAGCTGGACAGGCTCCTGGTCATGGCGGGTGTGCGACAGTTCCCGATGCGGGTAAAATGCGCGACCTTGCCGTGGCATACTTTCGCGGCCGCGCTCGACGGCAAGGCGACGGCGACAACGGAATAGGCGGGGACGGGACGGAGAACGATGGAAGGGACGATGCCCTTCGAGCAGTGGATGGGCGGCGAGCCGCTGCAGGAGTTCCGGGCCGAGGCGGGGACGCCGCTGGAGCCCGGCTCGCCGATCGCGCCGCACGCCAACCTGATCGCGGCGCTCAAGACCGTGTACGACCCGGAAATCCCGGTGGACATTTACGAACTCGGCCTCATTTACGACCTGGAGCAGTCCGAGGACGGCTCCGTGCGCGTCGAGATGAGCCTGACGGCGCCCGGCTGCCCGGTGGCCGGCGAGATGCCGGGCATGGTGGCGGACGCCGTGGCGGGCGTGCAGGGCGTCGGCGAGGTCGAGGTCCGGCTGGTGTGGGAGCCGGCCTGGACGATGGAGCGCATGAGCGAGGAAGCCCGCCTCGCGCTCGACATGTGGTGAGGAGAAGGAGGCGGACATGCCAGAGCCGATGATCCGGATGACGGACGCTGCCGCCGAGCGGGTGCGCCACCTCATGTCGCTGTCCGAGGAACCGGCGGTCGGCCTGCGCGTCGGCGTGCGCTCGCGCGGCTGCTCCGGCCTCTCCTACTCCGTCGAATATGCGAAGGAGCGCAAGCCCTTCGAGGAAGCCATCGAGTCGAACGGCGTGACCGTGCTGATCGACCCGACCGCGGTCATGTTCCTGATCGGCTCGGTGATGGACTACCGCGAAGGCATCTTCGAATCCGGCTTCACCTTCGAGAACCCCAACGCCAAGGGCACCTGCGGCTGCGGCGAAAGCTTTCACGTTTGACGAGTTGCGCGGGCGTCCGCCTCGCGGTGCTTTGACATCCGGGAAGACGTGCGAGGCTGGAATTGCAGAGAGGCGGCTTTCGGAGCCGCCTTTTCTGCTTGTGCAGCCCCGGGGCGCCTTGAGTGGCGATGCGCGTGGCAAGGCAGTAGTCCGTGCTGGCGCGCCGGCACCAGCAACCGGGCTTGACATCGCGCGGGCAAATCTGTATATACACCCCGTCGTCTGGTGCTTCGTCGCAATGGATGGCTCTCAAACATAAAAGCGAAAGTATTGTAATGACCGAAATGCGACAAAACGGAAACAGCGATAACGAGAAGCGGGAAGGATGTGTATCGACGACGACTTTGAATGGGATGCCGAAAAGCGCCGGGCGAATTTAGCCAAGCACGGCATCGACTTTACAGGCGCAATCGGAATATTTGCCGGCACTATAGTTGAAAAACCATCTGTTAAGTCAGATGAAATCAGATGGAAGGCCACCGGTTACAGCAACAACGAGCCGATAACGGTCATCTACACATGGAGGGGTCGCAAGCGCCGGATCATTTCGGCCAGACCGGCAAAACGCAATGAGCGACGCGAATATCGAGAGCATGTCCCTGAGCGAGGCGCTCCTCGGGAAGGGTGAAGACAGGACCGACTGGGAGCTTCTTCGAAGACAAAGGGAGGCCGGCGTCGAACCGGAAGCCGATCCTGACGAAGGCGATTTCGACGATTCCCGGGTCAGGGTCGTCGAGCCCCGCCGGAAGCAGGCGATCTCGGTCCGGCTGGATCCCGACATCCTCGAATTCTTCAAGGCAGGGGGCCCCGGCTACCAAACCCGCATGAACGCAGCCCTGCGGCTCTACATGAACCGCTGCAGGGCGGCGGCGCCGGCGAAGGAGCCGGCCTGAAAAACGGTCGTGCGAGGCCGCCTCGCCCTCTCGCGCGACGGCTTGCCGCCGGGGCTTGAACCGGGCGGGCGCAGCGCCGATATTGGCGGCCGGTACCGACAACGCTAACGGAGACCGAAAATGGCCTTCGACAATCTGAGGACGACGGCGCGCGCCGCCGGCCGCAGCACGACCCGCACGGCGGAGCTCGATGCCGGCCTGCGCAGGCACATGCTCGGCATCTACAACTACATGGCCTCGGGCGTGCTGCTCACCGGCATCGTCGCCTATCTGGTGTTCACCATGGCGGTGGTGCAGGGGCCGAGCGGGCCTGTCGGCCTGACCGCCTTCGGGCAGGCGATCTACCTCTCGCCGCTCAAATGGGTGCTGATGCTCTCGCCGCTCGCCTTCATCCTGGTGCTGAGCTTCGGCGTCCAGCGCCTGAGCACGTCCGCGACGCAGGCGCTGTTCTGGGTGTTCTGCGCGCTCATGGGCGCCAGCATCAGCTCGATCTTCCTGCAATATACCGGCACCAGCATCGCGCGCGTGTTCTTCATCACCGCGGCCGCCTTCGCCGGCCTCAGCCTCTACGGCTACACCACGAAGCGCGACCTCTCGGGCATGCGCTCCTTCCTGGTGATGGGGCTGATCGGCGTCATCATCGCCTCGCTGGTCAACCTCTTCCTCGCCTCGAGCGCGCTCCATTTCGCCGTGTCGGTGATCGGCGTGCTGGTGTTCGCGGGCTTCACCGCCTACGACACCCAGCGCATCAAGAGCGAGTACTATCACGGCTACGACGCCGCCGTGATGGCCAAGAAGTCGGTGATGGACGCGCTGATGCTCTATCTGAGCTTCATCAACATGTTCCTGCTGCTGCTGAGCCTGTTCGGCAGCAGGGAATAGGTCAGAGGCCGACTCTTACCGTCCCGCCGTCGTCGATCACCGGGCGCTTCACCAGGGTCGGATGCGCGAGCATCAGGCCCCGCGCCCGGCCGGCGTCGAGCCCCGCCCTTTCGGCCTCGTCGAGCGCCCGCCAGGTGGTGCTGCGCCGGTTGAGCAGCGCCTCCCAGCCGAGCGCCCCGATCCAGCGGTCCAGCATCGCGCCGTCCAGCCCGTCCTCGCGCAGGTCGTGGAAGCGGTGTTCGCGGTCCCCGAGCGCCTTCCGCGCCCTGCGGCAGGCATCGCAGCTCTTCAGGCCATAGACGGTCAGCATGGGCGCGCATTCCTCCGGTCGGCGGGTCCGGTATAGTCGCATGACGGCGTTCCGCAGGGGAAGCGCCGCCGTCCGCCGCATTTCCGGGGAGCCCGCTCATGCAGGGTCCTGAGAGCCATTCCTATTTCTCGCAGCGCCTGCGCCTGCATTATGTCGACTGGGGCAATCCGGACGCGCCGCCGCTGCTGCTGATCCATGGCGGGCGGGACCATTGCCGCAATTGGGACTGGGTGGCGGAGGCGCTCCGGGACGACTACCGCATCGTCGCCCCGGACCTGCGCGGCCACGGCGACAGCTCCTGGTTCGTCGGCGGCGCCTATGCGATGGCGGACTATGTCTATGACATCGCGCAGCTCGTCCACCAGAAGCAGCTCGCCCCGGTCACCGTCATCGGCCACTCGCTTGGCGGCTCGATCGCGCTCCACTATGCCGGCGTCTATCCAGAGACCGTGAAGGCGCTCGTCGCCATCGAGGGGCTCGGGGCCTCGCCGGCGCAGATCGAGGCGCGCGGGGCCCGGTCCATCGACGACCGGCTCCGCGAGTGGATCGACACCCAGCGCGGCCTGTCCGGCCGGCTGCCGCGCCGCTACCCGACGCTGGAGGACGCCTGCAGGCGGATGCAGGAGGCCAACCCCCGCCTGACGGAAGCCCAGGCCCGCCACCTCACCGTCCACGGCGCCAACCAGAACGAGGACGGCACCTATAGCTGGAAGTTCGACAATTACAGCCGCGCCGACCGCCCGGTCGGCATCTATCCGGAGGAGAGCTTCCGGCTCTGGTCGCGGATTGCCTGCCCGACGCTGCTGGTGCGCGGCCTCGAAAGCTGGGTCGGCGACCCGGAGGAGGACGGCCGCGCCGCCCATTTCCAGAGTGCCCGCTTCGTCGATGTCGCGGGCGCCGGCCACTGGGTGCATCACGACCGGCTGGAGCATTTCCTCGGCCTCGTGCGCGGCTTCCTCGCGGAGGCGGCCTGACGAATCGTGATAGCCTGACCGCATGGACGACGCCCTGCCCGCCGCGCCTGCCGCCGACGCCCCCTGGCTCGCCGGGCTGAACCCGCCGCAGCGCGAGGCGGTCGAGACGCTGGACGGGCCGCTGCTGGTGCTCTCCGGCGCGGGCACCGGCAAGACGCGGGTGCTGACGGCGAGGCTGGCGCTCCTGCTGGCGGCGAAGCGCGCCTGGCCCAGCCAGATCCTGGCGGTCACCTTCACCAACCGGGCGGCCAACGAAATGCGCGAGCGGGTGGAGGCGCTGATCGGCGAGATGAGCGCCGGTCTCTGGCTCGGCACCTTCCACGCGCTCGGCCTGCGCATATTGCGCCGCCATCCCGAACTGGCGGGCCTCAGGCCTTCCTTCTCGATCCTGGACCCGGACGACCAGGAACGCTTGCTGAAGCAGGTGCTGGCGGACGCGAATGTGGACGCGAAGCACTGGCCGGCGCGCCAGCTGTCGGCCATCGTCCAGCGCTGGAAGGACAAGGGGTGGCGCCCGGAGCAGGTGCCGGCGGACGAGGCGGGCAGCTTCGCCAACGGCCGCGCGCCGGCGCTTTACGAGGCCTACCAGGAGCGGCTTGCCGATCTCAACGCCGTCGATTTCGGCGACCTGCTGCTCCACAACCTGACGATCTTCCAGCGCGATGCGGACGTGCTGGCGCAATATCAGAAGCGGTTCCGCTACATTCTCGTGGACGAGTACCAGGACACCAACGTCGCGCAATATCTCTGGCTCCGCCTGCTCGCCCAGCGCCGCCGCAACATCTGCTGCGTCGGCGACGACGACCAGTCGATCTACGGATGGCGCGGGGCGGAGGTCGGCAACATCCTGCGCTTCGAAAACGACTTCGAGGGCGCGAAGATCGTCCGGCTGGAGCAGAACTACCGCTCGACCGGCGACATTCTGGGCGCCGCCTCCGGACTGATCGCCAACAATCGCGGCCGCCTCGGCAAGACGCTCTGGACCGACCGCGAGGACTCCCGCCCGATTACCGTCCACACCGTTCCCGACGGGGAGGCGGAGGCGCGGCTTGCCGGCGGGGAAATCGAGGCGCTGCAACGCGCCGGCATCGGCCTTGGACAGATGGCGGTGCTGGTGCGCGCGTCCTTCCAGATGCGCGCCTTCGAGGAGCGCTTCGTCGCGCTCGGGCTGAACTACCGCGTCATCGGCGGCCCGCGCTTCTACGAGCGCCGCGAGGTGAGGGACGCCATCGCCTATCTGCGCGCCGTCCTCTTCCCCGAGGACGATCTGGCTTTCGAGCGGATCGTCAACCTGCCGAAACGCGGCATTGGCGACGCGACCCTGCAACCGGTGCACCGGCTCGCCCGCGCAGAGCGGATTCCGCTCGGCCAGGCGGCGCGCCGGCTGGCCGGGACGGAAGAGTTGAAGGCGCGCGCGCGCAATGCGCTCGCCGGCTTCTGCCGCGCCATCGACGGCTGGCGCGCCCGGCTCGGCAGCGAGCCCCATGCCGACCTCGCGGACGCGATCCTCGAAGAGAGCGGCTACCGGGAGATGTGGCGGAAGGACAAGGGGCTGGACGCGCCCGGCCGGCTGGAGAATCTGGGCGAACTCGTCCAGCAGATCGCCCGGTTCGATACCCTCGAGGAGTTTCTGGAGCATGTCGCCCTGGTGATGGAGGCCGAAAGCGGCAGCGAGGCGGAGAGCGTCTCGCTGATGACGCTGCACGGCGCCAAGGGGCTCGAATTCGACATCGTGTTCCTGCCGGGCTGGGAGGAAGGCCTGTTCCCGCACCAGCGCGCCATGGACGAGAACGGCCTTGCCGGGCTGGAGGAGGAGCGCCGCCTCGCCTATGTCGGCATCACCCGCGCGCGCCAGCATGTCACCATCTCCTCCGCCATGAGCCGCATGGTCATGGGGCGGTGGCTCAGCCCCCTGCCGTCGCGCTTCATCGACGAGCTGCCGGACGAGCATGTGGAGCGGCAGGTGGAAGACGCGTTCGGCGAGGCGCCCGCCTGGCGCTACGGCGCGGGTCGCGGGCGCGTGATCGACGCCGCGGCCTGGGAGGTGAAACCGCGCGCGCCCCGCACCGGCCAATTCGAGGTCGGCCAGCGCGTGTTTCACCAGAAGTTCGGTTACGGCGCCGTGCGCGCCATCGACCGCGAGGTGCTCACCGTCTTTTTCGAGACCTCCGGCGACAAGACCGTGATCGACAGCTTCCTCCAACCCGCCTGAGCGAGGACGACACCGCCCATGACCCGACCGCCCGTGCTTGAGCGCCGCGAGGGCGCGATTGCCGTCGTGACCCTGAACCGCCCGGAGGCGCTGAACGCGCTCGACCTGGAAATGCGGGACCTGCTGCCGCGCGTGCTGAACGGGCTGAACGGCGACAGGGCGGTGCGCGCGGTCGTGCTGACCGGCGCCGGCGAGCGGGCCTTCTCGGCCGGCCAGGACCTGAACGACTCCGCGAGCTTCGACGAGAAGACGGTGCAGGAGCATTTCCTGCATCTGGGCGCGCTCTACCAGTCCGTGCGCGCGCTGGAGAAGCCGATAGTGGTGGCGCTCAACGGGCTCGCCGCCGGCTTCGGCCTGCAGACCGCGCTCCATGCAGACATCCGCATCGCCCATCCGGAGGTGCGCATGGGCCAGCCGGAGGTGCGCGCCGGCATTCCGAGCACGGTCGGCCCCTTCATCATCGAGCGCGTGGTCGGCCATGCCCGCGCGGTCGAGCTTTCGCTCACCGGACGGCTGCTGGATGCCGAAACCTGCCTGGCCTGGGGCATGGTCAACGAGATCGTGCCGCGGGAGCGCGTGATGGCGCGCGCGATGGAACTCGCCGGGGACCTCGCCGCCCTGCCGCCGCTCGCCGTCCGGCTGACCAAGCGCCGGCTGCTGGAGCGCACGCAGGCGGACTATGACGAGACCGTGCAGGCCGCGATGCGCTACCAGCAGGCCGCCTATCTGGACGGCGAACCGCAGCGCGTGGCGGAGGCCTTTTTCGCCGAGCGGGCGCGGAGACGGAGCGGGGAGAGCGCGTGATGGGAACGGGCCGGATCGGGGCGGTAGAGCGGGACGGGGCGCGGACCGTCTATGAGGCGCATGGCGATGCGGACGGGCCGGCGCTCGTCTTCGGCCATGCGCAGATCCTCTCCCGCGCCCAGTATGCGCCGCAGGTCGAGGCGTTCCGGGACCGCTACCGGGTGATCGCGCTCGATTTCCGGGGCCACGGCGAGAGCCCCGTCGGTCCCGCGCCCTATTCGATGGAGGACCTGGCGCGCGATGTCGTCGCCGTGCTCGACGCGGAGGGCGTCGAGCGGGCGCACTATCTCGGCTCCTCGCTCGGCGGCATGGTCGGCTTCGCGCTGGCGCTGGAACACGCCCCGCGGCTTGCGAGCGTGGCCTTCCTCGCGACCCAGGGCGTGCTGCCGGCCGCCAACAGCGAACGGCTCCGGCGCACGGCTGCCCGCCTTGCCGCGCTCGGGGACAGCATGGCGCCGGCCGCCGAGGAGATCATGGCCCGCTACACGACCGAAGCCTGGCGCGCGGAAAACCCGGCCAGCCACGCCCGGCTGCTGGAGATCGCCTCTGCCAACCCGCTCGCGGGCTATGTGCATTCCGGCGGCGCGATCGCCGCCATGGACTATGACGGGCGGCTCGGCGAGATCGGGGTGCCCGTGCTGGTCGTCGCCGGCGAGCACGATGTGCCGACCCCGCCGGAGCGCATGGCGCTCTACCGCGATGAAATAGAGGGCGCGGAAATGGCGGTGATCGAGGGCGCGGGCCATTTTCCCAACTGGGACCGGGCCGGGGCGTTCAACCGCGTCTACGGAGACTTCCTCGCCCGCGCCGGCTGACGCCCCCGGCGGTGGACTCCTTTCGCACGGCTTGCTAGAGCGTTTCGCCATGGACGGAACCGTTCCTGTCTCTTCCTTTGCCGGCCGCAGCGGGTTGCCGTCCCCCGCGAATATGCCTTAGGCGCGGGGCCCCATGCCCACTGCGCAGAAACCGCTCGTCATCGTCACGCGCAAACTCCCGGATGCGGTGGAAACCCGCATGATGGAACTGTTCCGCACCGAGCTTAACGACGCCGACCGGCAGTGGGACCGCGCCGAGCTGATCGAGGCGATGGGCCGGGCGGACGTGCTGGTGCCGACCGTGACCGACCGGATCGACGCGGAATGCCTCAGGGCCGCCGGTTCCAGGCTCAAGCTGCTGGCGAGCTTCGGCGCCGGGGTGGACCATATCGACCTCGCGGCCGCGCATGAGCAGGGCATCATGGTCACCAACACGCCGGGCGTGCTGACGGGCGATACGGCCGACATGACGATGGCGCTGATCCTCTCGGTCTCGCGCCGGCTCGCCGAGGGGGAGCGGCTCGTCCGCACCGGCGGCTGGCTCGGCTGGGCGCCGACGGCGCTGCTCGGCCACCGGATTTACGGCAAGCGGCTCGGCATTGTCGGCATGGGCCGGATCGGGGCGGCGGTGGCGCGCCGCGCGCGCGGTTTCGGCATTTCGATCCACTACCACAACCGCCGGCGCACGGACCCGGATATCGAGGCCGAGCTGGAGGCGACCTACTGGGAGAGCCTCGACCAGATGCTGGCCCGGATGGACATCGTGTCGATCAACTGCCCGCGCACGCCGGCGACCTACCACCTGCTGTCGCGCCGGCGGCTCGCGCTGATGAAGCCGCACGCCTATATCGTGAACACCTCGCGCGGCGAGGTGATCGACGAACCGGCGCTGCTGGAGGCCCTGCTGGAAGGCCGGCTCGCGGGCGCGGCGCTCGATGTCTTCGAGCGCGAGCCCGCCATCGACCCGAAGCTGCGCGAGCTCGACAATGTCGTGCTGCTGCCGCACATGGGCTCCGCCACGCTGGAAGGCCGGATGGAGATGGGCGAGCGGGTCATCGTCAACATCAGGGCCTTCACCGACGGCCACCAGCCGCCGGACCGCGTGCTGGAACAGTTCTTCTGAGAGTCCGTCTGGGAATTGGCTGTGGGCGGCGTCCGGGCATATCGAAGGACAGGCTTCCGACAGGCGGCTGGTGCGGCTATTCGGGATGACAGGAAGCCCGCGGTTATACCAGCGGTTGTTGATTGGAACCCATGGCGGAGTTACCCCACCGTCACCGTCGCCCCGGCCCTTGAGCCGACGGTATGGACCGCAATCTTCCCATAAGTCTGAAGTCGATGCCGCTGGTATGAGATTATCTCGTCAGTTCAACGAATTGTGAGAAATTTGCCCGATATTTTCTTTTTTGTTCCAGAAAAGGATTGACCTCGCAGAAAGTGTGCTAGAATGGGCATGAGAGAGGGGCGGCTTCCGGGGCCGCCTTTCCGCTTTTCTGCAGGAAGCGACCGGCTGGGGCGCCGCAAACGCTCCGGCGTGAGCACGCGGGAAGGGTGCGTCCTCTGCCCGGCCTGCCGCCGCGCTCGGGCGCGCGGGCAATCAGGCGCACGAACCGCGCCGGCGCATGACGCGCGCGGGCCCGCACGCGCAGGGGCGCGCAATTACGCGCGAAACAGGGACCGCCCGTCCCTGAAGAGGAAGGAGGAACGATGACCGCGAACGACCCCGCCCGAACCGGCGGCGACCGCCGCAGGGTCCTGCCAGCGACCGTCGGAGCAGGATGCTGGCGGACTAACAGGGAGCCCGGCTCGAAGCGCAGGCGTTATGCCCGGACGGGAGTCGGAACATGCAGAGCACGCATAGGGATCATGACAGAACATGACATTCCATGACACTTCGAGCGCCAGGCTAACTGGTGTGGGGGTAGCGGGTGAAAGTCCCGCGAAACGAAAGGAGTAGCCAACCACGTTTCTCCGCGAGCCGTGCATCGTCGGCCGTGAGGCCGGGGGTGAAGCGTCGGCAGCGGCGCATGCGGACAGGGATATTGAGCGCCGAAAGCCAGGTAATCCGAAGTGCCGAGACGGTCAAGTGCGTCGAAGGCAACACCGACCGCACCGTGGAGAGGCGAGGTGCGGGAGGGCTTCGCGGCGTCTGAGACCCCATGCACGCATGTATGCCCTCCACCGGGACCTGGGAGGTCTTCACTCTGCCCCGATGGTCGTATCGGGGCCGCGAAGGGAAGGAGGTATCCAAAGCCTGAGATGAACGGGGTGAAGAAGTCGGACGGGGCCATACTACCGACGAAGCGGGCGAACAAGGGGGTGCGAGCCCCTGCGGAGTCCGTGGAGGGAAGGGCCTCGACCAAGGGGAACCCGCGAAGCGAAAGCACGCGCCGGACGCAGGGCCGGGAAAGCGTGACACAGGCCGCCGAGCGGATACGGCAAGCTGCAACGAGGAATCCGCGGGAGAAGCTGACGACGCTCCTGCACCATGTCACGCCGGAGGCGCTGCGCTGGGCGTTTCACACACTGAAGCGGAATGCCGCGGCGGGAGTGGACGGCATGACATGGGATGAGTACGCGGAGGGGCTGGAAGGGCGCTTGCTCGACTTGCACCGACGCGTGCAGTCGGGGGCGTACCGGGCGCCGCCGGTCCGGCGGGTGGAGATACCCAAGCCGGACGGTGGGACACGACCGCTCGGCGTTGCCGCGCTTGAGGACAAGATCGTCCAGAAGGCGGTGACGGAGGTCATCCTGACGCCGACATACGAGCCGGAGTTCCTCGGGTTCAGCTACGGGTTCCGACCGGGGCGTGGGGCGCACGACGCGCTTGACGCGCTCGCCGTCGCCATCGAACGGCGGAAGGTCAACTGGGTGGTTGACTGTGACATCCGGAA
>JAJDYL010000219.1 GCA_022825195.1 Alphaproteobacteria bacterium
GTCTCCTTTTGGTTGGAGACATGACCTTGGCAAACGGTAGCGCGTCAGGAAATTATGTTGCGGTCAGATTGAAGGTTCTGAGCGTGGGCGGTTCGATGCGACCGCTCCGCAACATATCCTTGGCCGCAACATATGCCGAGAGATGTTGCATGCAACATCTCTTCGCCAGTACCCGGGCCCGGTTCAGCATGGTGGTCTTGCCGGTGCCGGCGTAGCCCTGCACGCCCACCACCCGGTCCTTCGCCGAGAGGATCAGCGTCACCGCGTCCTTCTGCCCGGCCGTGAGCGGCCCCCTGTTGAGGTGGCCCTGCACCTGCCAGCTCCGCATGAGAGCCCGGCCGCGCGTCTGGCCCGCATGCATGAGCGCCACCGTCTCGCGCTCCCCGCCGGCGGTCTTCTCCGTCGCGAGCGAGGCTTCCGCGCCGGGCAGGTCGACGCCGTGCAGCACCCCTTCCTTCTCCAGCACCGCGACTTGCCGCTCCATGTCCTCCATCGCAACCGCGCCCGGCGCGTGGGCGAGTGCGGCCGCGAACAGGTCGGTGCGTGCGAACACCGCCTCGCGCTCCGAGAGGTGCGCTACCGCCCAGGCCACCGCCTCAGCGGCGGGCGAGGGCGGCGGATCCGGCGCCGCCTCCGGTCCGTGCCCGTCCGGTCCCGACAGGCCGTCCGCGCGATCTCGATCCCGAGTCCGGTCGGAGGACCGGATGCCACCGGACCGTTCCACGGCGCCGGCAACCAGACCGCCCGCATCCAACCCCAGATCGGCGGCCTGCCGCTGCCAGACGCCCCCGATCTGGTCGCGGTCGATGTCGCGTTTCGCGGCCCGCGTCATCAGCGCGGCGCGCTCCGCAATGCCTGGATTGTCCGTCGAAGCGCCGAGGCCGCGCGCTTCCATCGCCGCCTCGATCTCGGCGCGCCGGCTCGAGAACGCCTCGATGGCCTCCCGGGAGACGCCCGCGATCTCGAAGCGCCCGTCGGCATGGGTCTTCTCGATGCCGTAGCCGAGCCTGCCGAGGCCCGCCGCAAGCTCGTTGCGGTAGAGCAGCCAGAGCAGCACGGAACTCGTCTCGCAGCGCATGGACGTGGGTGTGAAGTCCGTGCCGTCGATATCGACGGTGAAGGCCTGGGGCAAGGGACAGGACCCGGACGCGAGGTTCCCGGTGAGCGTGACCGTCACCTTCAAACCGTCCACGGTCGCGCTGGAGAACCCCGGCGTCTGCGCCTGTGCGGTCCCGGCGCCGAGCAGCAGGGCGAGCGCGGTGGCGGGCGCGGAGGCTCAGCCAGCGGTGGCGCTCCAGCGGGCGGCCCGGAGCCTGCCGGGAGCCGGTCGATGGAGCGCGGCCCATGGCGTCAGCCACGCGATGCAATTGGGGCGCGGTTCCCGGTTATGCTGCGCCGCTCCCCAGCCTCGATGCTCCCGGTTTCGAGCCCTTCCGCTCCCGGAGTTGCGCCTGTCCGCTCCCGGAGTTGCGCCTGTCCGCTTCGCCAGGCGGACGGGCTGTCCGCCGGCGTCATCGAGGAATCGTGGAGCACAGATCGTGGTTCCCAGCTGCATCCGACACCACCTCCCGCCCGAAGCCGCATTACGCGCGATAACTGTCGCTATCGCGCGTAATCCGGGGCTCCTGTGTGCGGACGGTCCGGAGGCCCCTGAATGTTCCTTGAACCCCCGTTCAATGCTTCGGAGGAGCCGGCGCCAGACCGGGACCTCGCGCTGGAGGAGCAGCTGGGACAGTTCGTCCGGGCCGCCCGCGGCGCCTTCAGCGACAGCACGGAGCGGGCGCTCAGATCCGACCTCGCCATCTATGCCGAGTGGTGCGCCGAGCGCGGGGAACGGGCGCTGCCGGCCACGCCCGAGACGATCGCCGCCTTCGTCGACGCCAAGGCGGAGACGCGCGCGCCGGCCACGGTGCGCCGCTACGTCACCAGCCTCACCATCGCCCACCGGGCGCTCGGGCTGGAGAGGACGGTGAAGAGCGCGCCGGTGCAGCTCGCGCTCAAGCGCATGCACCGGAAGAAGGGGCGCCGCCAGGACCAGGCGACGGGCCTGACCTGGCCGCTGCGACAGCGCTTGATGGCGGCGGCGGGCGACAGGCTGCTCGACGACCGCAACCGCGCCCTGCTCGCCGTCGCCTACGACGCCATGCTTCGCCGGACGGAGCTGGTCTCCCTGCAAGTCCCCGATCTGCTTGAGGAATTGAAAGGTGACGGCAGCCTGCTGGTGCGCCGCTCCAAGACCGACGGCGAAGGCACAGGCGAGGTCGTCTGGGTCGGCCGGGACACGGTGCGGCTGGTCCAGGCATGGCTCGACCGCGCCGGGATCGCGGACGGAATGCTGTTCCGCTCAGTCGGCAAGAGCGGGCGTGTCGGCGAGCGGCTGAATCCGTGCCAGGTGCCGCGCATCCTCAAGGCGATGGCGCGCGAGGCCGGCCTGCCGGAGACGGTGGTCGGGGGCCTGTCGGGCCACAGCACCCGGGTCGGCGCGGCCCAGGACATGGTCGCCGCCGGGATCGAGCTGCCGCTGATCCTCCACGCCGGCCGGTGGAAGTCCACGGCGATGGTGAACCGCTACGGCGAGCGCCTGCTCGCCCGGCGCAGCGGCGCCGCGCAGCTGGCCCGGATGCAGGGAAGGGGCTGAGCAGCCGCGGGGGTGTACGGAAACGGCCGCCGGGCTATGATGTCCCGGCGGCGGAAATGGGCCGCGGCGGCAGATGTGCGGGCGGAATCGGGCCCGAGCGCCCCGGATGGGCGCAAATCCGGAAAATGCTATCGCGCGTAAAAATCGGCCGGATCTGCGGTTCCGGCGTCCTGTTGGCATGGCCCGTTGGGGCTGGCGGATCCCGAAAGACTCGCGCTATATCAATGTGCTGACTCCTGTTCGGGGCCATTTGCGATGCCCCGATGCGGGTCCGGGAAAGCGCGGCCACAAAAGCGAATTGACAATATTACGCGCGATAGCGACAGCTATCGCGCACAAAACGGCGCGGCGGAATTCCGTCCCGTGTTGCTCCCGTCGCGGCGCAAGCCATTGTATTTCCACTCCCTTTCGGTTCCGAGCGCTCGCTCCGATGCCCGATCGCCGTCGTCCACGCTCGACAAACTGATATCAAGCCGGGAATGGAGGCGATGGCGGCGCTCCGGAAATGAGAACGCCGCGCACGGCTGTTCGTGCGCGGCGCTGTCATCGGGGCCGGAGCGATTTCCCGGAACCCGCTGCCGGGGTTGCGCTCCGTCTTCCGGCTGCCTGGGCTTCGTGCGCACATCTCCAGATGGTTCCATGTCTCCGCAGAGGCGCGCCCGCAGGGGATGCGCTTCACGACTCAGGTGGGAACGCGGTCCCGTGCGTCCAGTTGCATATTCCGATGCCGTCCATTGGCGATGCTTATCGGCGGGGCCGCTACGAAGCGGAACCGGACCTCGTGTTCTCCCTTCTCCGTTCCTCCCTGTTAGCGAACCTGGACCCGCATGGATAATGCCGGCCGCCGGAACATTCATGCGCAGGCGGCATGGTGCGAGGCCGGAGTGTATGGCGCCGCCACGGATCGCGCGTCCCCAACCTGGGGGAGAACCGGGAAGAATTTGCGCCGGTTTCCGCGAAATGGGCGAAGAAGACGGATGCCTTCGGGGTCGCGCCGGCCTCCGCGACCGTGCGGGTTCCCGTTCGACGATGGCTGGCCAGTCCGGTTCGTTGATCGCGCGCCGGGCGGGACTATAGGGTGTCGGTCTCTCATTTCGCCCGGTCTGCATGGCACACCTGAAAACGGATAAGGAGCACGAGGCCGGCAGGCATCGGATCGGCGGCGCGCGACTCCGGACGGCGCTCCTGCTTCTTGTTGCTGCGGTGTGGCTCCTGTCAGTCCACGGGCAGACCGCCGCTGCCGCCGATGACTCCCGCGGAGCCGGGACCGCTGTCCCCGTGGCGGGGGCGAACGCCGCCTCGAGCGCTCCCTACCTCAGCGCAGGCGTGGCCCTGATCCGCTCGCAGGCCACCCGGTTCGTCGATGGCGCGGACGCTGGCGATGCCGCGCTCTACGGAAGCCGGCACCGCTTCGACGCTGGAGACCTCGGCGACGATCTACAGTTTCTTCTGGCCGTGGGCGCGCGTCTGCCATACCGGCTGCGCGCACAACTGGAGTTCGGCCTGGCGCGCGGCCTCGACTGGCGGGGCAACACGAACTACCGGGCCTCGGGCGGGCGTCAGCCGTCCGAGGCGACCCTGGACACAAGGCACTTCCTCCTCGCCGGGTTCCACGATTTCCCGGGATGGGAGATCGCCCCGGGCCGCCCCATGCGGCCCTTTCTGGGCGCCGGGCTCGGGGTTACCGGTTACCGCCTTGGCGGCTACGCCCAGCGCTTCCCCGAACCGGACGATCCGCAGGGCTCCCTGCGCCGGGGTCCGGGCGGCCAGGTCCCCTTCACCGCGCTGCCCGGAGGAATCGGGCGGAACTTCACCTGGAGGCTGACCGCCGGGATCGCGATACCGGTCGGCGCCCGTAGCCACCTCGACTTGAGCTACCGCTATACCGACGCTGGAGAAATCCGGACCGATGCCGGCGACATCGCCATCGTGCGCTACCGCGAGGAGGGCGCCCGCAGGGAGATCCCGGTCCGCATCAACGAGACCACCGCCGACTACCGGACCCACGCTCTGCTCGCGGCGCTCCGGTTCGAATTCTAGCTCTCGGGAGCTCCGGAACGGTGCTTCGGCGCCACGCGCCGCCCGCCCTGGTCCCGGTATTGAAGATTTGAGCGTTCGATTTGATGACCCGGTCCGCGTTCCTCGTTCAACAGTCCGTGGACCGAGGCAATCTCCTATCCGTCGAGACGCACGAAGGAACGGGAAATCCGTCGGGCTGCTGCGACCCGACACGAGACCTCAGATGGCAACCGCCCCGGCCTTGCGGCCGGGACACAAGGTGACGCCGTTCTGCACCCCCACAAGGGGCGCAGAACACGCGCGATGTTCCCTCCGCTCACCGGCTCGGTTGCGGTCGGCCTCCGCATGGTGTTCGCGCGACGGCCTCGCCGCCATTTGACACCTCACGGTGTCGGGTCTTCGAATTCGGTGGATTCCCATACGTTGTCCGGTGCGACGCCGCCGACCTGCCTGGGCGGCCGGCCCCATGCGGAGGGCCCTTGGGCTTCGGCTCATTTTCGGTAATCAGCGCCAATCGCAGCCAGGCGCGAACATGCGCGTTGTGGGTTTGAGGGTCCTGTCCGGCCGATGATCGCTCATCCGCCTGTTTCCCTGCCGAATACTCGCTTCACTGAAGACCCGAGAGCGCCTTATATCGCCGCCTCACTTGGCCGCAATCACTTGGGCTGCCCATTGAGAGACCGATGATACGCGGGTGTACACGCCATACTTAAGTTTACGTGCGCAACCATGTCCCCAACTCACAATGCCAACGACGCGGTCTTTGCCGTTCAGAATTGTATCTACGGGCCCTCCACTATCGCCTTGGCACGAGTCCAGACCACCCGCGCGCTGCCCTGCACAGAACATTGCAGGCGTGACAGCACCGTCGTAGCTTCCAGGCTTGTTGCATTCCCCAGTAGAAACTACCGGAACGTTAACGAACAACAGATGGTCCGACCCCGGTCCGTTCTCTGAAGTTGCACCCCAGCCACTGACCCGAACTTGAATGGATGGCGACAGATCACCATCCGCCGCCATCATGTCGATCACCTTGCCTAGTGTAGACGGCCTCACAAGCTCTAACAACGCCGCATCGAAATTGAAGGTGCTGGAACTCCAGCTCGGATGAACATGGATCGCCTTGACAGCGATACTTTCTCCTCCTATTGCAAACTGCAGGGTGCCCGCAACAACATCAACCCTATTGGGATCCATGCGGACCAGGAAATTATCAACGCAATGGGCCGCCGTTAGCACCCATGCCTCTGCTACAAGCGTCCCACCGCAAAACTGATTACGCGTCCCACTGCCGACTAGCGCAATTTGCCATGGCGTATCAGAGATATCGCTTACCAGTTGGCCGCCCACGATTAGCGGACTTCGACTAGCGACCTCGTCGTTTTGTGCCAAGCCGACCGAAACCTGAGTCAGTAAGATTCCTAGCGTAGCTAGAGCAAGGGTCCTGATCCTCATTGTCGTTCTCCTGTCATTTTATCTTGACGTTTGGTTGGCCGTGCCGAGCACTGTGGGCTCGTACGGCACAGAAAGCCTGTCTTTCCTCTACCCAACACACAACCATGTAGAACGGCCGGCGTTCGTTGGCACATCGACATGTGATTACCCACGCCGCCTGAACATGGCTCTGTACGTACACCAAATACCCTCCTTTCGTGTCTGCCTATTGCGAGCTACTACGGGCAATCATCTGCCAGTGCTTTTCTAACTGCTGCCTCAGCGTCCACACAGCCGTAACCGAAACTTGGCGAATGACCATTCTGATACTCGGACTGTCGTCCAATTTTGCGTGCAGTCGCGCAAATAATGTTGCGAACATCCGATGCCGTTAGATTGGGATTTGCGCTTAGGACAAGACTGCAAATTCCCGCGACTAGCGGACACGAACTCGACGTACCGCCAAATTGGCTATAGTATTCGCCGGCTTCGTAGCCCCGGCTGCGTTCTACACCGTTTATGTCGACATAAGTTCCAGTCACATCTGCAGTTGTAATGGCAAGACCGCCGCGACCGGCGGAGGGGGCACATACTGCAAGCTCACGCCCCTTGGCGGAATAGCTGGCTCGTCTGTCGAGGCTAGTTGAGGCTGCGACGGCAAGAACATCGGGGTGAATGGCAAATCCGTTCTGAGACCGCGGTGGATCGTTAATCTCTTCGCCGCAATTTCCTGCTGCAAAAACAATAACACTGCCCTTACCGTCGCGTCCGTTCGTGGCGCAATGATGAAGAGCTCGGGCGATTCGATGTGGGAGAGGATAGACCTGTGCGTCAGCCTTCCAACTGCAACTAACCACCCAAGCGCCCTTTTTGGTTACGTACTTGAACCACTTTTCAACCCCTAATGGCGATAATTGCTCTGTCATGCGCACAGGCATAAACTTGGCGTTAGGAGCTGCGCCGACTATTTTTCCGCCGCCAGCTCGGCCAACAGCAACGCCGGCACAAGCGGTGCCATGCCAGTCGCCGGCCTCTTCGGAGAAGAGATCGGCTTCAGGGCTCACATTTTCATTACCTCTTATAAAATCCCATGGATAGATCACTTTGTCGCACAAATCTGGATGGCTTAAATCAAATCCATCATCAATTACGGCGACTATTACGTCTTGTGATCCCAGATTGCCGAGCTTTTTCCAAGCACCTACTACGCGAGCATCCGCGTCTTGTTTGAGGCCAACACTGTTGCCATCAATTACACCTTTATTCTCCAAGTGCCACTGTTGTACTAATAAATCGTCGTCAGGAAGATACCCGAGCAATCGACCGGGTGTGGCGAGATCAGGTTCAGCCAGTGCAACGATGGATTCCTGCTGCAATCTTTCG
This sequence comes from Alphaproteobacteria bacterium, assembly GCA_022825195.1. Lineage (GTDB taxonomy): Bacteria > Pseudomonadota > Alphaproteobacteria > Bin95 > Bin95 > Bin95. The sequence goes on from JAJDYL010000219.1 coordinate 7,475, forward strand.
GCAAGTTCTACCGTGTTTGGATCGGATGACAAGGCCGTGAAGGATTCTTCATAGTGAGAGGTTAGTCCCAAGTCGTAGCGCCTTAGAAGGTCTTCGATCAACGAGTCCGGTACATCCTCATGAAAGGACAAAAGTAGAGTCCCCTCGGGAACAAAAGGTACCTCGTCATCGGAAAGGTGATAAACGGGAGCAATTCGCTCCACCGTACGTGACTGAACGAGGCGGGTGCATTCACTGGCAACTTGTGCTTCGGGCGCAAGGATGTCAAGAATTTCAAAGCTACCGAGCGATCCTCGATGTTCGGTGGGGACTCGGTGAGCAAGTGCTTCTAGAGAGAACTGCATCGTTCGAGCACGGCGGATCGCGGGCTTGAGGGCAACTTGGGTGGGACTCTTACGAAAATCGACGTTCTGTTCCCCGTACCGGAGGGTAGTCGTCCTGATCATCACTCAGTCTCCGTCGATACCCTGAAGTGGCCGTATCGCGCGTAGGAGAGACATAAGACGTGGTGATCACAACCATTCATCGTGTAGGCCGGCTCGGCTCGGAAGCTCATCGCGGCGCACATCTTGGCACGACTCGTGATCCAAGGCCATCGCGATGCACCTCCTAACCACCGGCACGGTCGCCTCCCTGCTGTCAGAGGCGGTACGGGTCGTAGGTGTCGGTGTCATGCGTCCGCCCTCGAAACATCGCCCCAGCAGGGCGGGGTCCGAATCAGCGCTCGGAAGAACCTCTGACTACTATAGCGCGACGATCAGGTTGATACCCAGATCGTCGCGCCGCAGACTGCGGCCCCGCATTGGCTCGGGAACGCGTAGACTTCCGTCCTGGCTCAGGCTCTGGCGCCGACCGCGAGCATAGCGGCGGCCGCTGTATCGTTGCCGCCGCCATCCCCCGAGCACCGAACAGATAGGACCATAGCACCATTGCAGATTGGCGCTTGCAGCCTGCTCGGCCAATACCACAACGCTTGCCTGCTACGTTGCTCGCCATACGTGGCAAACTTCGACGGACATGACGGCTTGGCGGATTGACCTTACCGTAAGCGGGGCGAACGGAGAACCCGCGACAGCGCCGCCGCTTCCACATCCCGGTCGACCGTCACGCGCGAGCCGTCCGCCAGCGCTATCTCGATCCGCCCGGCGGGCTGCGGTTCGATATCCGGCGGCGCCAGCAGCAGCTTCGCCGGCTCCGTCCGTTCGGTCGAAGAGACAACCACCGGGACGAAACCGCCCACCACGCGCGCCAGCTCCCGACACTGGCGCCCCCAGCTGAAGACCAGGTTCGCGTTCACGTCATGCCGGCGCGGCACAACCGAAACCGAAACCCTGGGCTGATAGCTCTCCGCAACGATCTGGCGCTTCCGCGCCTCGCTCCAACGTAAGCATCCGCCGAAGACCGCAGGGTATTGAGTTCTGAGTTCGCGGCGGCGCGCAGCGGATCGGGGGCCGTCAGGCGGGGGCTTTGGCTATGCGGCCTGGTCGTGAGGCTGGCTGTTCTGCCAGTTCCAGGGGAGAAGTTCGCCGAGCCGGTTCTGCGGGGTGCCAGCGATGCGAGCGAGCACGTCGGTGAGCCAGGCCTGGGGGTCGACATCGTTGAGCTTGGCGGTGCCGATCAGGGTGTACATGGCTGCGGCGCGCCTGCCGCCGCGGTCGGAGCCGGCGAACAGCCAGGAGCGTCTGCCCAGGGCCAGAGGCCTGATACCAGCGGTCGTTGACCGGAACCGATGGCGGCGCCACCCCCACCGTCGCCCCGGACCCCGATCCGGGGCCCAGCTCCGGTCCTGGCGGCAGTTTCAGCGGTCGAGCCTGCTCTCCACCGGCTGCGACGGGCGCGCGAGTCAGGGATGGGCCCCGGCTTCCCCGCTCGGAGGCGGGGACAGGCGGGGGCCGGGGCGACGATATGGGCCGCAATCTTCCCATGAGTCCAAAGTCGATGCCGTTGGTATGATTGCGCGTTCCGCGGCATTATGCCGATATCTGCATAACGAGGCGCATGCCGATAACCGGATTATGCCGCGTTCCGGTTGTAAGCCCTTGATTTAGCTGACTGCCGGTCTCGGTTTAGCGGCATAATCGAGAGCTTCGAAGGCCTCGGATTTTTCGCAAACGCCCGATTTTCCCGCACGGCTGGCCCGGAGCGGTCTGGCGGTAATGGCCGATGTCGGCGTGGCTGCCGGATTGTTCGATGGTGGTCGCTCCATTCACCTCGCAAGGAGAGGAGCGGCCCGTGTCTTCGATTCTCGATCGTAGGCGACCTGCAGCATCCAAGGGCGTCGGTTGGCTGGCGCCCCACCGTGACACGTTTCTGACAGAACTGGGCAAGCTCGGTTATGCCGCAAAGACCATCCATCATTATCAACGCGCGATCGACAAGCTCTGCGCACAGGTTGAGGCCCGTGGGCTCGACGCCGAAGAGATCGGCAGTGAACTTCGGGCGGGACAGGAGCGGAAGGGATACATCGCCCGATTCATCGAGTATCTCATCGATGCCGGCGTCATGGCGCCCCAGCCACCTTCGCCTGCTGCACCCCCGGCGCCCGGTTCGCGTGACGAGCTGAGCCTGGCGTATTGCGACTGGCTGCGTCGCCAGCGGGGGCTGAGCGCCAAGACCATTTCGATCCGGCGGAGCGTCCTGAGGCGCTTCCTGACTTTCCGTTTCGGCACGGCGCCTGGCGACCTGAACACCATAGCGCGCGACGACATCGTGAGCTTCCTCGACTCTCCGGACACGGCAACGGGCGGAGCCGTCCGCGGCCTCGATTACAAGGCAACGTGTCTGCGCAGCGTCTTCAGCTTCCTATTCGCGACCGGCAGGATCCAGCATGACCTGACGTTCTGCGTTCCGCGGGTTGCAAAACAAGGTTCCGGTTCCCTGACACGCCATCTGGAACCCGACGAGATCCGGCGACTGGTCGACGCTGTCGGCAGCGACGATGGGATCGGCCGTCGCGACCATGCAATGCTGCTGCTGATGGCCCGGCTTGGCTTGCGCGCACAGGAAGTGATCGCGATCCGGCTCGAGGACATAGACTGGCGGGCTGGCGAGATCCTGATCCGCGGCAAGGGCGGGCAGCACGAACGCATGCCGCTCCCGGTCGACGTCGGCGAGGCGATTGCCGCCTATCTTCAGGACGGTCGCACCGGCTGCGAGCGTCACCTCTTCGTCACCGCCAAGGCACCTCACCGGGCGTTCGCCTCGTCCCTGGCCGTCAGGAGGATACTCCGCAAGGCTTTTGCGCGAACGGGGCTGAAGCCGCCCCGAGGCGAGGTCCGCACCCATCTGCTGCGCCACTCGCTCGCCGTTGGCATGCTGGGCAAGGGCGCCTCGCTGGACGAGGTGGGCGATGTCCTGCGCCACCGAAAGCGCAGCACGACGACCACGGTCTATGCCCGCTACGACATCGAAGCCCTGCGCCCGCTCGCACGGCCATGGCCGGTACGGGGAGAGGTCCGATGACATCATACGCGGACCGGCTCGACCAGTATCTCGCCGAACGCCGCCGTTACGGCGGCGACCTGGCGTCGAGCAGCCTCATCCTGCGCCCATTCATCATCTTCGCCGATGCCGAGGGAGATGAATGGATCACAACCGATCTGTTCCTGCGGTGGAAGGACCGGTTCGGCGCGGCCGGCCCGCACACCTGGGCAATCCGGCTGTCCATCGTGCGCGGCTTCGCGACCTGGCTTCAAGGGATCGATCCACGGACGGAAGTGCCGCCCAGAGGCCTTATCCCGAACCGGCAACGGCGCCAGCGGCCATACATCTACACCGTTGACGAGATCGTCCGGATCGTCACTGAAGCCGCACGGCTGCCGTCGCCCCGGGGAGTGCGGGGCGCATCCTATGCGACCCTGTTCGGGCTGCTGGCAGTGACCGGGTTGCGCATCGGCGAAGCGGTCGCGCTCGATGATGAAGACGTCGATCTCGACGCGGGCCTCCTGCATGTCAGCCATGCCAAGAACGGACGATGCCGCGTCGTTCCGTTCTTGGCATGCACCGCCGAGCGGCTCCGCGCCTACCGCGCCCTGCGGAACCGGGTTCTCGGCGACTTGCCGACGGCGTTCTTCGTCGGCGAGAACGGGCGGCGGCTGAGCATACATATGGCCGGGTACACCTTTGCCCGGGTCCGCCGGAACATCGCCTTCCGAGAACCAAAGGCAGGACGCGGGCGCGGCCCCAGGATCCACGATCTGCGTCACACCATGGCCTCGATGACGATCCTCGACTGGTTCCGGTCGGGACGCGACCCCGATCGCGAGATGTACAAGCTCAGCACCTGGTTGGGCCATACGGACCCCGCTGGAACCTACTGGTACATCGAGGCCGTTCCCGAACTGCTGCAACTGGCCAGCGAGCGCGCCCAACGGTCCTTCGGCGAGGGAGAAGGATCGTGACGAGGTACCCGCTCCCGATCTTCGTGCAACGCTTCTTTACCGAACGCCTCACAAACCAGCTCGCGGCCAGCGCCAACACGGTGGCAAGCTATCGCGACACCTTCCGGCTGCTGCTGACCTTCGCCACAAGCCGTCTCGGCCGCCAGCCGACCGACCTTCTGGTCACCGACATCGACGCCGATCTTGTCGGACGGTTCCTCGACTTCGTCGAGAGCTCGCGGGGCAACAGCGCCCGCAGCCGCAACACCCGGCTGGCGGCGATCCGGTCGTTCTTCAAATACGTCGCGATCAACGAGCCGGAGCTCTTGCATCATTGTCAGCAGGTGCTCGCCCTGCCGTCGAAGCGTCACGAGAAGCGCATGATCGAATATCTTGAGCGCGAGCAAATCGAAGCGCTTCTCGCTGCCCCCGATCTGTCGACCTGGTACGGGCGGCGGGACCGGGCCCTTCTGCATCTGTGCGTGCAGACCGGGCTCAGGGTCTCCGAGCTGATCGATCTCTGCTGCGGTGATGTCGTTCTCGGCACGGGCGCTCACGTCCGGTGCCGCGGCAAGGGGCGCAAGGATCGCTCAACACCGCTCAGGGCGGACACGGCGGCGATACTCGGCGCCTGGCTCGACGAGCACGCCGACACGGCCGATCGGCCATTGTTCGTGAGCAACCGAAATAGCCGTCTCAGTCGTGATGCGGTCGAGCGCATCGTCCGGAAATACGCCGCTCTGGCGGCCGAGTGCTGTCCGACGCTCAAAGGCAAGCATGTCACCCCGCATTGCCTGCGCCACACGGCGGCGATGGTGCTTCTGCAGAATGGCGTCGGATGCACCGTCATTGCGCTCTGGCTCGGACACGAATCCGTCGAGACGACCAAGTCTATCTCCACGCCGACCTCCAGCTGAAGGAGAAGGCGATGGAAATGACCAGGCCAGTCGACACTCCACCCGGCCGATACCGTCCATCGGATGCCTTGCTGGACTACCTCGAAAGGCTCTGATTATGCCGCTAAACCGAGACCGGCAGTCAATCAAATCAAGGGCTTACAATCGGAACGCGGCATAATCCGGTTATCGGCATGCGCGGCGTTGTTTGACAGGCAGATGCGCCCATCATCGAGGAAGCGGGCGAAGCCGTCCCAGCGCTTCAGCATATAGTCCATGGCCTTGGCCACGGGGGCATGGCGCGACAGTCCGGTATGCTCGGTGCGCATCCAGTCCTCGAGGTCGGCGAGGAGCGGCGCGCTCTGCTCGCGGCGCACCGCGAGGCGGCGCTCGGCGGTCTCGCCGTTGATCTCGCGCTCGATGTCGAACAGCGCATCGATCCGCTTCACGGCCTCCA
>JAJDYL010000081.1 GCA_022825195.1 Alphaproteobacteria bacterium
CGGCCGGGATCTGCGCCGCCGGCATGGCCGTGCTGGCCGCCGGCATCGGGCTTGCGCTCGGCACCACCGGACACGACTGGTACGCCGCCTGGAAACTCACGCTGGTCGAGACCATGCTGACCGTCGGCTTCGACTATTACGGGGTTGTCGATTACCGCACGGCGGCCGGTCAAATCATTACCGTCGAGCGTTACCGGTTCGCCTACGTCATGCTGGAGCCGTGGCTGGCCCGCCGAAAGATATTGTTTCTGGCCGCGGACCGCGCGGCGCAGGGCGCGTGTGCCGGCCTTGCGCTGTTCGGGATGTGGCTGGTGGCGCGGATGGCGCTGCGCCTGCGGGAGCTTGAGAGCGGGCGGGGGACCGTCGTGGAGCCGGCGCCGCGTGGGCGGAGCGGATACGCGGGCCGGATGCACCACCCGGACGATTGGCGCGACGGCGAACTGATTGCGGCGCTCGCCCGCCGGAGCGGCAAGGTCGGCGTGCTGCTGGTGTCTCCCGCCGAGATCGAGCGGCTGGCGGGAGGCGGCGGCCACGTCGCCGGGCAGCCCGCAATGGCGCGGGAATCCCCGCCGCCCGCACAAGCGCCGGGTCTTCCCCCGCCGGAGAACGCGGCCCCCGCCGATCCCGGAAACCGTGAGGGCAAGGCGGAGGCGGACAAGGCGCCTGGGAACAAGGCGGTTGGGCGCCGGCGCGAGCCGGGCGAGGAATTTTTCTGATGGTCGCCTCGATCGGCGCCGTCGCTTCGTCGTCCCAGGGTGTGAGCTATTACGAGCGCGACGGCTATTACGCGAAGGACGATCCCGATCATCGCGACGCCAGCGCCTGGGCCGGCAAGGGCGCGGATGATCTCGGCCTCAAGGGTCCGGTCGATCCGGACGCGTTCACCGCGATCCTCGAGGGCCGGGTGCCGGACGGCCCGCGCCTCGGCCGTCCCGGCAAGGACGGCGAAGTCGTCCACCGTCCCGGCCGCGACCTCACCCTCTCCGCCCCGAAGTCCGTCTCGCTCGCGGCGCTGGTGGGCGGCGACGCCCGCGTCGCCGAGGCCCACGGCCGGGCGGTGGGGCGCACCCTCGCCTGGGTCGAGGAGCGCGCCGTCGAGACCCGGATGACGGCGCCGGAGGCCGGACGGATGATCCGCGCAGGCGGCCAGAATGCGGTGATCGCCACCTTCACCCATGAGACCTCGCGCAATCTCGACCCGCAGCTCCATACCCACGCGGTGATCGCCAACATGGTGCGGGGCGAAGACGGCAAGTGGCGCACCATGGCCAACGAGAAGCTCTATTCCTCGAAGATGCTGATCGGCGCGCTCTACCGGGGCGAGCTCGCGCGGGAACTGGGGAAGCTCGGATACGGCATCGAGAAGACCCATGCCGACGGGCGGTTCGAGATCGCGGGTGTCTCGCGGGACGTGATCGATGCCTTCTCCACCCGCCGGGCCGAGATCGAGGCGGCGATGGACGGGCGCGGCCTGGGGACGCCGGCGGAGAACCAGCGCGCCGCCCAGCGCGCGGCGCTGATGACCCGGGCGGCGAAACGCGACGTCGACCGGGCCGAACTGCGGGAGATGTGGTGGCGCCAGGCGGAAGGGCTCGGGTTCGACGCGAAGGCGCTGACGGCGGATGCGGTGGAACGGAGCCGGGACGCCCCGGGCAAGGATCGCGGGGTTGGCAGGGACGCCGCATCGGACGGGGCGGCGGCTCGTCAGGCGGACCTGTTCGATCTCCCGCCGCAATCTCCGGCGGATGCCGCCGTGGCCTGGGCGGTGGAGCACCTGTCCGAGCGCGAGGCGGTGTTCGCCAGGACCGGGCTGCTTGCCGCCGCGCTGGCCTGGAAACCGGGATCGGTGACCATCGGAGAGGCAGAGGCCGCGGTTGCGAAACTGGAGAAGGAAGGGACGCTTCACCCCTGCGGCCTGCCGGCCTGGGGCGAATCGCTCACCACCGACAGGGCGGTGGCGGACGAGAAGGAAACCATCGCGCTGATGGAGCGCGGCCAGGGCGTGTCTCGCCCCGTGATGCGGAGCTGGATCGCGGGGCCGCTGTTGCACAAGGGCCGCCTCACCCAGGGCCAGAAGGAGGCGGTCAAGACCATCCTGTCCTCCAAGGACCGGGTGGTGGGCGTGCAGGGTTATGCCGGCACGGGCAAGACCACCATGCTCGACCGCGCAAGGCAGCTCGCCCGGAAGAGCGGCTACCGCATGATCGGGGTCGCGCCGTCCGCCTCGGCGGCCCGCACGCTTGCATCCGAAGCCGGGATCGAAACGGAAACCCTGCAGCGCTTCCTCGCCCGCAACGCCGGCATCGCCGAGGGCCGGCTGACCCGGAAGGGCGCACGTGAAATGCGCGCGGCCTTCCGCAAGACGGTGCTGGTGGTCGACGAGGGCTCCCTCGCCTCGACCGTCCAGGCCCGCGATCTGCTCCGGATCGCCGCCGCGATCCGCATTCCCCGGGTGGTTCTGGTGGGCGATGCGAAGCAGCTCGACGCCGTCGATGCGGGCAAACCGTTCGCGCAGTTGCAGGCGGCGGGCATGAAGACGGCGGTGATGGACGAGATCCTGCGCCAGAAGGACGCAGAACTGAAGGAGGCGGTGCGCGCCAGCCTTGCCGGCGAGATCGGCAGGGCGTTCAGGAAGCTCGGCGACCGGGTGGCGGAGGTCAAACCCGACAACCTCGCCGGCGCCGCCGCCGCGCGCTGGCTGAAGCTCTCAGCCCGCGATCGCGAGAACACCGGGCTGATGGCGCCGAGCCATGCGCTCCGCACCGAGATCAACGGCCACATCCGCGATCGCCTCGCCCGCGACGGGGTGATCCACGGCCGCCCGTTCGAGGGCGAGCGGCTGGTCTCGATGGGCTACACCAGCGCCGAGAAAATGGTGGCCGCGAATTACTCTCCCGGCGACGTCGTCTCCTTCCACCGGGACTACAGGAGCCTGGGGGTCGCAAAGGGCGACGAGCGCCGGGTCTCCGGTGTCGATCACCGGAACGGCACGGTGATGCTGGAGGGGCCGGATGGAAAATCCGTCCCCTGGCGGCCGCGCCAGGCCGGTGCGAAGCGCGGCGCGGTCGAGGTCTACCGGACGGAGAGCATGGAGCTCCGCGCCGGCGACCGCATTCGCTGGACCCGCAACGACGCCGGCCTCGGGCTGGTCAACAGCGACACGGCGGAAGTCTCGCGGGTCCAGGGCGGCCGCGTCGCGTTCCGGCTCGGCGACGGCCGGACGCTGGAACTCGGCGGGAGCGACCCGCAGCTGCGCCATCTCGACCATGCCTGGGCCTCCACCGTGCATGCGTTTCAGGGGCGCACCGTCGACAACGTGATCGCGGTGATGGAGGCGAAACACCCGAAACTGTCGACGCAGAAGAGCTTCTACGTGGAGATCAGCCGCGCGCGGCACGGTGCCGAGCTGGTGACGGATGATGCGAAGACGCTCCGCGAGACCCTGGAGGCCGCCACCGGCGAGCGGGTGTCGGCGCTCGAAGGGATCGGCGCGGCGGAGAAAGCGCTCGCGGAAGAGAAGGCGCGCGGCGACGGGAAGGAGCGCGGGCGCGGACCGGAGGCAATGCCGGAGCGGCCCGTCGGAGCCCGTGACGA
>JAJDYL010000074.1 GCA_022825195.1 Alphaproteobacteria bacterium
CGCCGCTACCGACGCTTCGTCACCGGCCTCACGACCGATAACGCACGGCTCGCGGTGGAAACGCGGTCGGCTACTCCTTCGTTCCGCAGGACTTTCACCCGCTACCCCCACACCAGTTAGCCTGGCGCTCGAAGTGTCATGGAATGTCATGGTGTGTCATGTTTTGTCATGGGACCGGTCTCCACCCCGGTCGTTTGCGCCGGTCCGGGGGCGCTCGCAAAGGCATCGAAACCTCCTTGTCGGTCCATGGTTCCGGACGCCCGTTGCCGGAGGAGCGTCCTTCTCCCGCGCGCACGGGCGCGCGGGAGCGGGCCGGCCGGAGGACGTACCCCTCCCGCCTGCCCACGCGGGGGGTTGCGGCCACCAGCCATTGCTTTCTGCAGAAAAGCGGAAAGGCAGCCCCGGGAGCCGCCTTTCTCTCATGCCTATTCTACGCCATTTCGGTGAAAATCAAGCTATTATAGAACAAAAAATGAAAATTTTTGAGCAACTTTCTTACAATCCATTGAATTAGCGGAATAATCTTTAGGCTTTCGATACGCGGCTTCGCGGCTGCCCGGAATGACGGACGGGAAGCGGACCGGAGAGGCCGGAGCGGCGGGCGGATGCCATGCGAGGCGAACCGGACGCGGGCGGATATGCGACTCCGGCAGCCTCCCGGCCCCATGCCGTTCCGGCTGGGCCTCATCGCCGCATTTGTCGGCTCCCGCCCGCCTTGCTAGAAGGGCGGCGGAATTTTCCCGGCCCGAGGCCCCGATGCGAATCCAGGCGAACACCATCCGTCCCGGCAATGTCATCGAGCATGGCGGCAAGCAATGCGTCGTCATCAAGATCGACCTGATCCTGCCCGGCAAGGGCAATGCCTTCATTGCCGTCGAAATGCGCGACCTGAAGACCGGGGTGAAGACCCAGGAGCGCTGGCGCACCGCCGACAGCGTGGAGCGGCTGACCACCGACGAGCGCGCCTGCCAGTTCCTCTATGCCGAGGCCGACGGCTACACCTTCATGGACAATGAGACCTACGACCAGTTCTCGCTCGACGCGGCCATGATCGGCGACGGCGCGCCGTTCCTGCAGGACGGGCTGGAAGTGAAGGTGCTGACGGTGGACGGCAACCCGGTCAGCATCGAGCTGCCGACGCGCATCGCCCTGGAGGTCGCGGAGGCGGAGCCCGTGGTGAAAGGGCAGACGGCCTCCTCGTCCTACAAGCCGGCCCTGATGGAAAACGGGGTGAAGGTGATGGTGCCGCCGCACATCAAGGTGGGCACCAGGATCGTGGTCAATCCGAACGACCTCAGCTATGTCGAGCGGGCCAAGGACTGACCCGCCGTGCGCCGCCCGGCCGAGATCAATGTCATGCTCCGGGCGGCCCATGCCGCCGGGCGGGGCCTGGCGCGCGATTTCGGCGAGGTGGAGAACCTGCAGGTCTCCGAGAAGGGGCCGGGCGACTTCGTCTCGGTCGCCGACCGGCAGGCCGAACGCCGGATCGTCGAGGAGCTGGACCGGGGGCGGCCGCGCTACGGCTTCCTGCTGGAGGAAAGCGGGGCCCTGGACGGCGCCGACACCAGCAACCGCTGGGTCGTCGATCCGCTGGACGGCACCGGGAACTTCCTGCACGGCATTCCGCATTTCTGCATATCGATCGCGCTCGAACGCGACGGCGAGCCGATCGCGGCGCTGGTCTACAACCCGCTCACCGACGATACCTACTGGGCGGCGCGCGGCATCGGCGCGTATGCGAACAACCGCAGGCTCCGCGTCTCGGCCCGGGCCCGCATGACCCATTGCATCCTGGCGACGGGGGAGGAGACGGGCGCGGGGCCCGACGCCAGGGCCTGCTATCTGCGCCAGCATGCGGCTTTGAAGAGTGCCGGGGTGAGCCTGCGCCGGTTCGGCGCCGCGGCCCTCGACCTCGCATGGGTCGCGGACGGCCGCCTCGACGGATTCTGGCATTCGGGCCTCAGGCGGTGGGACATTGCGGCCGGCATGTTGCTGGTGCGCGAGGCCGGCGGCGCGGTCTCCGATACGGACGGTTCCGGAAGGGTGCTGGAGACCGGCAATATCCTGGCCGCCAACGAGCGCCTGCACGGGCATTTGTGCCGGATCATGGCCGAGGCCGGCCGCCCCGCTCCGGTTGCGCCGTCGGGGCGGGCGGCCTAGAGTGCCGGCCATGCTGCCGATGCTGCGACGGAAGGGGAGATGGCGCGCTACCGAAGCATTTTACAGGCGGCGGTTGCGCTGGTTCTGCTTCTCCCGGCCATCCAGCGGGCCGATGCGCAGGACATGCTGGTCATAGACAGCGGCGGCGCGCGCTGGAAAAGCTCGGAAAACAGAAAACCGGCCGTGACCGTCGATTTCGGTGTCGTCGACTCGATAGAGCGCGACCGGCGGCGGCCCGCGGCCCGCGGGCAGGACCGGAGGTCCCGCAGATATCTGACGCTCACCATCCCGCAGCCGGAAACGCCGCCCGCCGTGGCCGAGCGTCTCAAGGCGATCGCCGCGCCGCCCGCTGAGCCGGAGCCGCAGGCCGCAGCCGAGCGCACCGAACCGGCAGCCGCGCCTGAGCCGGAAGCGCCGCCCACGGCCGAACGTCCCGGGCCGCCTGACGCACCGGCCGCGGAACCCGAGCCGGAACTCGCCGCAAAACACCCCGAGCCGCCCGCCGCACCGGCCGCGGAGCCGGAGCCTGTAGCCGCGCCTGTCGGAGAACCCGAACTGGCCGCTGCTCCCGCGATGGAGCCAGAACCAGCGGTCGCGCCTGCCGACGAACTGGAACCGGCGCCCGTCCCTCGGGCGGAACGGGCGCTTCCTGCCGCACCGGCCGGGGAACCCGAATTGGCGGCCGTCCCCCAGATGGAGCCGGCGGCCGCACCTGCCGGTGAGCCGGAACTGGCGGCCGTCCCTGCGATGGAGCCGGAACCGTCTGCCGCGCCCGTCGGAGAACCCGAACTGGCAGCCGCTCCCGCGACGGAGCCGGAGCCGTCTGCCGCGCCTGCCGGGGAACTCGAACTGGCGGCCGCTCCCACGACGGAGCCGGAGCGGGCGGCCGCACCTGCCGGGGAACTCGAACTGGCGGCCGCGCCCGCGATGGAGCCGGAGCCGTCTGCCGCGCCCGTCGGAGAACCCGAACTGGCAGCCGCGCCCGCGACGGAGCCGGAGCCGTCTGCCGTGCCTGCCGGGGAACTGGAACTGGCGGCTGCGCCCGAAACGGAGCCGGAACCGTCTGCCGCGCCCGCCGGAGAACCCGAACTGGCAGCCGTTCCCGCGACGGAGCCGGAGCCGGCCGACGCACCTGCCGGTGAACCGGAACTTGCGGCCGCCTCTACGATGGAGTCGGAACCGTCAGCCGCGCCAGCCGGCGAGCCGGAATTGGCGGCCGTCCCCGCGATGGAGCCGGACCCGTCAGCCGCGCCCGCCGACGAACTGGAACTGGCGGCTGTTCCCGCGATGGAGACACAGCCGCCTGCCGCACAGGCCGGGGAACCCGAATTGACGGCCGCTCCCGTGACGGAACCGGAGCCGGCCGACGCGCTCCCGTCCCGACCGCCCGACGGGCCGCCCGGCCCGGTCCTGTCGAAGTCGCCCGCCCCGGCCGTATCGGCCCCGCCGGCGCGGTCGGCGCGCCGCTTGCCTGCCGGAAAGACGGAGGCGACGCCGACGCTCCAGGCGTTCCTTAGCCGCGCCGCCGCGACGGAGGCGGTCAATGCGGGCGGAACGCCGCCGCGCACGGCGTCCCCGGCGGGAGCGGTGCGGGCGGCGCTGCCGTCGCCCCGGCCGATCCTGCCGCGCTCTGCGGAGACGAACACCGCCGCGCCTTCGTCCGCCGGATCCGAAACGCGGTTCCGGCTGCCGCCGCCGGCTCCGGCGACCGGCGGCCCTGCGTCCGCGGCGGCCTCCCGGGTCCCGGCGGTCCGGTTGCCGCCGCCACCTCCATCGACCGGGTCCCGGGAAACCGGCGTTCTGCCGCCTCCGGCGGAGCGGGGGGCCGAGGCCTCCGCTCCGCACCGCCGCCGGCTGGTGCTGGACGCGGCCCGCAGAACATCCGGCGCGGCGCCGGCATCGGCGGCGCTCTATTCCGAGACCTTCCGGTACCGGGCAGGCGGAACGGCCCTCGGCGCGGATGAGCGCGAACGGCTGCGCGGTCTTGCGGCAAGGGCGAACGGGGAACAAGAGCTGGGCATTGAAATCCGGGCCTTTTCCGGTTCCGGCGAGGGAGACGGCGTGGACGCCCGGCGCCAGGCGCTGGCGCGCGCGATGGAGGTCCGGCGCCTGTTGATTGCCGCCGGCGTGCCGGAAGCGCGTATCGTGGCGCGGGCGGCAGGCGCAGGCGGGGAGGCTGGAGCGCGCGTCGATATCGTTCTGGTCGGGCGCAGTTGAGAGACCGAACCGAAGCCGCACGCCGCTCGGCGGGGATCGACCGGGAACGATGACCCGTCCGAACCAGTATCTGATACGCATGGCCGTGTTCGTTGCGGTGGTCGCCGCAGCGACGGCGTTGCTGTTCGGCCCGGTCCGGGACGCCTTCATGGCCAACCCCGCGCTGAACGGGCTGATCCTCGGCGTGCTGCTGATCGGCATTGCCTACAATTTCCGCCATGTGCTGCGGCTGTTCCGGGAGATCGCGTGGATACGCTCGATCCAGGGGCCCGCACCCGGCCGCGGCGCGCCGGAACCCGCGAGGCCGCAATTGCTGGCGACCCTGGCGACGGCCTTTTCCTCGGAGGCCCCGGTGCGGTTCTCGGCCGTGTCGATGCGCTCGATCCTCGACGGCGTGGCGTCGCGCGTCGAGGAGGCGAGCGAGACCGCGCGCTATCTCGCCGGGCTGCTGATCTTTCTCGGCCTGATCGGCACATTCTGGGGACTCATCCAGACGGTGTCCGCCATCGCCGACGTCATCGGCGGGCTGGAGATCGCCGCCGGCAGCCTCACCGGCGTCTTCGAGGAGTTGAAGTCCGGCCTCGACGCGCCGCTGGCGGGCATGGGCACGGCGTTCAGCTCGTCGCTGTTCGGGTTGTCCGGGGCCCTGGTCCTGGGCTTCCTGGACCTTCAGGCCTCCCAGGCGTCCAGCCGCTTCGTGAACGAGCTGGAAGAGTGGCTCTCCTCGCTCACCCGGCTCGGCTCCAGCGGGTCCGGCTTTGCCGATGGAGACCAGTCGGTGCCCACCTATATCCAGGCGCTGCTGGAAACGACGGCGGAGAACCTGGAGGACCTGCGCCGGATCGTCGGCCGGGCGGAGGAGGGCCGCCATTCGGTGAACCGCAATCTGGAGGCGCTGTCGGAGACGCTGGCGGGCCTCGCCGAGCAGCTGAGCACCAGCCAGGCCGCCCACGCCCGGCTGGCGGAAGAGCAGATCGAGACCCAGGCGCTGCTGCGCCGGGTGCTCGAAAGCGGGCAGCGCGGCGGACTGGACGAAACGACCCGCCGGCATATCGCCAGCCTGGATTCGCTGGTGTCGCAGATGCGAGACGAGGTGCGGGCCGGCCGCGACGAATTGGTCGAGGACCTGCGCAACGAGATCAAGCTGCTGGCCCGCACCGTGTCCGCGCGCCTGGAGGACCGGCGGTGAGCGACCGCGTGCTGATTGTCGATTTCGGCAGTCAGGTCACGCAGTTGATAGCCCGCAGGGTCCGCGAGGCGGGGGTCTATTCCGAGGTTCATCCCTTCAACCGGGTGGACGCCGCGTTCCTTGCGGATTTCGCGCCGATGGCGGTCGTGCTTTCGGGCGGTCCGGCGTCGGTGTTCTCGTCATCCGCGCCTTCGGCCGATCCGGCGCTGTTCGAGGCGGGCGTGCCCGTGCTCGGCATCTGCTACGGGCAACAGCTCATGGCGGCGCAGATGGGCGCGCATGTCCGGCCCGCCGACCGCCGGGAGTTCGGGCGCGCGACCGTTGAAGCGGTCTCGGCCTGCGCGCTGTTCGAGGGCGTCTGGGAGCCGGGCGGGCGCTACCCGGTCTGGATGAGCCACGGCGACCGCGTCGAGACGCTGCCGGAAGGGTTCTGCGTCGCCGCGCGCAGCGAAGCCGCGCCCTATGCCGCCATCGCCGACGAGAACCGCCGGCTTTACGGCGTGCAGTTCCACCCCGAGGTCGTGCATACGCCCGACGGCGCCGGGCTGATCCGCAATTTCGTCCGCCGCATCGCCGGAGCGAAGGGCGACTGGTCGATGGCGGCCTTCAGGGAAACCGCCGTCGCCCGAATCCGGGCGGATGTGGGCGAAGGGCGGGTCGTGTGCGGGCTGTCCGGCGGCGTGGACAGCACCGTTGCCGCGCTGCTGCTGCACGAGGCCATCGGGGACCGGCTCAATTGCATCTTCGTGGATACGGGCCTGATGCGCGCGGGCGAGGGGGACGAGGTGGTGGGCCTGTTCCGGCGGCACTTCAACATCCCGCTGACGCATGTCGATGCGGGTCCGCTGTTCCTCGAGCGCCTGGCCGGCGTGGAGGACCCGGAGGACAAGCGCAAGATCATCGGCGCTGCTTTCGTCGAGGTGTTCGAGGCGGAGGCCGCGAAGCTCGGCGGCGCGGATTTCCTGGCCCAGGGAACGCTCTACCCGGATGTGATCGAATCGGTCGCGTTCGACGGCGGCCCGTCGGTGACGATCAAGTCGCACCACAATGTCGGCGGCCTGCCGGAACGCATGGGGCTCAGGCTGGTCGAGCCGCTCAGGATGCTGTTCAAGGACGAGGTCCGCGCACTCGGACGGGAACTGGGCCTGCCCGACCGCTTCGTCGGGCGCCACCCCTTTCCGGGGCCGGGCCTGGCGATCCGGATGCCGGGCGCCGTGGAGCCGGGCAAGCTGGAGGCGCTGCGGCGGGCCGACGCGATCTATCTCGAGGAAATCCGCCGCGCGGGCCTCTACGACGAAATCTGGCAGGCCTTCGCCGTGCTGCTGCCGGTGCGCACGGTAGGCGTCATGGGCGACGACCGCACCTACGATCGGGTCTGCGCCCTGCGGGCCGTCACCTCGGCCGACGGCATGACGGCGGACTTCTACCCGTTCGAGGCGGGTTTCCTCGGCCGGGTCGCTGCCCGGATCGTGAACGAGGTCCCCGGCATCAACCGGGTCGTCTATGACGTGACCTCGAAGCCGCCCGGCACCATCGAGTGGGAGTAGCCGGCCTCAGCCGACGGCGACGCCGTATTTCTCGCCGAGCGCCCTGAACTGGTTCCAGGTGGCGTCCTCGATGTCGATGCCGCTCTCCCGCCGCGCCGCGGCGTTGCGCCGTTCGATCTCGCCGGGCGCCAGCACCTCCTCGAAGCCGGCGGCCGCGCGCGTGTCCTTGAGATAGTCCACGAACTCGTCCACCTCGCGCCCGAACTCGTCCGGGTCGCGGAAGGCGGCGGCCTTGAAGAGCGCGAGGAAGCAGCCGTCATTGTGCCGGCCCGTCGGCTCGACGCCGAAACCGAGCCCGGTCAGGAGCCCTGAGAGGATTTCCACCATCGCGGAGAGGCCGTAGCCCTTGTGGCCCTCGCTGCCGCCGAGCGGCAGCAGCACCGCGCCCTTGCCGAAATCGTTGGGATCGGTGGAGGCCCCGCCGTCCGAACGCACGATCCAGCCTTCGGGAATCCCCTTGCCGCGCGCCTGGGCGAGCTTGATCTTGCCGGCCGCCACCGCCGAGGTCGCCATGTCGATCAGCACCGGCTCGCCGCGCGCGGACGGCACCGCCATGGCGATCGGGTTGGTCCCGAGCCGCGCCTCGGCGCCGCCGAACGGCGCCACGCTCTTGGCCGAGCGGCCGGAATCGGCGGTCATCATGGCGATGAAGCCGGCCTTCGCCGCCATGGTCGGATAGGCGCCGAGACGGCCGACATGGCTCTGCCGGAAGATCGTGCAGGCGGCGACGTTCTGGGCGTCGGCCTTTTCCATCGTGAGCTTGAGCGCGCGCTCGGCAATGGCGTAGCCGAAGCCCCAATGGCCGTCGATCACGGTGGTCGTCGGGCTTTCGCGGACGATCTCGAAGGGCGCGCCGGGAACGATATGGCCCCGTTCCACCCTGTCGATATAGATCGGGATCTGGATCGCGCCGTGGCTGTCATGGCCGCAGAGATTGGCGTCCACCACGTGGCGCGCAACGATTTCCGCCTCGTCGGCCGGCGTGCTGCAGGCGACAAGCAGGCGGCGGATGGTGTCTTCCAGTTTCCCGGCGGCGATGATCGGCATGGGGCGCGGTTCCTCTGACGCGTGACGCGGGCGAGCATGGACCGGCAAGGGGGTCATGGTCCAGTCCGGCTGCGTGCCTGTCTTGCATCGATCATTTTCAGAATGCAGACTGACTTTCGCAATCACTGAACGAGGCTTCCCGCTCTGTCGGGTCGCCCACTGAATAGAACAGCCGACCCCGGCAAGGGAGTAGCTACCCGCGCCTGGCGAATAGGTGGGGTCTCTCACGACCAAGCCTCGTGCGGTGATTGCAACGGCCCGGCGCCAGCCGGCGCCGCAATCATCGGGGGGGGACCCATGTCGATGCGTATGCCGGCGGCGCTCGCCGCCATCGTCTCGTTGCTCGCAGCTTGCGGGGGCGGCGGAGGAGGCGGTCCCTCCAACCCGGCCGGCGGAAACGCCAACCCTCCTCCCGTGCGGACCGGCGGGCAAAGCGCAGCCGCCACCGCCACGCCGGTCGCGGGCAGCGTCACCCAGTCCTCGCATGTCCGGGACGGGGTCACGGCCGATCCGGTCAGGGCATCCGTCTCCCTCGACGCCAGGGGACTGCTGACGGCCGATATCGGCAGTGGAACGGGCGACTGGCGGCTCCGGAACCTGCCGGCCTGGTTCAGGGGATATGGCGGAGAGTAGGACACGACCAGTTTCCTGCAGATGCAAACGGACGGATCCAGACGGTTCGGGGTGATTTTTACCGACAGGACGCGACCGGCGGAGACGACCGTAACGGGGTCCCAGACATGGGTTTCTTCGGGAAACCCCGATCCGGACGATATGGCCAATTCGTTGACCGATGGAGTTTCGGGAACGCTCGATGGAGTGGAAGGCACCTTGTATTGCAGCGATTCGGCCGTTTGTGATTTTGGTTACGGTGGCGGCGAAAATCCTCCTCTTACATTTGACCAGATCGTGGCTGGAATTCTGCAGAAGCAGGAGAATTCCGGCAAATTCAAATTCATCTCGAAATCCAACGCGCAAAATCCACCGGCGGATACGGACTACTTGGTCCTTGGATATTGGGATTACATCCCGAGAAAGTGGCTGAAGCCCAGCAATCACGAAGAGAAATATCCCTTATGGTGGGAGGATGAGGGGTTTAGTCCCAGCTATTACAACGAGATCGAATATGGCGTTTTCGTGAACGGGTCGGACCCGTTCACACAGGCGAATATCCAGAGCCTGACGGGAACGGCGACATATAGTGGAGATGCCTTCGCCCTCTATATCGACAAAAATCTCTATGCTGTACAGCGACCGGCCGATTTATCAGCCGAAGACTATTACCCCACCCATATGGGCAAGGACACTGTCCTGACCGCCGACGTGACCCTGACCGCGAATTTCGGGACCGGCAGCGAGTACGGGACTGTTTCCGGCGCGATCTCCAATTTCGCAACCGATGACCCGTGCACCCCGGCCTGTCCTACGGACCTCACGACGCTCCCGACGACGCTGGCGCTGCAAAGCGCTTCCATCGGCGACGGCCATAGCGGGTTTTTCACCGGGAGCACATCGATGGACTTCGACGGCAGCAGTTTCACCGGCAAGTGGGGCGGCCAATTCTACGGCAACGGCGAAGCGGACGGGAATCCGGGTTCCACAGCCGGCACGTTCGGCGCCGCCACCGGCGATGGCACGAAGGCCATCATCGGGGTGTTCGGGGCCCACAAGCAGTAGTCGCCGGTGCGCGGGATGCGGCGGCTGCGGCTGGCGGCCTGCGCGGCCGCTGTTGCAGCGTTCGGCGCCGCGGCTCCTGCCGCGGCCATGGGCGCGGACGCCGTCGCGGTCGCCCGGCAGGCCTTCGCGGCGGGGGAGATGCGCCGCGCGCTGCTCCTTATGCGGCCGGCGGCGGAGGCGGAGCCGGGAAATCTCGACGCTGCCTTCGTGCTCGGCATGGCTGCCGCCGCCCTCGCCCGGCGCGCGAGCGGCGGCCCGGAAGCGCGCCGGGCGCTGCTCGGCGAAGCCATTGCCGCGTTCCGCCGCGTGCTGGACGCGAGGCCCGGCCTGCCGCGGCCGCGGCTGGAGCTCGCCCGCGCTCTGTTCGACCGTGGCCGCTGCCGCAAGCCGCCGGCGGGCGCACGGGAGCTTCTGGAGCAATTGGCGGGCGGGGACTGCGAGGCGGCCGCGCACCATTTCCGCCTGGCGCTGGCCGGCGACCTGCCGCCGGCGGCCGCTGCGCGGGTCGGCCGCCTGCTTTCGGTCCTGCGCGCCCGCAAGCGCGTTTCCGCCTCATTCGGCGTCGCGCTCGCGCCCGACAGCAACCTGAACTCCGCCTCCGCCGAGCGCACCATCTGGCTCGACACACCCTGGGGCAGGCTGCCGTTCCGGCGCGGGGCGGAGGCCGGGCCGAAATCCGGCGTCGGCCTTTCCGTGCAGGGCGGCGGCGAATACCGGTATCCGCTCGGTCCCCGGACGCAATTGCGCACCGGGGCCAACGCCTCGATGCGCGAGTACAAGGGCAGGGCGTTCGACAGCCATGCCGCCTCGGCCCATGTCGGGCCGCGCCGACTCATCGACGCGGAAACCGAGGCCAGCCTGCTCGCTACCGTAGAGCGGCAATGGATCGCCGGCGCGCCCGAAACCGACCGCTACGGATTGCGGCTGGAGGCCGGGCGCCGGCTTGGCCGGCGGCTGGTGCTGCAGGGCGCGGCAAGCTGGCGAGAGAGCGATTGCCGGAACTGCGACTGGTCGGACGGCCCCGTGACCGATCTGTCGCTGGACGCCTTCTGGACCGTTCTGCCCGTCCTGCGGGTCGACACGGGGGCCGGCTACGGATGGACCCGCACCGAGGCCCGGCACTTGCGCCATGCCGTTCGCCACGCCCATCTGGGAGCCTCGCTCGCCATGTCCGGAGGCTTCACGCTCGGCGCGCGCGTCTGGCTGGGCCGCACCGGATACGAAGGCGGGGGCGCGCTGCACCGGACCATCGACCGCAAGGCGCGCGAGGACCGGACCCGCAGGCTCTCATTGTCCGTGTCCTGGCGGGGTGCCGCCGTCTTCGGTTTCAGCCCCCGGCTCGCCCTTCACAATGAGAGGCGTGAAACCAACGCGCAGGCCCTTGGCTACCGGCGGAACTACGGCGAACTCAGTTTCTTCCGGCACTTCTAGAGCGGGCCGAACGACGTCTTGACGGCCTTGCCGCCGCTGCCTTCCTGGATGTATTGCGTGCATCCCGCACAGGATTTGCGGCAGGGGGAGTCCGGATGGGCAACGGGAGCTATGAGCGGCTGGAGCGCCGGTTTGCGCGCATCGCGGACCTCAATGCGGCGGCGCGAACGGTGCGCTGGTACTCGCTGACCTACGGGCCGCCCGGCGGCGAGGCCGCGCGGGGGCACCAGCTGGCCACTCTCGGCGGGCTTGCGCATGAACTGCTGGCGGCTCCGGAGGCCGCCGAGGCGCTGGCGGCGGCCGAGGCGGAAGAGCCCTGGCGGGCGGCCAATCTGCGCGAAATGCGACGCCAGCACACGGCCGCCATCGCCGTGCCGGCCGAACTGGTGGAAGCGAAGGCGCGGGCCGTCTCCAGGGCGCAGGCGGTCTGGCACGCGGCGCGGCCCCGCGGCGATTTCGCCGCCTTCCTGCCGGAACTCCGCGAGGTTGTCGGGCACGTCCGCGAGGAGGCGCAGATCAGGGGCGAGGCGCTGGGGCTGGCCCCGTACGACGCGCTGCTCGACACCTACGATCCGGGCCGGCGCAACGCCGAGGTCGCGGGCATGTTCGGGGAGCTGGAGGCGGTCCTGCCGGGCGTGCTCGACAGGGTGCGGGGCGGTCCCAAACCGCCGGGGCCGGCGGGGCCGCGGGAGGGACTCGAGAGGCTCGCCCGGCGGATGATGGCGATGCTGGGTCTCGAGGAGCGGCATGTGAGGCTCGACGAGTCCGCGCATCCCTTCTCGACCGGCGAGCGGGACGATGTGCGCATCACGACCCGCTATTCGGGGCCGCCGGGCGAGGCCCTGATGGGCGTGCTGCACGAAAGCGGACACGCGCTCTACACGCGCGGCCTGCCGGAGGCATGGCGCCGGCAGCCGGTCGGCCGCAACCGGGGCATGACGGCGCATGAAAGCCAGTCGCTGTCCATCGAGATGCAGGCCTGCCGGTCGCGGGCCTTCGCCATCCACTATGCGCGCCTGCTGCAAGAGGAGTTCGGGGCGGAGGGTGCCTGGGAGCCGGGCAGGCTCTACGGCGTGCTCACCCATGTCGAGCCGGACCTGATCCGCGTCGAGGCCGACGAAGTGAGCTATCCGCTGCACATCGCGGTCCGCCACCGTTGCGAAACCGCGCTGATTTCGGGCGCGCTCGACCCGGCGGACCTGCTCGGCATCCGCCCGCCCGGCCCGCGCGAGGGCTGCATGCAGGACATCCACTGGGCGGGCGGGTCCTTCGGCTATTTCCCGACCTACACGCTCGGCGCGCTCATGGCGGCGCAGCTTGCCGAAGCGATGCGGGCGGCGCTCCCCGGCCTCGACCGGGAGGTCGAGCGCGGCAATTTCGGCCCGCTGGTCGGCTGGCTCCGGGAAAACGTCCACGGCCGGGGCTGCTTCGATGCGTCCTCGGACGGTCTCGTCGAGCAGGCGACGGGCCGGCCGCTCGACACCGGCGCCTTCCTCCGCCACATCGGCAGCCGCTACTCCGGCTGACGGTCCTCTCGTCCCGCGCCCTGTGGATATCTTTGTTTCCGGGGATTGCAATCCTGGAAAATATACCCTAATTTCCTGTTTATTCAGGCATAATACCAGCGGTTGAGGTTTGAGACTCATTGAGGGGATTCCCAAGGAGATCGACTTCTGACTCAATGCCGATCCAGCGATTGGAGTATCGGTATGAGGGCAGGGATCCCATTGAGGGAGGATTTCGATGCGGCGCAGT
>JAJDYL010000139.1 GCA_022825195.1 Alphaproteobacteria bacterium
GGCGCCCCATCCCTTGACCGTACCATCGTACGGCGTGGCGCTGTCCCAGGCGCCGATCTGGTGCGGATACCGGCCGGTCGCGAAGCTCGCCCGCGCCGGAACGCAGACGGGTGAATTCGTGTAGGCGTTCGAAAACCGGACACCGTCCCGTGCCAGTCGATCGAGGTTGGGCGTGCGCGCGACATTGTCGCCATAGCAGCCGGCGATGTCGCGGTTGTGCTCATCCGAGAGAATGATCACGGTATTGGTTGGGCGCACGGCGAGGTCTCGAAATTCCCTGTGTTCAGCGTCAGTTCGTTGGCATCATCAAGACGTGCCGGAACAGCCACGCAGATTCGGTGTAAATAACATGGTTTGAAGCAAATTGCCAGCTAAATTCTGGCATTTCCTGCGGTTATTCCCATTCAAGGTTCTGAAATTTAACGTGTTATGTGGTATTTTGATAAAACCTATGTTTTTGTATTCAAAGTTGCTATAGTCTCACCGGGATTGGTTGGTGCCCCCAACCATGAAAGAATCTGTCACGAACACGGTCACGTATCCGAGGAGGGTTCAATGTTTGAGAGTGCACTGCGCGACGTTACGCGCACCATGTCGGCTTTCTCGCTCGCAGTCGCGCTGGTGTTTTGCGGCTTCGGAGCGGTTCCCGGTCTTTCTTCGCAGGCGCAAGCCGCCGACTTTCCGCAAAAGCCAGTCCAGCTCATCGTCCCCTACCGTGCGGGAGGCGGCACCGACACGATGGCGCGGGTCTTCGCCAAGGCGTTGTCCAAGGCGCTCGGGCAGCCCGTTCCCGTGGTCAACCATAAGGGTGGCGGCGGCGCTGTCGGAGGCTCGCGGCTGAAGAACGCCGCGCCCGACGGGCACACCATCCTGATGGGCGGCGACGACATCGCCTCCTACATCCCCCTGGTCAGCGAGGTGGACTTCGCCTACGAGGACTTTCGCTTCCTCGCCGCCGTTGCGGAATACCAGAACGCGTTGTACGCGAAGAAGGGCGCGCCGTTCACGACGTTCCAGGAACTGGCTGAGTATGCGAAGAGCAACCCGGGTATCCGCCTGGCCCACGTCGGCGGGATCACGAAGCCGTTCATCGACCATTTCGTCGAGCAAAGCGGCATCGAGGCCAAGGTCATCGCCACCGGCGGCGGCAGCGAGATCGTTCAGCTCCTGCTGGGCAACCAGATCGATGCCGCGTACTCGGGCGGAGTTCACAACAAGAACCCGGAGCAATGGGAAGTGCTCGGCTCGTTCAACGCCAACCGTCTGCCGAGTTCACCGGACAAGCCAACCTTCAAGGAAGCAGGCTACGGGATGTCGATGCCCGCATACGTCATGGTCATGACATCGGCGGGCGTTCCCGACGATGTCGCGGCCACGCTTGAAGCGGCTTTGCTCGAGGCATCGAATGATCCCGACTTCCAGACGATCGTCGAAGGCCGCCTGAAGGCTCCCGCGCTCTCGGTCGGCAGCGAGGAACTGACCAGCTACATGGATGACCTGCACAACACCTTCAAGACGCTGTTTGGCAACTAGGCAGGGGGGTAACCCCTGCCTGGCAGGACGAACAGACCGATAAGCGACGAGAACGACAAGCCGGACCTGACGTCGTTCAATCTGGCCGCTTCGGCCGTATTGACGTTGCTCGGGGTGTTCTCCCTGGCCTTCCTCATCCCTGGTCATGTTCCCATCCCAACGGGGCTTGACCAGGGCTTGAGCGCCCGCTTCATGCCGAACGTCTCCGCCGGCGCCCTCACGTTTCTTGCCCTTGTCCTGGGTCTCAAGGTCCTGGTTCGCAAAGCTCGAGGGCTGACCCCGATCTCCGAGGATAACGAAGACAACGACGAGCAGGGGTTCGGACAGAAAGAGGCCGTCAACACGGTTGCCTTGCTGATCGGCGCAGGAATCTACGTCGGTCTGCTTTCGACGGCCGGCTTCGTCGTGTCTTCCGCGTTGGGACTCGCGGCCTGCCTCTGGCTCGGCCGTGTCAGGAACTGGTGGCTCGTGGCGGCGCTGAGCATCGGGCTTCCCCTTGCGCTCGCACAGATTCTCTGGTGGAGCCTGACCATCCAGGTGCCGGCGTTCCGGCTGCTCGGGTAGCACGGCCGAATGGAACAGATTCCGTTTCAGCTCGCTGCCGGCTTCGAAGCAGCATTCACGCTGTCCAATCTCGGATTCATCGTCATCGGCGTCGTCATCGGGATCGTCATGGGCGTGTTGCCGGGCGTCGGCAGCCTGACCGCGATCCCGATCCTGATTCCGGTCACGTTCTACATGGAGCCGGTGAGCGCACTGGCGTTCCTGATTGCCATTACCAAGGGCGGCACGTCCGGCGGCGCCATCCCGGCAATCCTGCTCCACGCGCCGGGCAGCGCGGAGAACGTCGCAACCGCCAGGGACGGCTACCCGCTCGCGAAACGCGGCAAGCCGGTGAAGGCTATGCGCATGGCGCTGTATTCCTCCGTGTTCGGCGACTGCGCCAGCGATGCCGTTCTCATCGCGCTGGCGGCCCCGTTCGCCGCACTCGCCCTCCTGTTCGGCCCGACGGAGATCACCGCTGTCGTCATTCTTGCTTTCACCCTTATCGCGGGGCTGTCCGGCAACTCGCTCACGAAGGGCCTTGCCGCGGCGGCCCTGGGCGTCTTTCTGGCGACGATCGGGCTCGATCCGGAGGACGGCACCCAGCGCATGACCTTCGGCGTCATCGATCTCTACGACGGAATCTCTCTGAACGCCATGGCGATCGGCCTGCTGGCGCTGAGCTCGGTGCTGAGTCAGCTCTTCGGCGTGTGGCGGCCGGCCGGCGGCCCGCTGCCCCGGCCCGTGCCTTTCGATCCAGGGCAGCAGAGCATTCTCTGGTCGGAGTTCCGTGGCTGCATTAGGACCCTGTTCAGGTCCGCCTACATCGGCACCTTCGTCGGCATGATGCCGGGCCTCGGCGTCACAATGGCGGGATTCCTGGGATACGGCGCGGCGAAACGGGCCTCCAGATCACCGGAAGAATTCGGCACGGGCCGGCTCGAGGGCATCGCCGCGACCGAAGCCGCCAACAGCGCGGTGACCGGGGCGAACCTGATTCCGACCATCGCCCTCGGCATCCCCGGCAATGTCGCGGCGGCGCTGTTGATCGGCGCCTTCATCATTCACGGCATCACCCCGGGGCCGTTCATGATGCAGACCAACGGCGAGCTGGTGTACGCCCTGTTTGCGTCGATGCTC
>JAJDYL010000089.1 GCA_022825195.1 Alphaproteobacteria bacterium
AACTGGTCGTTCCGCACCCGCGGCATCATCGACACGACGCTCTACATCGTCGCCTTCTTCCCCGGCATGATCTTCTTCTTCATCGTCGGCTGGGAAGAAATGCTCCACGCCTACAACACCGCCGAACGGTCGGACATGACACCGTGGGGGCCGTCTATCGTGCCGTTCAAGGCGACGATACCGGCCTCGGCTGCGCTGCTCCTGTTCCAGGGCGTCTCGGAACTCTGCAAGAGCTTCTACGCCATGGTGGAAAACAAGCCGCTCCTTGAGGATGCTGAGCTGATAGGGAGCGAAGTATGAGCACTGACATTCTCGGCCTGGTCCTGCTGGGCTCGCTGATCGCAGGCATCTTCGTCGGCTTCCCTATCGCCTTCACGCTGATCATCCTGGCGACCGGTTTCGGCTATGCCGTCTTCGGCGATTCGGTCTTCTACCAGATGTACTTCCAGACCCTGGGCATCATGAAGGCAAGCGAACTCGCCGCGGCTCCGCTGTTCATCTTCATGGGCCACATTCTGGAACGCGCCGGATTGATGGCGCGGCTCTTCCGATCGTTCCAATTCATATTGGCCCCGGTGCGGGGCTCGCTCTATCTGGGCGTGCTCGGCACCGCGACGCTCTTCGCCACGGCGACCGGCATCATCGGCGCGTCGATCACCGTGATGGGCATGATGGCGGCGCCGGCCATGACCCGCGCCGGCTACGATCCGCGCATGTCCGCGGGCGTCATCGCCGCCGGCGGCTGCCTCGGCATTCTCATCCCGCCAAGCGTCATGCTGCTGGTCATGGGCCCCATCATCGGCGTCTCGGTCATCGACCTGTTCGCCGCCGCGCTCATTCCGGGCCTGATCCTGGCCGGCCTCTATATCGGCTACGCGATGATCCGGTCCTTCCTGAACCCGGAGCTCGGGCCGCCGCTGCCGCTGGAAGACCGCGCGACTTCGATCGGCCAGATCTTCCGGGAATTCTTCTCGGGCATCGTGCCGCTGGCCGTCATCATGTTCTCGGCCCTGGGCAGCATCATCGTCGGCATCGCGACGCCGACAGAGGCCGCCGGCATGGGAGCGCTCGGTGCGACCCTGTTGACGGTGGCCTATCGCCGGTTGACCTGGCGCATCCTGCTCGACGCCTGCCGCCACACGCTCACCACTACGAGCCTGGTGCTGTTCCTGGCCGTCGCCTCGAACATCTACGGCGCGGTGTTCACCCGGCTCGGCACCGGCAACCTGCTGACCAACTTCATGCTCGGGCTGCCCGTGGACCCGCTGTTCCTGCTTGCCATCCTGATGGTGGTCATCTTCATTCTCGGATGGCCGCTCGAATGGCCGGCGGTGGTGTTCATCTTCCTCCCGGTCTTCGTACCCGTCGTGCAGAAGCTCGACTTCGACCTGGTCTGGTTCAGCACGCTGGTGGCCGTCAACCTGCAGACGGCGTTCCTGTCGCCGCCCGTTGCGATGGCTGCATATTATTTGCGTGCCGTGGCGCCACACTGGTCGCTGGGCGACATTTACCGCGGCATGGCGGCGTTCATGATGCTGCAGGTGGTCGGCCTGATGATCGTGTTCTTCTTCCCGGGAACCGCGACCTGGCTGCCGAGCGTCCTGTTCGACCGCTGACCCGCTGACGACCGTTCGCGCCGCCCTGCCCCGCTTGCGCCGGGGCGGGGCGGCGGCAATACTCGCCCGCGGACGATGAAGGAAGCGGGAAGGTCCATGAAGCATCTGTGGTTCCACCTCATGCCCTATACCGAGCTGCCGGACGATTTCCGCGAGCAGAACCCCTCGGTGTGGGTCGATATCCATTCGCGCCTCTTCGATCCCGAGCGCGCGCACTACATGTACAACGACTTCATGGACGAAATGGAGTATGCGGCCGAGGTCGGCTTCGACGCCGTGTGCTGCAACGAGCACCACTCCAACGGCTACGGGCTGATGCCGTCGCCCAACCTGATCGCCTCGTCGCTGGCGCGCCGCGCCAACCCGGATACGGCGCTCTGCGTCATGGGCAACAGCCTGGCGCTCTACAACCCGCCGACCCGCGTGGCGGAAGAGTTCGCGATGATCGACTGCATCTCCGGCGGCCGGCTGATCGCGGGCTTCCCCGTGGGCTCGCCGATGGACACCTGCTACGCCTACGGCCAGAACCCGAGCCTGCTGCGCGAGCGCTACCTCGAGGCCCACGATCTCGTGATGCGCGCGTGGACCGAAGCCGATACCTTCGCGTTCAACGGCCGCTTCAACCAGCAGCGCTATGTCAACATATGGCCGCGCCCGGTGCAGAAGCCGCACCCGCCGGTCTGGATTCCGGGCGGCGGCTCGGTCGAGACCTGGCGGTGGTGCGCCGAGATGGACTATGTGTACTGCTACCTCTCCTATTTCGGCTACAAGGCCGGCCTGCAGACCATGCAGGGCTTCTGGGAGGAGATGAAACGGCTCGGCAAGGAGCCGAACCCCTACCGCGCGGGCTTCCTGCAATTCGTCGGCGTCGCCGAGACCGAGGCGGAAGCCTACGAGCTCTACCGCGAGCCGGCAGAGTATTTCTACGGGCGGTGCCTGCATATCGACCCGCGCTTCGCGGCTCCGCCGGGCTACACCACCGAGGCGACCCAGCGCGCCGGCATCCAGAGCCAGGTCGCCAATGCGGCGCTGCAGAACCGCAAGGCGCTCCAGGTCAGCAAGTCCGCGCGCGAGTTCGACGCCATCCTGGACAATGGCTATGTCATCATCGGCACGCCGGACCAGGTGGCCGAGAAGCTGCGCCAGGTGATCCACGACCTGCGCTTCGGGCAGCTCATGCTGCTGCTGCAGTTCGGCAACATGGACAAGCAGCTGGCGAAGTACAACACCCGGCTCTATGCCGAGCAGGTGGCGCCGCAGCTCCAGGACATCTGGAGCGAATGGGAGAACCACTGGTGGCCGACGCCGATGGCCGCCGCGGACCGGGCCGCTCCCGATCCCGTCGCATACCGCGCCGCGGCCGCCGAATAGGGACGGAACAGGCTATGGACATGGCTTCCCCGCCGCCTGCCGTCGATCATGTGGACGTCAACGGCGAGCCCTGCCGCGTCTGGCGCAAGGGGTCCGGCCGGCCGCTCGCCTTCCTTGCCGGCCATGGCGGCCTGCCCAAATGGCCGGCTTTCCTGGACCGGCTGGCGGAGAGCCACGAAGTCGTGGCGCCCTCCATCCCCGGCTATCCGGGCGGCCTCGGGCACACCAGGCTCGTTGACCATCTTGACTGGGTGCTGGCGGTCCGCGACCTGCTGAACGGCTGCGGCCTCGAAGGCGGCGACACCCTGCTGGCCGGCTCCGGCCCCGGCGCGTCCTTCGCGCTCGAAATCGCCGCGCTCTGGCCCCACAAGGTGGACCGGCTGGCCTTGGTCGCGCCCTGGGGCCTGTTCGACGAAGCCGAACCGATGACCGACCCCTGGGGCCAGCGCATCCCGGAATTGCCGGGGATGCTCTGCGCCGACCCGGAGAACTGGAACGCGCTCAAGGCCCCGCCCGAAGGCGCGAATTCGGTGGAATGGCCGATCGAGCAGACCCGCGCCCTGGAGGCGTCCGCGCGCGTCTTCTGGCCGCTCGGCAACAGCGGGCTGGAGAAGCGTCTCGGCCGGGTCAGCGCCCCCGCCCTGCTGCTGTGGGGCGCGGAGGACCGCATCCTGCCGCGCTCCTATGGCGAGCGCATCGCGGCCGGGCTCGGCGGTCCGTCGCGGCTGGAGGTCGTGGACGGCGCCGGCCATCTTGCGGAACTCGACAAGCCCGCCGAGGTTGCAGAGGCCATCCGGGCCTTCTTCGCCTGATTCGCGCCATGTCCGGCAGGGCGAGCGCGCGCGTGGTCTTCCCGGAGTTGCCGAAACGGGTCTTCGACATCGTCTATGCCGACCCGCCCTGGGACTATAAGGGGCAGTTGCAGCATGCCGGGCCGGGCAGCGGCGATTCCGGCGGCGCGGTCCGCCACTATCCGACGGTCACGCTGGACGACCTCAAGACCCTTCCGGTCGCGGACATTGCGGCGGAAAACTGCCTGCTGTTCCTGTGGGCCACCAATCCGCATCTGGACCAGGCCATCGACCTCGGCAAGGCGTGGGGCTTCGGCTGGGCCACGGTCGCCTTCGTCTGGGACAAGCAGAAGACCAATCCCGGCTTCTACACCCTGAGCCAGTGCGAGCTCTGCCTCGTGTTCAGGCGGGGCAGGATTCCGCAGCCGAGAGGCGCGAGGAACATCCGCCAGCTCGTCAGCGCCGAGCGCGGCCCGCACTCGGAAAAGCCTGCGGAAGTCCGCCAGCGCATCGAAGCGATGTTTCCCGCCCAGTCGAAGATCGAGCTCTTCTCCCGCGATCGCGCGCCCGGCTGGACGGCATGGGGCCTCGAAGCCCGATGCGTCCCGATGACCGGGGGCGGCAGCCGATGAGCGAATCGGCATTCGGTGTCCGCGCGCTCGGCGAAGTCGTCCTGCGAACGGACCGGCTGGACGAGATGCGGGCCTTCTACCGCGACGTGATCGGCCTGGAGGTCATGCGGATCTTCGAGGACGGCATGACCTTCTTCCGCATCGCGCCCGGTTTCGAGGGCCACACGGCCGTGCTGGCGCTCTTCCCTCTCGACCGGGGCGAAGGCTGGCAGGGCCACGAGCAGCCGCGTTCCACCTTGCACCATTTCGCGCTGAGCATCCCCCATGCCGAACATTCCGCGGCGCTGGCCCGCCTCGCGTCCCTCGGCCTCGAACCCCGGACCGCCTTTCACGAATGGGTCGGCTGGCACTCCATCTACGTGCAGGACCCGGACGGCAACACCGTCGAACTCGTCAGCGCCCCGGAGCCGGCATGACGGACGGTGGGCGGCCATGCCTTCGGTTTCCGGGCGAAACTTGCCGCGACACGCCGGCCCGCCTACTGTAATTCGACCTCCCCGCCGCGGACCCGCGCGGCGGACCGAAGCGGCTTTTTCGACAAGTCGGCGCGCGAATGGCTACGAATTTCAACACCGGCAACAGCACCTGGCGCCAATTGATGGGCAACGGCCTGCTCTACCGGGTGCCGCCGTTCCAGCGCGACTACAGCTGGGGCGAGGAGGAGTGGGACGACCTCTGGCACGATATCCGGGAGGTCATGCGCCCGGAAGGCGAACCTACCCACTACATGGGCTATCTCGTGCTGCAGTCGGAGGACGGCAAGCGGTTCGACATCATCGACGGGCAACAACGCCTGACGACGCTCAGCATTCTCGTGCTGGCCGCCTTGCGGCAATTGCAGGTCCTGCTGGACAAGGGGCGGGATACGGAAAACACCCGCAAGAGGCTCGACAGCCTGCGGCAGGGCTATATCGGATACCTCGACCCGGTGACGCTGGTTTCCGAGCCCAAGCTGAAACTGAACCGGAACAACGATCACTATTTCCAGACCTATCTGGTCCCGCTGGCCTCGCCGCTACCGAGGCGGGGCTTCAGAAGGTCGGAACACGACATGCGCAAGGCGTTCGAGTGGTTCAACCGCCGTTTTCGGGAGTATCTGGAGGGCGAGGACGACCCCGGTCTGGCGGTCGTGCGGCTGATCGACGGAATGAGCGACAAACTGCTCTTCACCGTTATCACCGTCACCGACGAATTGAACGCCTACCGGGTGTTCGAAACGCTGAATGCGCGGGGCGTGCGGCTCTCGGCGACCGACCTTTTGAAAAACTACCTGTTCTCGCTCCTGCATCGCCAAGGCGAGCATGAGCACGAGATCGAGACGCTGGAAGGCCGCTGGAACGAAATCGTGGGACGGCTCGGGGAGGAGAGCTTTCCCGATTTCCTGCGCGTCCACTGGATAAGCCGGAGGACGACGGTCCGGTTGTCCGACCTCTTCAAGACGGTCCGCGCCCAGGTCCGGGACAGGGGGGATGCGTTTTCGCTCCTGCAGGAACTCGAAGCCGATATCGAGGCCTATCTGGCGCTGACGCAACCGGACGGCTCCGACTGGCCTGTCGAATGGAAGCGCCATGCCCGGGCTCTTCGCATGTTCAGCGTCCGCCAGCCGTTCCCGCTGCTACTGGCCGCCCGGCGTTCCCTGGGCGATGCGGACTTCGAGAGGCTGCTGCGCTCGGTGGTGATTATCTCCTTCCGCTACAACGTCATTGGTAGTTTTCAAGCAAACGAACAGGAGCGGGTTTACCACGCAGAAGCCCAAAGAATTTCGAGAGGCGAACATTCCTCGATCCGGCAAATCATGGGCAGCCTGCGGCCAGTTTATCCTGACGATGAAGGGTTCCAACTCAGCTTCAGGGAAAAATCCATCGGCGTTGCGCAGACGCGGAACAAGCGGGTCGTCCGCTACATCCTGTTCGAATTGGAGCAGCAGGCCTCCGGCAACCGCCTCGACTTCGAGGACAGCCGGATCACCCTGGAGCATATCTTGCCGTTGAATCCGGAAGACGGTTGGGACCGGTTCGGCGAAGGAGACCTGGACGCGCAGACATCGCGCCTCGGCAACATGGCGTTGCTGGAAGCAGGCGCGAACCGCGATGCCGGCAATGCCGGCTACGGGGCGAAGCGGACAGCGTTCGCAAACAGCCGCTTCCAGACGACACGGGACATCGCGCACAAATACGCCGAGTGGACGCCGGAGACGATCGAGGCGCGCCAGGAGGCCATGGCACGCATCGCGGCGGCTGCATGGCGCATCGACTTTCCCGGCTGAAATCCCGCCGCTGCAACGGCTGTTCCGATCCTGGCGGAGGCAATCCGGGATGACCGATGCAAAGGAGAACACTCCCTCCGCCAGGTATCCGGCGCCCGCCGTACACCTGCACCATGTGCACCTGTTCGCGGCCGATATCGACGCGACGGTTGCGTGGTGGCGGGAGAAGCTCGGAGGCGTCATTGCCTTCGACGGCGCGTTCGGCGGGGCGCGCAACGTGTTCATGGAGTTGGGGCGCGGCCGGCTCCACCTTTACGACCAGCCGCCGCGCGGGATACCCGGCGGCGCCGTGCATCATGTCGGCATCCAGACCGACGACCTTCCCGCGCTCCACCGCCGGCTGGCCGCGCTCGGCGTGCCGTTCCGCTCGGGCATCCGCGAGTTCGGGTCGTGGCGCTACATCATGTGCGAGGCGCCCGACGGCGTGCTGCTGGAGCTCTTCCAGATCGACATGGACGACATGCCCCCCGCGCTGGCGCGCTATTTCGCCCTCTGACGCCCGGCCGGCGCTCTTGCCGGGCGCCGTTTCAACCCGAACGATTCATGCTCCGGGACCGCCCGGAAATGGCGGGCCAGCAATATCGGGTCCGGCCGAGTTCCATGCCCCAGCGTTCGACCGTCGCCCTTTCGCCGGGGCTGCCGCCGAGCCGCGTGTAAAAGCCTGCCGCCGGGTTGCCGTCGAGCACCCAGAGCGACACCGGCCCGTCCAGGAATTCCACCATGCGGCAGAACAGCGAACGCCCGATGCCCCGGCGCTGCGCCTCCGGCAGCACATAAAGCGTCGTGATCTCGCCCGTCTCCCGGCTTGCGCTGCCGAAACCCGCGATGCCGCCGCCATCGGCAACGAACACCTGCCCCAGCTCCGCTTCCGGGTCGCGGATCGCGCGGCGCCAGCGGCGCGTCTGCCGCCGCCGGGAGAGCCCGTCCAGCACCTCCTGCGGCAACAGCCCGGCATAGGCATGCCGCCAGGTTTCGACATGCACACCGGCGATCGCCTCCGCATCGTCCTCCCGCGCGGGGCGGACGGTCACGCCCATTCGCGGCCGGGATGATAGTTGGGCGGCTCGCGGGTCATGGCGACGTCGTGCACATGGCTTTCGCGAAGGCCCGAATTGGTGATCCGGACGAAGCTGGTGCGCTCCTGCAGGTCGGCAATGGTGGCCGAGCCGGTGTAGCCCATCGCCGAACGGAGGCCCCCGACCAGCTGCTGGACGACATTGGACACCGGCCCCTTGTAGGGCACCCGGCCCTCCACCCCCTCGGGGACCAGCTTGAGCGTGTCGTTGACCTCCTCCTGGAAGTAGCGGTCGGCGGAACCGCGCGCCATGGCGCCGACGGAGCCCATGCCGCGATAGGACTTGTAGGACCGGCCCTGGTAAAGGAAGACCTCTCCCGGACTCTCTTCCGTGCCGGCGAACAGCGAGCCGATCATGGCGCAGTCGGCGCCGGCCGCAATGGCCTTGGCGAGATCGCCGGAAGACTTGATTCCGCCGTCGGCAATCGCCGGAACGCCGGCCTCGCGGCAGACGGCCGCCGACTCGGAAATGGCCGTCAGCTGCGGCATGCCCACGCCGGCTACGATGCGGGTCGTGCAGATCGATCCCGGACCGATGCCGATCTTGACCGCGTCCGCTCCGGCGTCGATCAGCGCTCTCGCCCCGTCGGCGGTGGCGACATTGCCGGCGATGATCTGCGTGTAGTTCGAGAGGCGGCGAATGCGCTCGACAGCGGCGATAACGTCCTGCGAATGGCCGTGGGCCGTGTCCACCACGATAGCGTCGACATCGGCATCGAACAGCGCTTCCGCCCGATCGATCCCGTCGCGCCCGATTCCCGTTGCGGCGGCGACCCGGAGGCGGCCCTGTTCGTCCTTGGTCGCCATCGGGTATTGCGCCGCCTTGTCGATATCCTTGACCGTAATCAGGCCGACGCAGAAGCCCTTGCCGTCCACCACCACGAGTTTCTCGATGCGGTGCCGGTGCAGGAGATGCTTGGCTTCCTCGGACGCCACCCCTTCCGGCACGGTGACGACTTCGCAGGTCATCAGTTCCGAGACCGGCTGCCTCATGTCGCTCGCGAACCGGACATCGCGATGCGTCAGGATACCGACCAGCCTTCCACCCTCCTCGACCACCGGAATGCCCGAGATACGGTTGTCGGCCATCACCGCCAGCGCATCCGCCAGCGGCCGGTCGGGGCCGATGGTCAACGGGTCCACCACCATGCCGGACTCGAACTTCTTGACCCGGCGCACTTCCGCCGCCTGGCGCTCGATATCCAGGTTCTTGTGAATGCAGCCGAGGGCGCCCGCCTGCGCCATCGCAATGGCAAGCGCCGCTTCGGTAACCGTATCCATGGCCGCGGATATGACGGGCAGCGCCAGTTCGATTTCGGCGGTCAGGCGCGTGCGGGTGTTCGCTGTCGCAGGCAATATCGACGAGCCGGCCGGTTGCAGCAGCACATCGTCGAATGTCAACGCCAACGGGAGGGCATCGATGTCGCGCAAGGCAGGCCATCCCATGTCACAGAGGTTGACGCCCTCTTATACCGGCCTCAGCCGGAATGTGAAGCCGTGCCGCCCGCGGCGCGAAACCCGGTCGCCACCAGGTAGAATTCCGAGGACTCCTTGCGGCTCGCATCGGGCTTCGCGTGGCGTACCGAGGCAAAGTCCTTCTTCAACACACCCAGGAGGTCATGGTGCGCACCTCCTTGAAATATCTTCACAACGAAGGCACCGCCCGGCCGCAACATGCCGCGCGCCGCATCGTAGGCGAGGTCCGCAAGCGCGGCGATGCGCAACCGGTCGGTCGCGGCGTGGCCCGTGGTGCGCGGAGCCATGTCGCTCAGCACGACGTCCGCACCGTCCGGCAGGGCGGCTTCGAGTCGCCCGGGAGCCTCCTCGTCTTCGAGGTCGAGCACGAGGCAGAGGGCGCCGGGAAGCGGGTCCATCGGCTGAAGGTCCACCGCGACCACCTGCCCGCCCGAACGCGCGATCGCCACCTGCGTCCAGCCGCCCGGCGCCGCGCCGAGATCGAGCACCGTGCCGCCGCGCCGAAACAGCCGGAAGCGGTCGTCGAGCTGCATCAGCTTGAAGGCAGCCCGGGAGCGGAAGCCCTTTCGTTTCGCCTCCGCCACATAGGAGTCGGCGAGCTGGCGCTGCAACCAGCGGGTCGATGCCGTCTTGCGGCCCTTGGCGGTGCGCAGACGAGGCTTCAGACCGCTCTGCCGTCCGGGACGCGGGCGGGGAGGCCGGCTCACGCCGCCGCCCTGTCCCCGGCAATCATGCGGAACAGGATCCCCTCGCGCAGGCCCCGGTCCGCAACCCGGACCGAGCCCACCGGCCACGTCCGGCAGATCGCTTCCAGGATCGCGCAGCCGCCGACCGCCATGTCCGCCCGCTCGCGACCGATGCACGGCAGCCGCGCCCTGCCGTTGCGGTCCAGCCGCCGGAGCTTGGCGGACACGGTGTCGAGATCGTCAAAACCGAGGACGCATCCGTCCACCAGTTCGCGCCGGTAGCGCGCCAGACCGAGATGCAGGCCCGCAACGACCGTCACCGGGCCCGACGTGCCAAGCATCTGGACACGGCCGGCAGCCACCTCGCCGGAAATCCCGTTCGCTTCGTCGAAACGGCGCAGCCAGGGAAGGACGGCTTCCGTCATGGCGCGGTAGGTCCGGTCGGAAATCCGGTCCGAGCCGAAGGTTTCGGCCATCCGCGCGACACCCCAGGGCAGGGAAATCGAGTCCAGCAGCCGGACGCGTCCCCGTTCCTCAATCGCCAGCCAGGTGAGTTCGCTGCTGCCGCCGCCGATATCGAACAC
Source organism: Alphaproteobacteria bacterium (assembly GCA_022825195.1). Taxonomy (GTDB): domain Bacteria; phylum Pseudomonadota; class Alphaproteobacteria; order Bin95; family Bin95; genus Bin95. The sequence goes on from JAJDYL010000089.1 coordinate 10,498, forward strand.
CAGGGCGCGCCTGCGGGACGGGTCCAGCAGGGGCAGGCAACCCGCGGCCGCAAGCGCCGCTTCTTCCCTTGCGCCGATAATTTCCAGCTGCACTCCCGTCTCGCCTTTCACCCGTTCAACGAAGCTGCCGCAGTTCTCCGCCCGGCGGCAGGCGTCGGTCGCCACGCACCGCATCTGCGTGACCCGCCGCCGCTCGATCTTGCCGGCGCAGATCTGCAGGGCCGCGATGGTCCGCCGCATGGCCTTCTCCGAGAGCCGGCCCGAGCTCTGCAGGCCTTCACCGAGGCGAACGATGCGGGAAAAGCTGTCGACCACGTCGAAGCCGCCCTTCGACGGCCGCGCGACGAGCAGCCGGCAGTTGTTGGTGCCCAGGTCGAGGGCCGCATAAACCGGACCTTCGCCCGACCGTTCCGCTTCCCGTCGCTGCCTGTGCATCGTCGAACTCCCCCGCCATGATAGCGGGGAAGCGGACGCTTTGCTGCTCTTCAGCGACAGGCCGGCGCGGAACGCCCGGCCGGCAGATCGAGCCGTCCGGAATGCGGGATTGCGCTTCGGGCCTGTCCCCTGCCGGTCAGGAGACGCACGAGGCGCCGGCGCGCGCGCAATCCTCGTCCTCTTCCCCGGTGCCGCCGCCGACCCCGCAGGCGCCGATGACTGCTCCGTCGCGCATGACCGGAACCGCACCCTTCCCGAGGATCATGCGCCCGCCATCGGCCGCAACGATACCCCGGAAGGTCGGATGGTCCGCGCGCTCCGTCAGGTCTCCGCTCGGCCTGCCGAATGCGGCGGATGCAGCGGCCTTGCCCTGGGAGCCGTAAACGGCAGCCCATGTCGTGCCGTCCATGCGCTGGAAGGCAAGCAGGCGCCCGCCGGCGTCGCAGACCGCAACGCAGATGCCTATGCCGAGCGTCTCCGCGTGTGCAATGGCGGCCCCGGCTATGCGGTTGGCTTCCTGGAGGGTAAGCGACATTCGATTTCTCCAACTGGCAGAGGTTCGCGGTCGTGCCGTTCTCGTCGGGCGCGCATAGTGTATAGCAGTCGCCGTCATCTTCCGCGGGGGAGCGCAGCCATGCGACCGAACGAAAGAGCACTCGACCTGCGATCCTTCCTCGAGGATCTGGAAGCGGCGGACCCCGGCAGCATTCTGCGCATTCCGGAACCGGTCGGCATCGATTTCGACGTGACGGCGGTGGCGATGGAACTGGAAAGGCTGGGCCGCGCGCCGGTGATCCGGTTCGACAGGGTCGGGGAGTCGCCCTTCCCTGTCGTCGCCAACCTGTTCGGCGACCGCCGGCGTTACGCCCAGGCGCTCGGTGTCCCGGAGGCGGAACTGATCGAGACCTGGGGCGGGCTCGGCGACCGGACCATCGAACCCGTAACGCTCGAGACGGGACCCGTTCTGGACACCGTGATAACCGGCGACGAACTGGACCTCGCTGCCCTGCCGATCCTCAACCACTTCGCCGAAGACGGCGGCCCCTACGTGACCAACGGCATCGTCGTCGCCAGGGACCCGGATACAGGCGTTCGCAACGCCAGCTACCACCGGCTGCAGGTGATGGGCAGGACACGCTTCGGCACCAGCCTGCACAGCCGGCGGCATCTCTGGAACTACGCACAGCGGGCCGGCCGGAGAGGCGAGGCGATCCCGGTGTCCATCGTGATAGGGCACCATCCGCTCTTTGCGTTCGGCAGCGGGTTGTGGAAGGGCCCGATGGACGCCGACGAATACGCCGTCGCCGGGGGCTTCATGGGCCGGGCGCTGGAACTTGTGCGGGGCGTGACGGTGCCGGTCGAGGCGCCGGCCTTCGCCGAATTCGTCATCGAGGGCCATATCGTCCCCGGCGAAGAGGCGGATGAGGGGCCGTTCACGGAATTCACCGGATATGCCTCGGCGCGCTCGACCCGGCATGTCATCGAGGTCTCGGCAATCCTGCACCGCAGGGATGCGATCTATCAGGATATCGTCCCGGGAATATCCGACGAGCATACCGGCCTGCTGGCGGTGCCCATGGAAGCGCGGCTGCTCAAGGTGCTGCGCCAGAACTATCCCAATGTCACCGGCGTGGCCATGCCGAAGTCCGGCACCTGCCGCATGCATGTCTATATCGCCATGAAGGACCCCGCGCCGGGCCAGGCGAAGAACGCGGCGGCAATGGCGCTCGGTGAAGACCTCAGCCTGAAACTGGCGGTGGTGGTCGATGACGATGTCGATGTCGGCAGCGACCGGGATGTCATGTGGGCCGTTTGCACGCGCATGCAGGCCGATGCCGACGTGGACATCCTGAAGAACTGCATGGGCGCGATCCTCGATCCGTCCAATCATGACGGGCTGACTGCAAAGATGATAATCGACGCGACCAGGCCCGCCGGGGATTTCCCGCCCCGCCACACGATTCCGGAGGACGCGGCCGCCCGCGCACGGGAACTGGTCCGGAAATACTCGCCCTGACCGGACGACAGGCCGCGCCCCCTTTGTCACGCCGGAGATGTGTGTATGCGGTAGCCCCCGAGCCGGGGCTCGGTACCGCCGACGCGATCCGGCAAAGGCGGGGGCCGGGGCGACGGTGGAGCGCTGTTCCTCGCGGGTCCCGATCCGGCAACACCGATATTGTCCCGCCGATTCAATGGATTGTGAGAAAATTATCCAGAAATTTCATTTTTTGTTCCATAAATTACTTGACTTTCCAAGGAATGGTGTAGAATAGGCATGAGGGAAAGGCGGCTCCCGGGGCCGCCGTTCCGCTTTTCTGCAGAAAGCAATGGCTGGGGGCCGCAACCCCCGGCGTGAGCGGACGGGAGAGGTATGCCCTCTGCCCGGCTGCACGCATGCGCGCACGGGCAATCAGGCGCACGAACCGCGCCGCCGCGATACGCCCGCCCGCACGCGCACGCGGGCCCGCACGCATTACGCGCGAAACAGGGACACCCCGTCCCGCCCTTTGCCCCCAAGGAGGCACGAATGACCGCAACCGACCCCCGCCCCGAACTGGCGGCCATGCTGCTGGAGCGCCTCGCGCCGGCAGCCGAAGCCCTCGCCGAAGCCTGCGCCCAGGACATCGACGCCGGACCGCCGCCGCAGGACGACCGCGACCGCGCCGATTACCACCGCGCCGGACGCGCCGGGCTCGCCCATCTGCGACAGCTCCTCGCCGTCCTCGACTGGAGCGCCAGACACCTGCCCGAACC
>JAJDYL010000064.1 GCA_022825195.1 Alphaproteobacteria bacterium
ACTGCGCCGCATCGAAATCCTCCCTCAATGGGATCCCTGCCCTCATACCGATACTCCAATCGCTGGATCGGCATTGAGTCAGAAGTCGATCTCCTTGGGAATCCCCTCAATGAGTCTCAAACCTCAACCGCTGGTATTACCCATCTCGCCCTCTACGCCATCATCCTGCTGATGCCGGTGACCGGCGGTCTCGCCTGGTTCGCCGGCATCGAGACGATGGCCGAGGTGCACGGGGCCGGAAAGCTGGCGATCGTCGTTCTCGTCGGCCTCCATATCGCCGGCGCGCTCTACCAGCACTTCGTTCTGAAGACCGATGCGATGCGCCGGATCCTGCGGCCCCAAGGGTAGGGCAAGGGGGCCGAACCGCCGGGGTCGTGTCGGTTATCCCGCACGGGCCGGCGGCTGTTCCCGCGGCCGGTAAAGCCGGTACCAGGCCCAGGCGAGCAGCAGGCAGGCGAGCAGGCCGCCGAAGGCGGCCCGGTAGGCCTCTTCGGGATAGCGGCCGTCCTCCGGCGTCCAGAAGTCGAGCACGCCGCCGACGGCGTACTGGATGGCGAAGGCGCCCAGGAACACCAGCAGGTTGAGCGCGGTGTTCGCCCGCCCCGCCAGCACCGGGCCGAAATAGGCCGAGAGATGGGCATAGGAGAGGATGGTCATCTGTCCGGTCATGGCGAACAGCAGCCAGAAGGCCGTCGCCGGCGGCCAGAGGCCGAGCACGATGGCGAGGAAGGAGGCTATGAAGACCGCCGCGATGGCCTCCACCACCGCCATCAGCGAGATGCCGCGCCGGCCGGCCCAGTCCCCGAGCAGGCCGGACAACAGGATGCCGGCGGTGAAGGCGACAGCCATGAGGAACAGGGTCGAGGCAACCTGCTGCGGGTCGAGGCCGCCCACATCGCGCAGCCAGGGCGCGGCCCAGAGCGTCTGGAGGGCGATATGGGCGCCGCAGGTTCCCGCGATCATGGGCGCGAGGCGCCAGAAGGCGCGGTCGCGATAGACCTGCCCGATGCCGGCGATCTGCGCCCGGAAGCCGCCCGCGCTCAGCATGTCGGGACGCTCGCGCGGCGCCAGCAGGAAGATCGCCGAGGCCGCGAGCGCCACCACGCCGCCGAGCCCCGCGAACACGCCCCGCCAGCCGTATGCGGCGACGGCCATGTGGGCGGGCTCGGTCGCGGCCAGCACGCCGAAACCACCGAACACCATGACCAGCGAGTTGAACAGCGGCACCCGCTCCGGCGGCGCCCACAGCACCACGGCCTTGAAGGACGCCATCAGCCCGCCGGCGAAGCCGAGGCCGATCAGGAGGCGCGCCGCGACCAGCGCCTCCACCGACCCGCCGGCCGCGAACAGCAGCGAGCCGGCCGCGGACACCATGAGCAGGCAGGACTGAACCCGGCGCGGCCCGAACCGGTCCAGCAGCGCGCCGAGCGGCAACTGGAACGCGCCGAACGCGAAGAGGTAGGCCGCCGTAATCAGGCCCAGCCCCTCCGCCGACACGCCGATATCGCGCTCCAGGTCCACCACCACCACCGCGTTCACCGCGCGCAGCAGGTAGGACATGAAGTAGCCGAGGCCGAAGGGTGCGACGACGGCGGCCCAGAGGCGCCAGAGGCTCATCCGCCGACCTCACATTGCGGCGATGCCGCCGTCCACGAAGAGTTCCGAGCCGGTGGTGAAGCTGCTCTCGTCCGAGGCGAGGTAGAGGATCGCATAGGCGACCTCCTCCGCCTGCCCGACCCGCCCGATAGGCACCTGCCGGGCAAGTTTCCTGAGCGCCTCCGCGGTGCCGAACTGCTCCTTGTAGCGGTCCAGGATCGGGGTATCGATGAAGGTCGGATGCACGGAGTTGCAGCGGATCGGCAGGCCCTGGCGCGCGCAGTGCAGCGCCACCGACTTGGAGAGGTGGCGCACGCCCGCCTTGGCGGAGTTGTAGGCGGCCATGTTGTGCCCGGCGATGACGCCGGCAATCGAGGAGATGTTGACGATGGCGCCCGAGCCCTCTGTCTCCCGGCAATGGGCGGCGATGGCGGGGATGGCGTGCTTGCAGCCGAGGAACACGCCGTCGAGGTCGATGGCGTGCACGAGGCGCCATTCCTCCAGCTCGATCTCGGTCACCGGCTTGGTAAGGCCGATGCCGGCGCTCTGCACCAGGATATTGAGCCCGCCGAACCGCTCGACCGTTTCCGCCACGGCCGCCTCCCACGCCGCCTCGTCGGTGACGTCGTGGCGGATGAAGGCCGCGGCCGGCCCGAGTTCCGCCGCGAGCGCGGCGCCCTTCGCCTCGTCTATATCGGTGACCGCGACCCGCCCGCCCTCGCGGACGAACATCGCCGCCGTCGCCGCTCCCAGCCCCGAGGCGCCCCCGGTAATCAGCGCCACCTTGCCTTCGATCCGTCCGGTCATGTCGTCCGTCCCCCTATTTCGCGCAGAAGCCGCCGTCCACGACGAGTTCGGTGCCGTTGACGAAGCTCGACTCGTCGGAGGCAAGGAAGGCCACGCATTGCGCGACCTCCTCCGGCCGGCCGATGCGGCCGAGCGGGATCGCCTCGGCGCGGGCGTCGATGGCGCGCTGGCCGAAACGCTCGCGGTCGGGGTCGAGGATCGGCGTGTCGATGGGCCCCGGATGCACCGAGTTCGCGCGTATGTTGTAGCCGCGCCGGCCGCAATGGAGCGCAATCGTCTTGGTGACCATGTGGACGCCCGCCTTGGCGGAGCAGTAGGCGGCATAGACGGCGACGCCCCGGAGCGCGGCGACCGAGGAGATGTTGACGATGGACCCGCCGCCGCCCGCCGCCATCGCGGGCAGCGCCGCGTGACAGCCCAGATAGACGCTGTCGAGGCAGACTTCGTGGACCCGCCGCCAGCCCTCCAGCGTCTCCTGCTCGATGGTCGCCTTGGGCGCGATGCCGGCATTGTTCACCAGCACGGAGAGCCCGCCATGGTCTTCGACGCAGGCCGCGACGGCGCGGTCCCAGGCGCCGGCGTCCGTCACATCGTGGGCCAGCACGGTCATCGACCCCCCGGCGCCGGCCGCGGTCTCTTCCGCGGCAGCCGCATCGACATCCGTCGCGACGACATGCGCGCCCTCCCGCGCCAGCAGCAGCGCCGTCGCGCGCCCGATGCCGGAGCCCGCCCCCGTCACCAGCGCGGTCCTGCCTTCGAGCCGTCCGCCCATCCCCGTCTCCCTCTCGGTAAATCCGCCGTCACTCTACCCTCTTGAATCCCTGCCGCGCATCCCCATCTGGGGGTTGTCCGAAGCTTGCCGGGTAGCGGGAGCGGAGGACGGCGGGTCCGGCCGGTGAGCGGCGGGCCCTGAGACATCGACAATCGCTTCTCAAGGAGGATGACCGATGACGGCATTCGATTTCTCCCCTCTCCTGCGGTCCACCATCGGCTTCGAACGGTTGATGAAGAATTTCGACCGCGTCATGAACGCCGACGCGACGGCCGAGCACTATCCGCCCTGCAACATCGTCAAGACGGGCGAGCACACCTACCGCATCGAGATGGCGGTGGCGGGCTTCGGCGAAGAGGACCTTGCGATCGAGGCGAAAGGCGACGAGCTCGTGATCGCCGGCAAGGTCCGCAACCAGGGCGACGACCGCGTCTTCCTGCATCGCGGCATCGCGACCCGGCAGTTCCGGCGCGCCTTCCGCCTCGCAGAGCATGTGAAGGCCGCCGGCGCAAAGCTGGAGAACGGCATGCTCTCCGTCGAGCTGGTGAGCGAGGTGCCCGAGGCGCTGAAGCCCCGCCGGATCGAGATCGGGTCCGGCGCGCCGGAGGCCATCGAAGCGGCCTGAGCGCACACAGCCCTCTCCCGACTTTCACGCAACCCGACGCCGGGCCTCCCCGAGGTCCGGCGTTTTCGTTCGGGGCCCGGGCGGGCGCCCCGAAACCGCCTACCGCCCGGCCCGGCGCTCGGCTAGATTGCCGGCCATGACACTCTCGATCCAACCGCTTTCCGACGTGCTGGCCGCCGAGGTCCGCGGCGTCGATCTGCGCGAGCCGCTCGACGATGGCGACCGGGCCGTGCTGCACGAGGCGTTCCTCGACCGCCATATCCTCTGCTTCCGGGACCAGAAGCTGGACAAGCCGGCGCAATTGGCGGCGACGCGGCAGTTCGGCACGCTCGACGTGCATATCCAGCGCAACAAGGGCGACGACATCTCGCTCGTCCACACGGTCTCGAACCTCGACGCCGGGGGAAATCCGAAGCCGGAGGCGGCCGCGAAGGGCAACCTGCGCTGGCACTCCGACAAGTCCTACCGGACGGTGCCGTCCTGCGCGACGTTCCTCTATGCCGTGCAGGTGCCGGCCAGGGGCGGGCGTACCGAGTTCGCCAACATGAACCGCGCCTTCGAAGCCTATGCTCCGGAGCGGCAGGAAGCCTTCCGGGGTATGAAAGTGGTGCATGACTGGGTGCGCTCCTGCCAGAAGTCCGGCGAGCGCCAGGCGAGCGCGGAGGAGGCGGCGGTCTATCCCCCGGTCGCCCATCCGCTGGTGCGGCGCCACCCGGAGAGCGGCCGCGAGGCGTTCTTCATCGGCAACCACGCCTCGCACATCTCCGGGATGGACCGGGACGAGGGCGAGGCGCTGCTGGCGGAGATCGAAGCGCACAGCACGGCAGAGCGCTTCGTCTGGCGCCACCGGTGGCAGCCCGGCGACCTGCTGATGTGGGACAATCGCTGCCTGCTGCACCGCGCCGAGGAGCGGGCCGTCGAGGCCCGGGTGCTCCACCGCACGGTCACGCGCGGCACATCGCCCTTCTGAAACGGAGCGCCGCTTCATGGACGCGCCCACGGGCAGCGACTTCATCCGCAGCCGCATCCGCGCCGACCTTGCAGAAGGGCAGGTCGGGTCGGTCATTACCCGCTTTCCGCCGGAGCCGAACGGCTTCCTGCATATCGGCCACGCCAAGTCGATCTGCCTCAATTTCGGCGTGGCGGAGGAATTCGGCGGGCATTGCAACCTGCGCTTCGACGACACCAACCCGGCGAAGGAGGAGCAGGCCTATATCGACGCCATCCAGGAGGATGTGCGCTGGCTCGGCTTCGAGTGGGCGGGCGAGCCGGTCCATGCGTCCGACTATTTCGATACGCTCTACGAATGGGCCGAGCACCTGGTCCAAACGGGCCACGCCTATGTCGACGGGCAATCGGCGGAGGAGATCCGGGCGGCCCGCGGCACGCTGACGGAGCCCGGCCGGCCGAGCCCCTGGCGGGACCGGCCGGCGGCGGAGAGCCTCGACCTGCTGCGCCGGATGCGCGCCGGCGAATTCGCGCCCGGCAGCTATGTGCTGCGCGCCCGGATCGACATGGGCTCGGGCAACATCAACCTGCGCGACCCCGTGCTCTACCGCATTCTCGACCATGCGCACCCGCGCACGGGCAACGCCTGGCGCATCTATCCCACCTACGACTATGCGCACGGCCAGTCGGACGCCATCGAAGGCGTGACACATTCTCTCTGCACGCTCGAATTCGCCGACCACCGCCCTCTCTACGACTGGCTGCTGGAGCGCGTGCCGGCTGCCTGCCGCCCGCGCCAGTATGAGTTCGCCCGGCTCGACATGACCGGAACGATCCTCTCCAAGCGCGTGCTGACCCGGCTCGTCGCGGAAGGCCGTGTGGCGGGCTGGGACGACCCGCGCATGCCGACCTTGCGCGGGCTCAGGCGGCGGGGCGTGCCGGCGGAAGCGCTGCGCGACTTCGTCTCCCGGCTCGCGATCTCCAAGAGCGCCGGCCGGGTCGAGGCGGCATTGCTGGACCATTGCGTGCGCGAGCGGTTGAACCGCACCGCCGAGCGGCGCATGGCCGTGCTGCGGCCGCTCAAGGTGGTGATCGAGAACTGGCCCGAGGGACGGACGGAGTGGCTGGAGGCCGCCAACAATCCGGGCGACCCGGAAGCGGGCAGCCGCAAGGTTCCGTTCTCCCGCGAGCTCTGGATCGAGCGCGACGACTTCATGGAAGACCCGCCGAGGAAGTTCTTCCGCCTTGCGCCCGGCCGGGAAGTGCGGCTGCGCTACGCCTATTTCCTGACCTGCCTGGAGGCAGTGAAGGATGCGGCCGGCGAGACCGTCGCGCTGCGCTGCCGCTACGACCCGGAGACCCGCGGCGGCAGCGCGCCGGACGGCCGCAAGGTCAAGGCGACGATCCACTGGGTCTCCGCCGCCCACGCCGGGCAGGCGCCGGTCCGCCTCTACGGGCCGCTCTTCGCCTGCGACGAACCGGCGGGCCTCGAAGACCTGAACCCCGACTCGCTTGAGGTCCTCGAGGACTGCCGCCTGGAGCCCGGCCTCGCCGGGTCGGAACCCGGCCGGCCGGTGCAATTCGAGCGCCTCGGCTACTTCGCCGCCGATCCCGACGGCGGCTTCAACCGCACGGTCGGGCTGCGCGACGACTGGGCGCGGATCAGGGCAAGGGAAGTCAGGACAGCTTCTTGAGCGACTCGCGCGCAGCGTCGAGCGTGTTCGCAATGTCCTCGTCGGTGTGCACCACCGAGAGGTAGAACTTGCTCTGTCCCTTGAAGACGCCGCGCGCACGCAGCCCGGCATTGAAGGCGTTGGTCTTGGCCGCGTCGGCGCGCATGGTGGCGCGGTAGTCGGAGACCTCGCCGCCGGCGAAGATGACATCGAACATGGGCGGCGAGCCCAGCACCTGCCCCTCGTGCCCGCTCTCCTCCAGCAGCGTTTCCAGCCCGTCGATCAGCGCCTGACCGATCTGCTCGTGGCGCTCATAGACACCCGGCCGGCCCAGCACCTCCAGCGTCTTGAGCCCGGCGACGGCGGCGACGGGATTGCCGCTGAGCGTGCCGATCTGCTGCGCGAAGCGCTCGCCGTCCACGCGCCCGGCATCGAAATGGGCCATGATGTCGTCGCGCCCTGCGATGGCCGCCAGCGGATAGCCGCCGCCCACGACCTTGCCGAGCGAGCACATGTCGGGCGTCACGCCGTAGCGCTCCTGCGCGCCGCCGCGCGCGAACCGGAAGCCGGTCACGACCTCGTCGAAGATCAGCACGACCCCGGTTTCCTCCGTCACCTCGCGCAGTGCTTCGAGGAACCCGGGCTTCGGCGGGATCAGCCGCTGGAACGGCTCGGCGATGACGGCCGCCAGCTCGTCGGCATGGTCGCGGATGAGCTGCACCGCGGTTTCGGCGTCGTTGTAGGGCGCGATCAGCACCTCGTCGCGGACGGCCGCGGGAATGCCGGCGCTGTCCGGGGCCGCCTGCGGGAAGTTGCCGGGCCGCTTCGGCGCCATCGACATGAGCGCATAGTCGTTCATGCCGTGGAAACCGCCCTCGAACTTCAGGATCTTGTCGCGGCCGCGGAAGGCCCGCGCGATCCGCATGGCGTAGAAGGTGGCCTCCGTGCCGCTGGAGACGAAGCGCACCTTTTCGGCGCAGGCGACGCGATCGATCACGGCCTCGGCCAGCCTGATGCCATGTTCGTTGTTGGCGAAGAAGGTCGTGCCGCGGCCGACCTGTTCCATTACAGCTTCGACGACCTCGGGGTGGCAGTGCCCCGCCAGCATCGGCCCGGAACCGAGCAGGTAGTCGATATATTCATTGCCGGAGACATCCCAGACATGGCTGCCCTGCCCGGAGCGGATGACGATCTCGAACGGCACATTGCCGAAGCTGCCGGCCGGCAGCACCCGGCGCGCGGTTTCTCGCAGCGCGGATTCCTCCGCGGTGAGCACGGGTTCAGCCATTGCGCTTCCTTTCTACTGCCGCCCGGATCAGCTCCAGGCGGTCATTGCCGAAATACATGTCGTCGCCGTCGAGGAAGAAGGTGGGCGAACCGAAGCCGCCTCGTTCCATCAGCTCGTCTGTGGTGTCGAACAGTTTCTGCTTGACGCCCGGGTCCGCGATGGCGGCGAAGAAACGCTGCTTGTCGAGGCCCGCAGCCTCGACCACTTCCGCCAGCACGTCTTCCCGGCCGATGTCGCGGTCGTCGCGCCAATAGGCCTCGAAGCAGCCCCGCGCAAACGCCGGCAACCGGCCCTCGTCAATGGCATGGAAGCAGCCGCGCATCGCCTTGACCGAGTTGACCGGAAAGACCGAAGGCTTGCCGATTTCGATGCCCTCGAAGCGGGCCCAGTCGTTCATGTCCTTGCGGTAGTAGGCGTCCTTGGGCGGGACCGGGTTCTCGCGGCGTTGATAGACGCTCGGATTCACCTTGTTGAAGACGCCGCCGACCAGGAACGGCTTCCAGACAAGGTCGAGTCCCAGTTCGGCGCAGAAATCCTCGATGCGGTGGAAGGCCAGATACGTCCACGGGCTCGATACATCGAAGAAAAACTCGAGAGTGCTGCTCATGGCGTCGCGAGGCTCCTAGCGTGACACGGCGCCGCCGTCGATGGTGACGACGGTGCCCGAAATGTGCTTCGCGCGGTCCGAGGCGAGAAAGACGACGAGATCGGCGCAGTCCTCCGGCTCGCCGGGCGGCGGGTTGGTCGGCATGCATTCCTGCCAGCGTTCCTCGTCGCCGAACCGGTCGAGCGCCTGGGCGCGCATGATGGTCGTCAGCCGCTCGGTCAGGATGGGGCCCGGATTGACGCCGACGATGCGGAAGCCGTCGTCGGGGCTCTTGCCGCCTAACGCGCGGGTAAACGCAATGAGGCCTGCATTGCCGCCGGCGCCTGCGATATAGCCCGCCAGCGGTCGCTCGCCGCCGGTGCCGACGACATTGACGATCACGCCCGCCCGCTTCGCCTGGAAGACCGGATAAAGCTCCCGGCACATGTTGATGTAGCCGAACACCTTGAGGTCCCAGGCCACGCGCCAGCGTTCCTCGTCGATCATGTGGATCGGGCCGCCGGGAATGGCGCCCGCATTGTTTACGACGATGTCGAGCTCCCCGCCCCTCTCGGCGACCAGGCGCTTGACGTTGCCGCCGTCGGAAAGGTCGAGCGGATGGATCGTGACCGCGACATTGTGCCTCCCGCGGATGTTGTCCCGGGCGCGTTCGAGATCGGCCGCCGTCCGCGCCACAAGGTGCAGGTCGCAGCCTTCCTCGGCGAAGAGTTCGGCGCAGGCGAGCCCGATGCCTTTCGAGGCGCCGGTAATCAGCACGGTCTTTCCAGCCAGACTCAGATCCATTGGATGAGGTCCCCTTTGTAATCGTCCTGTGTTTCGGGGCAGGGAACACCGGATAGCCGCCGACGGCAAGGCCGCTGCGCCCATGTTCGGCGAACGGCCCCTTTTTCGTGCCGTTGTGCAGAATTATGATACCGTTGGTCATTGTGGCGCGAGTCGGCGGCAAGATCTCCGCCGCTTTCCGCAACTCTTGACGAAGGCCCGCGGGAGCCGAAAACACCTTGCCCCTGTTGCTCCGGGAGTACGTCCCGCGTCGACCGGCGAGGCAGGATCGAAAGAGACCGGCACTTACCGTTGTGCCAACGACACTGCAGAGGAGCAGATGCCATGAACAGGTTCATCCCGACAACCGCGCTGGCGGCGGCCGCCTTGCTCGGCGCCAGCCTCGCCGCCGGCGATGCCGCGGCCCAGGAACGCAAGTTCATCTCCATCGGCACAGGCGGGCCCACGGGCGTCTATTTCGTGGTCGGCAATTCCGTATGCCGCATGGTCCACAAGGAAGCCGCCGAAGGCCGGAAGAAGGGACGTAAGCACGGCATCCGCTGCGCTGCCCCGTCCACCGGCGGCTCGACCTACAATATCGGCCAGATCTGCGCGGGCGAGCTCGAATTCGGCGTCGCCCAGTCCGACTGGCAGTTCCATGCCGTCAATGGCAGTTCGGAGAAGGTCACGAATTGCCCCGGCCTGCGCGCCGTCTTCTCGGTCCATCCCGAGCCCTTCCACCTGATTGCCGCCGACGGCTCCGGCATCGGCTCCTTCACCGACGCCAAGGGCAAGCGGATGAACATCGGCAATCCCGGCTCGGGCCAGCGCGGTACCACCGAAGTGCTGATGGAAGGCCACGGCATGAGTGCGGACGACCTGGCGGTGGCGACCGAGCTGACCTCGTCCGAGCAGTCCCAGGCGCTCTGCGACGGCAAGATCGACGCTTACGGCTACACGGTCGGCGTGCCGAATGCGGGCGTCGCCGTGGCAACCGACGGGTGCGGGGCTTACATCGTCAACCTCAACAGCGATGTCGAGAAGAAGCTGGTCGCGGAAAATCCCTACTATGCGTTCGCGACGATTCCCGCCGGCACCTACAAGACGACCGCCGAAGACGTCACGACCTTCGGCGTCATGGCGACCTTCGTCACGCATGAGAACGTGCCCGAGCAGGTGGTCTACGAGGTCACTCGCGCGGTAATGGAGAACCTGGACGACTTCCGGTCCCTCCATCCCGCCTTCGCCAATCTCGATCCGGCGAACATGACGATGGACGGCCTCTCCGCGCCCCTGCATCCCGGCGCCGAGAAGTACTACAAGGAAAAGGGCCTGAAATAGCCTCGGTCCCTGGCGGCCGGCGCTCCAAGCGGGCGCCGGCCGTTTCTTTTTGACCATCTATCGCCCCGCAGGGCGGCGACCGGGCGCATTACAGCCCTGCGGCAGCGGGAAACGGCGGTCCTGACGTGGCAAAGCCGCCTGCCGATATCGACAAGACCCTGGAGGAGCTGGAGTTCCAGGGCCGCCGACAAGGGCCGCGGCTCGCCATGGCGGTCGGCGCAGTTTGTTTCGCCTGGTCGATCTACCAATTGTGGATCGCCTCTCCGTTCCCGTTCATGTTCGACTTCGCGGTCATCGGCGATGTTCCTGCCCGCGGCATTCATCTGTCCTTCGCCCTGCTGCTGTGCTTCCTGATCTACCCGGTGTCGCGCGGGCGGGCGGGGCGCGGCCTGCCCTTCCACGATGTCGCCTGCGCCCTTCTCGGTTGCCTCGCCGCCCTTTACCTGTTCTTCGGATGGGACGGCCTCGTCGCCCGGCAGGGCGTGCTCCATGTCTGGAACGGGGCGCCGGTCGAGGCGGTTCTCGGCGGCGTCGGCATCGTGCTGCTGCTTGAGGCCGCCCGCCGGGCAGTCGGCACACCGCTGGTCATCGTCTGCGTCGTCTTTCTGCTCTATTCGATCTTCGGGCAGGTGATGCCGGAGGTCGTCTCGCACAAGGGGCTCAGCCTGAATCGGCTGATCGGTTATCAGTGGCTGACCGGAGAGGCCGTCTTCGGTATCCCGCTCAGCGTCTCGGTCAGTTTCGTGTTCCTGTTCGTGCTGTTCGGGGCGCTGCTCGACAAGGCGGGAGCCGGGCAGTATTTCCTGGCGCTCTCCTTTGCCATGGTGGGCCGGTACAGCGGCGGCCCGGCCAAGGGGGCGATCCTCGCCTCCGGCATGACGGGCATGATTTCGGGCTCGTCGATCGCCAATGTCGTCACCACGGGCACCTTCACGATTCCCGTCATGCGCCGGATCGGCATGCCGGCGGTCAAGGCCGGCGCCATCGAGGTCGCGGCATCGACGAACGGCCAGATCATGCCGCCGATCATGGGCGCCGCAGCGTTCATCATCGCCGAGTTCATCGGCATCTCCTATGTCGATGTCGTGATAGCGGCGGCAATCCCGGCGGCGCTCAGCTATATCGCGCTGTTCTACATTTCCCATCTGGAGGCGCAGAAGCTGGGCCTTTCCGGGCTCCCCGCCGCCGAGGTCCCGCCTTTCCGGACGACCTTCGTGAGCGGCCTGCACTACCTCATCCCGATCGTCATCCTGGTCTATCTGCTGATGGTGGAACGCTGGAGTGCGCACAGCGCGGTGTTCTATTCCATCCTCTCGCTCATGGGGATCATCCTCGCCCGCCGGGTCTTCGGCGCAATACGGGGAAACGGCACCGCCGTCATCGACGCGCTGGCACAGGGGCTGGCCGAGATCTATGCCGGCATGGTCGCCGGAGCCCGCAACATGATCGGGATCGCCGTGGCCGTGGCCGCGGCCGGCGTCATAGTGGGCGCGGTGTCCTCGACCGGCCTCAACAACGCCATGGTCGGCGTCGTCGAGGCGATTGCCGGCAGCAATGTCTATGTCCTTCTGGGGTTGACCGCCGTGCTTTGCATCGTGCTCGGCATGGGGCTGCCAACGACCGCAAACTATCTGGTCGTCGCCTCCCTGCTCGGCGGCGTGCTGGTGGAACTCGGCAGCGCGTCCGGCCTCGTACTGCCGTTGATCGCCGTTCACCTCTACGTCTTTTACTACGGGCTTCTGGCCGATTCGACGCCGCCCGTGTGCCTCGCGGCATTCGCCGCCTCGGCCATCTCCAGGGCGGACCCGTTGAAGACCGGCGTGCAGTCCTTCCTCTACGACATCCGCACCGCTGTCCTGCCGCTTGTGTTCCTGTTCAACACCGAATTGCTGTTGATCGGCATCGACAGCATCTGGCACGGCGTCCTTGTCGTGCTCATGTCGCTGTTCGCCATTCTGGCATTCAGCTCCCTCACCCAGGGCTGGATGCTGGTCCGGGTCCGGTGGTACGAGGGAGCATTGCTCGCCGTGGCCTGTTTCATGCTGTTCCGCCCCGGCTTCTTCATGGATCAGGTCGCGCCGCCTTATGACCCGGTCCACTTCGAATCGTTCGTCTCGGGCGGGTTTGCGCCCCCGCCGGAACGGCATGTCCGGCTGCATGTGACGCGCGAGACCGATTATGGCGACCGCTACAAATTGTTCGCCCTGAAAACACCCGAAGACCCGGCAGACACCCCGGCGGAAACCTTCGGGCTCCGGATCGGACGCGAAGACGACGGGCGTTATTCCGTAGCCGACCTGGCCTTCAACGGCATGGCCGAGCGCGCCGGGATGGAATGGGGCGACTATGTCACCGGAGTCGATGTCGAGCAGACGGACCTGCCGCCCAAGGAGTTGGTCTATCCCATCGGGGTGGCGCTGCTCGGCCTTGTCGGACTGTCCCAATTTCGGCGCCGCCGGAAGGCCGTCTGACCTTCCCTGCCGAATTCCCGCCTGGCGGTACGGCCGGGCGGGCGGCTCAGGCTCCCGGATAGAGGCCGGAGATTTCCCGCCTGACGATCTGCACCGCCTCCGGGAGCGGATCGGGCTTCTCCAGCAGCTGAATGACGGCCCGGCCCGGGGAGGGCAATGCCGGGGCGTGGGGAACGGTCCTGGTCCCGGCCGGAACGGCGCCCTCCGCCATCACGGCGACAGCCGCGCCGCAGGCCACGGCGCTCCGGATGGCCTCCGTGTCGGTGCTGGTCAGCACGTCCCGCCAGGTCGTACCGCAGGAGTTGAGCGCCGCGACTGCCGCCTCGCGGGCCGGGTATCCTGCGGGATAGCCCGCGACCGGTATCACGGGCCAGTCGCCGAGGGCGAACCTGGGAGCGGATACCCAGTAGAGGCGCGGCCGGGACAGTATCGCCGCCGACGGCGTGTCCTCCAGCGCCATGACCACGGCGAGATCGAGCTCGCCGGTCTCGACCTGCCGCCGGAGCGAGAGGCGGTCCCCGCAGCGTATGTCCAGCTCCAGCGCCGTGTAGGTTCCCCGCATCCGCTCCAGGAGACCGGGAAGCAGGGTCGGGGCGCAGTCCTCGGACACGCCGAGGCGGACGCTGCCAGCAATCAGCTTGGAACCCGCCCGGTCGAGCAGCCGGTCATGCAGATCGACCATCGCCCGGGCCGCAGGCAACAGGTCGCGGCCGGCTTCCGTAAGCCGGACATCGGCGCGGTTGCGCTCGAAAAGGCGCATGCCCAATTGCTCTTCCAGGGTGCGGATGCGCAACGACATCGTTCCCTGCGAGCAGCCTAGGAGCTCTGCGGCGATGGAGAAGCTCCGCTCGGCGGCCACCGTCAGGAAGGACCGCAGGAGCCTGGTGTCGATATCGGCCATAAATATTTATATTTTCGATAGCTGTTGCCAGTCAATCTCGCCGTCGGCCCGCGGCTCCCTGTCGCCGCTTGCCGGCGCTATCCCCTTGCCGCGCTGAGCCCGGCCAACGGCGGCGCGGTCGCGTGGACGGGGCGCCGCAGGATGAGGAGGCGGCGGGCCTCTTCCGTGCGCGCGCTGCGGAGGAGGGCGCCCAGCAGCGCGAATTCCAGGAGGTCGCGCTGGGCGCGGCTGCCGCCGACCCGTTCATGCCCGGCCATCCAGGGCGCGAGCAGCGCGACGGCATCGTCCCAGTCGCTCCGGGCATAGGCGCCAAGGGCTTCGGCCAGGCCCGACACCATGTCGCCCGCCGGGCCGGCGGCGGACTCGGCAATGCGCGCCAGCCTGTCGCCGCGCCCGGCCATGGCGTGCGCCAGCGCCGCGTGCAAATCCGCGAAGGCGATGCCGGGATCGGGGAAGAACTTCGCCGCATAATCGCTGAGGCGCTGCCAGGCGCCGTCCGGCGCGGCCGCGCCGGCGAGCTCGGCGCGCAGTACGAAAGCGGCGCTGTCCGTCAACACGTTGATCGGCGGCCCCCACGCGCCGCCCGGCGCGACATCGGCCTCGAAGACCCGCCACGCTTCGTCACGCTCGCCGGCCTCGACCCGCCAGATCGCGACGTGCCAGGCGATGTGGCAGGAAAGCTGCGCCTCCCGGTCGTAATCGCGCCGCCAGGCGTCGAGACGCGCAAGGCCGTCCTCGCGCTCTCCCGCCTCGTAGTGGACATGCGCGCGGATATGCGCGGCGTTGGCATTGCGCGGGTTGCCGGCCAGCGAGCGCTCCAGCAGGCGTTCGGCCTCCGCCACCTGGCCGGCCTCGACCTGCGAGAAGCCGTGCTGGGCGAGAAACCACCAGTCGTCGCCATAGTGGGGTGCCAGCCGGTCGGTGAAGGCCAACTGCTCCGCCTCGCGGCCGGCGCGGCCGCTGAAGCCGATGAGCCCGAAGACGCCGCAACAGGGCTGCGCGATCATGGCGTCGAGCGGCCATTCCCTGAGGTGGGCGAGGATCGCGGCATAGGCGCCCGGCCCGTCCCCGTCGATCAGCAGGCCGAGCGCGTTCAGATGGCCGGCCTCCCTGTCGGAACATCCGTTCGCGGCAGCCCGCGCGGCGGCGATCGCCTCGCGCGCCTCGCGCCCCCGGCCCCGCATCTGCATGGCCCGCGCCCGGCCGGCATGGGCGAGCGCGAAGGACGGATCTTCGGCGGCGGCGCGCGCAAACGCCTGCTCGGCGCCCGCATTGGCACTGAGGAACAGGTCCATTCCCTCGACATAGGCATCGCGCGCGGCTGCGCTGCCCGTGGAGAGGGGGAGGCCGTACCGGTCCCGCTGCATGGGTGCGTCCTCCCCGGCCGTCAATCGCGCCGGTTGCGGCGGTTCTCGATCAGGTCGTCGACCACGGCGGGTTCCGCAAGCGTGGAGGTGTCGCCCAGATTGCCGAAATCGTCTTCGGCGATCTTGCGCAGGATGCGGCGCATGATCTTGCCGGAGCGCGTCTTGGGCAGCCCCGGCGCCCACTGGATGAGGTCCGGCGTGGCGATCGGGCCGATTTCCGAGCGCACCCAGCGCACCAGCTCGGCATTGAGCTCGTCCGACGGCTCCTCGCCGAGAACGAGCGTTACGTAGGCGTAGATGCCCTGGCCCTTGATGTCGTGCGGATAGCCGACCACGGCGGCTTCCGCGACCTTGGCGTGGGCCACCAGCGCGCTCTCGACCTCGGCGGTGCCCATGCGGTGGCCGGAGACGTTGATGACATCGTCCACCCGCCCGGTGATCCAGAAATAGCCGTCCTCGTCCCGGATCGCGCCGTCGCCGGTGAAATACATGCCCTCATAGGTCGAGAAGTAGGTGTCGATGAAGCGCTGGTGGTCGCCATAGACCGTGCGCATCTGGCCGGGCCAGCTGTCGAGAATGACGAGATTGCCGGAGGCGGCGCCTTCCAGCAGCGCGCCTTCATTGTCCACCAGGGCGGGCCTGACGCCGAAGAACGGCTTGGTGGCCGAGCCGGGCTTGAGGTCCGTCGCGCCCGGCAGCGGCGTTATCAGGTGGCCGCCCGTCTCCGTCTGCCACCAGGTGTCGACGATCGGGCAGCGGCCGTCGCCGACCACATCGTAATACCAGAGCCAGGCTTCCGGATTGATCGGCTCGCCGACCGTGCCGAGGATGCGCAGGCTCTTGCGCGAGGTTGCCCTGACGGGCCCGTCGCCCTCCCGCATCAGCGCCCGGATCGCGGTGGGCGCGGTGTAGAAGACCGAGACATTGTGCTTGTCGCAGACCTGCCAGAAGCGCGAGCTGTCCGGATAGTTCGGCACGCCCTCGAACATCAGCGTGACCGCGCCGTTGGCGAGCGGGCCGTAGAGAATGTAGCTGTGGCCCGTCACCCAGCCGACATCGGCGGTGCACCAGAAGACCTCGCCGTCGCGGTAGTCGAAGGTCAGCTCGTGCGTCATGGAGGCGAAGGTGAGATAGCCGCCGGTCGTGTGCAGCACGCCCTTCGGCTGTCCCGTCGAGCCGGAGGTATAGAGGATGAAGAGCGGGTCCTCCGCGCCCACCTCTTCGGGCGGGCAGTCGGCGGACGCGCCCGCCATCTCTTCCTCGTACCAATGATCGCGGCCGTCCACCCAGCCGATCTCGCCGCCGGTGCGGCGCACCACGATGCAGGTCGCGCAGTCGGGACAGGAGGCAAGCGCGGCGTCGGTATTGGCCTTGAGCGGCACGGTGCGCCCGCCGCGCAGGCCTTCGTCCGCGGTGATGACCACCGTCGAGGCGCAGTCCGTGATGCGCCCGGCCAGCGCGTCGGGCGAGAATCCGCCGAACACCACCGAGTGGATCGCGCCGATGCGCGCGCAGGCCAGCACGGCGACGGCGATTTCCGGGATCATCGGCAGGTAGATCGTGACCCTGTCGCCGCGCTTCACGCCCCGCGCCTTTAGCACATTGGCGAACCTGCACACGCGCTCGTGCAGGTCGCGATAGGTGATGTGCTCCGAGAGCGCCGGATCGTCGCCCTCCCAGATGATCGCCGTCTGCTCCCCGCGCTCGGCGAGATGCCGGTCGAGGCAATTGGCCGAGGCGTTGAGCGTGCCGTCCTCGAACCAGCGGATATGCAGGTCCTGCTTGTCCCAGGAGACATCCTTCACCTTGGTGAACGGCCTGATCCAGTCGAGCCTCCGGGCCTGCTCGCCCCAGAATCCTTCCGGGTCTTCCACCGACCGGCGATACATCGCCTCATAGGCCGCCGCGTTTATGTGGGCGCCTTCCGCTGCACCCGCCGTCACCGGAAAAATCGTCCGCTCGCTCATCGCCATCGTCTCCCGCCCGTTTCCGAGTCCGCCCGATAGTCGCGCCGCCGGGCGGTTTTTTCCAGACCCTATCGGTTGCCGCCCGGCTCCCGGAACTGCTTGCCGAGGCGCAGGCCCTGCGCCTGGTAGGTGGAACCGATGCCGCCGCCATAGATCTTGTCCGGCGCCGCCAGCATCGGCTCGTAGATCAATCGCCCGACCGGCTGGCCGTCCTCGACGACGAAGGGCACGTCGTGGGCGCGGACCTCCAGCACCGCCCGGCTGCCGGCGCCATAGCCGAAACCCGGGTCGAAGAACCCGGCATAGTGGACCCGGAATTCGCCCACGCGGGTGTCGTAGGGGCGCATTTCGGCGGCGTGATCGGGCGGTATGGCTACGGTTTCCTTGGAGGCGAGAATGTAGAAGTCGTCGGGGTTGAGCACGATGCCGCGGCCGGGGCGGGCGGCGACCGGCTCCCAGAACTCCTCAGGATCGTAATGGCCGACGCGCTCGACATCGACAAGGCCCGCATGGGCGCGCGCCTTCCAGGCGATGACACCCCCCGCCCCTTCCGTATCGACCGTCAGCACCAGCCCGTCGTCGATAACGGCTTCGCGGTCCACCAGCGCGTCGCGCGCGTGCAGGTCGCGCAGCGCCGGGTCGTCGCCGCCCTGCGCGCCCCGCCTCAGGCGCAGCTGCACGAGGCGCGCGCCTTCCCGGACCAGGATGGAGAAGGTACGCGGCGCCAGTTCGACATAGAGCCGCCCTGCATATCCGGCCGGCAGCCGGTCGAATTCCGGCACCCGGTCGGCGATCAGCCGCGCGAACACGTCGAGGCGTCCGGTCGAACTCTTGGGGTTGGCGATGGCGGCCGTGCCGGCGTCGATGGCCACCCGCTCCATGAGTTCGGCGATATAGACGCAGCCGCGTTCCAGCACCGCTCCCCGTGCGAGGTCGATCTCGTGCATGGCGTGGCGCCCGATGCGCCCGGCCACGGCGCCATCCGGTCCCGGCAGGAAGCTCGCCCGGACCCGCCAGGCGCGACGGCCGAGCCGAAGGTCGAGGCTCGCCGGTTGGATCTGATCTTCCTCGATGGGCCGGCAAGCCGAGAGCGCGCCGGCCTCGACAGCCTCCCGCAGGAGCTGTGACGGCAGAATGCCCGTTGGCTTCACTCGAGGAAGGTGAGCGCGCGCGTGAAGCCGCGCAGCGAGACCGGGAGGGCCACCTGCCTGCCGTCCACCATGCTGAAGGACAAAACGGCGGTCAGATGCTGCTTGAAGGCCGTCAGCATCACCTCGTCCATTTGCATGTTCGCCTCGCAACCGGCCTGCACGCAGAACAGAAGCGGCGGCCGCCGGACGGCCTTCTGGTTGCCCTCGACCCAGAGGGTGATTCCCGCCGGCAGGTGGACGCCGAGCGGTACCGTGAGCGATGCGAGAAGAGGCCTGTCGGGCCCCGGACGTCCGATCGCCACCGTGGCGGCTGCCTGTTCGGACCCTGCTGGGAACAGGCGCTGGAAAATGAAGCACTGCTCCGCCGCGTCGGGCTTGTCCCCGGGCGCCTTCAGACAGCCCTTGGTCCAGTCGCCCGACGTCTCGCCCCGGACGACTTCTGCGGCCGCGGGCTGTGCTGCGGCAGCCAGCAGGATCAGTAACAGGCATCTGAGGAACATGGCAGAAACTCTGAAAGGGCGGGCAGGGCTGGGGCGGATGTTTAGCACCGCCGGGGCGGGTTTGGCGAGAGCGGCGCGCTTCCGGTCGTTGCCGCGCCTGGAGAGAATGGGTATAGCAGCGTGCGATGCGAGAGGCGGAGAGGGGCGGCGCCATGCAGTTCGGGTGGAGCGAGCAGCACGACCAGATGCGAGAGGCGGTGGAACGGCTTTGCGCCGGCTTCGACCTCGACTACTGGCGCGAGCGCGATGCGGAAGGCGAATTCCCGCACGATTTCCACCGCGCCATGGCGGAAGGCGGATGGCTCGGCATCGCCATGCCGGAGGAGTTCGGCGGCTCGGGGCTCGGCATCGTCGAAGCGGCGGTCCTGATGCAGGCGGTGGCCCAGTCCGGCGCGGGGATGAGCGGCTGCTCCGCAATCCATCTCAACATTTTCGGCCCCCATCCCATCGTGAAGCACGGGACGAGCGAGCAGCGGCAGCGCATGCTGCCGGAACTCATCGCCGGCGAGAAAAAGGCCTGTTTCGCCGTCACCGAGCCGGACTCCGGCCTCAACACCTCCAGCCTCAAGACGCGGGCCGAGCCGGACGGCAAGGGCGGATATGTGGTTCACGGGCAGAAGCTCTGGACCTCGACGGCGCAGGTGGCCGACAAGATGCTGCTGATCGCGCGCACGACGCCGAGGGAGCAGTGCAAGCGGTCCTTCGACGGCCTGACGCTCTTCTACACGGATTTCGACCGCCGCTACCTGACCCCGACGGAGATTCCGAAAATGGGCCGCTCGGCGGTCGATTCGAACTCGGTGTTCTTCGACGGCCTGCCGGTGCCGGCGGAGGACCGGATCGGCGATGAGGGCAGGGGCTTCTACTACTTGCTGGACGGCCTGAACCCGGAGCGCATTCTCGTAGCCGCCGAGGCGGTGGGCATCGGGCGCTGTGCGCTCGGGCGGGCGGCGGACTATGCGCGCGAGCGCCAGGTCTTCAACCGGCCGATCGGCCAGAACCAGTCGATCCAGCATCCGCTGGCGGAAAGCTGGGCGAAGCTCGAGGCAGCGGAACTGCTGGTTTACAAGGCTGCGTGGATGTACGACCGGGGCGAGGCGTGCGGGCCGCAGGCCAATGCCGCGAAATATCTGGCGGCGGAGGTGGGCCACGAGGCCTGCGAGCGGGCCATCCTCACCCATGGCGGCATGGGCTACGCCAAGGAATACCATGTGGAGCGCTGGCTCAGGGAAATCTGGATCGCCCGGATCGCGCCGGTGAGCTGGCAGCTCGCGCTGTCCTTCATCGCCGAGAAGGAACTCGACCTGCCGAAGAGCTATTGAGGCGGGCCGGCCCCGGGGACAACCGGGACGCCGCGCCCGTCAGTTGTCGAGGAAGCTGCGCAGCTTGCGCGAGCGCGTCGGGTGCTTGAGCTTGCGCAGCGCCTTGGCCTCGATCTGCCGGATACGCTCGCGGGTGACCGAAAACTGCTGGCCGACCTCCTCGAGCGTGTGGTCGGTGTTCATGCCGATGCCGAAGCGCATGCGCAGCACCCGTTCCTCCCGCGCGGTCAGCGAGGCAAGCACGCTAGTGGTGCTGGCGCGAAGGTTGGCGTGGATCGCCGCGTCGATGGGCTGCACCGCGTTCTTGTCCTCGATGAAGTCGCCGAGATGGCTGTCCTCGTCATCGCCGATGGGCGTGTCGAGACTGATCGGCTCCTTGGCGATCTTGAGCACCTTGCGCACCTTCTCCAGCGGCATGTGCAGCTTGGCCGCCAGCTCCTCCGGTGTCGGCTCCCGCCCGATCTCGTGCAGGATCTGGCGCGAGGTGCGCACCAGCTTGTTGATGGTCTCGATCATGTGCACGGGGATGCGGATGGTACGGGCCTGGTCCGCAATCGAGCGCGTGATCGCCTGGCGGATCCACCAGGTGGCGTAGGTCGAGAACTTGTAGCCGCGGCGGTATTCGAATTTGTCCACCGCCTTCATCAGCCCGATATTGCCCTCCTGGATCAGGTCCAGGAACTGCAGGCCGCGATTGGTGTATTTCTTGGCAATGGAGATCACCAGCCTGAGATTGGCCTCGACCATCTCCTTCTTCGCGCGGGCCGCCTCGCGCTCGCCTTCCTGGACGCGGGCGACGACTTTGCGGAACTCCGCCAGCGGCAATTCGGCCTCGGAGGCGATTTCGAGGATCCGGCCGCGCATGGTCCTGATCTCGTCGCGGTAGCGGCGCGAGAAGGTCTTCCAGTCCTTCTTCTGGCAGATGCGCCGCACCCAGCGCTGGTCGAGTTCGCGCCCGCGCCACTCGTCCAGGAAGGCAGCGCGCGTGAGCTTCGAGCGCGTGGCGCAGCGCAGCATGCGCCCTTCCAGCCCGATCAGCTCCCGGTTCATGCTGTAGAGGAGGTCCATCAGCTCGTCGATGCGCGCATTGTTGAGCTTCAGGCCGCGCATCAGCTCCGCCATTTCGACGGTCAGCTTGTCGTAGCGCCGGTTCTGGACCGCGGTCGGCCCGTCTTCGCCGCGCGCTTCATCGAAGCGCAGCACGCGCAGCCGGGCGAGGCGCCTGTCCAGCTTCGCGATCTTGTCCAGCACCTCCATGACGTGGGGCAGCAGGGCGCGCTCCGTCGCCGCAAGAGAGAGGTTGGGCTCGTCGTCCGCGTCATCGTCGCTTGCGTCGCTGTCCTGGCCGTTGGCCGGTTTGCGGGCATTGTCGTTGTTGGCCACGCCGTTTGCGGGGGCGGCCGCATTGGCGGGGCCGCCGTGCAGCGCGGCCCAGGTCGCGTCGAGATCGACGACATCGCGGAGCAGCCGGGTTTCGTGCTGCAGCTCCTCGCGCCAGTCGAGGATATGGCCGATGGCGGTCGGCGTCCGGCAGATCGCCCGGATCATCTTTTCGCGCCCGGCCTCGATGCGCTTGGCGATGGCGATTTCGCCCTCGCGGGACAGCAGTTCGACCGAGCCCATCTCTCGCAGATACATGCGCACCGGGTCGTCGGTGCGGCCGATATCGTCATCGATATTGCCGCGCTTCTCGCCCTCGGGAGCGGTCCCGCGTTCGGGAGGCGTCTCCTCGGTTTCCTCCGCCTCGACGACATTGATGCCAAGCTCGGAGAGCATGGCCATCGTGTCCTCGATCTGCTCGGCCGAGACCTGGTCGGAAGGCAGCGCCGCGTTCAGCTCCTCGTAGGAGACATAGCCGCGTTCCTTGCCGTTCTCGACAAGCTGTTTGACGGCCGCCTCCGGATCGACCGGCGCCTCCCGCGTCTCTTCCCGGGGCTCCGGTTCCCGAACCTGCTCCGCTGTCTTCGTCGCCATGCTTCCGTCCGTCCCCGTTTCTCGTTTCTTCTACATCCCGCTCCGGGCGCGCGACCTGCGGGCCTCCATCACCAGCGCCGGCATGCGCTCCAGCGAACTGTCGGCATCGGTTTCCGCCGTCGCCGCAACCTCGCGCTCCATGGCCGCCGACCGATATGCTGCGAAGACCTGCTCCATCCCCTTGCGCGCCTCCGCTATCGCGGCGTTCGGGCGGGCAAAGGAAGCAAGGCTGTAAACGGCCTCGCACAGCACACCGCCGATCGCGCCGGAAAGACCGACCGTTTCGAGATGGGTTCGCCAGACGCCCGCGTCAATCCCTTCCCCTTCGGCAGCGAGCCTTAGAATCTCCTGCCGAAGTCTGTCAAGCGACGCCGCGCATTCGAGCTCGGCGATCTCGCGCGCAAACTCGACCGCGAGACCGGGATGGTTGACCGCCGCCGCGAGCACGCCCTGCACCTGCCGTTCGCGCAATCCGGCAATCCGTGCCTGGCCCCGGTCCCGTCCGCCGCCCGCAGAGGAGGGCGGCGCGGGCCGGCGCGCGCCCGTTTCCGGTCTGAGGTTGACCCCGAACTGCTCCTGCAGGCGAGACCGGATCTCGGCTTCGTAATAGCGCCGCACGGTCCGGTCCCGGATGCCGGAAGCCAGCGCCAGCAGATTGCCGCTGAACCGGGCGCGGCGGTCGGGCGAGTCGGGGCGCACCGCCGCCGCTTCGCTCGACCAGAGGAGGTCGATGGGCGCCTGGGCCCGCTCCACCACGGCGCGCAACGCCGCCGCACCGTCCTGGCGGACCAGGTCGTCCGGGTCGCGGTCGTCCGGCAGGCGCGCGAAGCGCAGCGACTTTCCGGGCGCCAGCAGCGGCAGCGCGCGCTCCGCAGCGCGCCGGGCCGCGCGCTGGCCTGCCTCATCGCCGTCGAAGCACAACACCGGCTCGTCGACGATCCGCCAGAGCGCCCTCAATTGATTCTCGCCGAACGCTGTGCCGAGCGACGCCACGGTATGCGCGAATCCCGCCTGGGAGAGGGCGATGGCGTCCATGTAGCCCTCGACGACCACGATCTCCTTCGCTCGCCACGCGGCGTCTCGCGCCTGGGCGAGGCCGTAGAGCACCTCTCCCTTACGGAAGATCGGAGTCTCGGGCGTGTTGAGATATTTCGGCTGCGCATCGCCGAGCGTGCGCCCGCCGAACGCGATCGGGCGCCCCCGCCGGTCGGTGATCGGGAATACGACGCGGTTGCGCAGCGAGGCAACCGGCGCCTCCGCGCCCTCGCGCAGACGCAGCAGTCCGGCTTCGAGCAGGGTTTCGGCCTCGAAACCGCCGCGCTTCAACGCTTGCGCCACCGCCCCCGACTCTCCGGGAGCGTATCCCAGACGGAAACGGCCGATCGTGTCGTCGTCGAGGCCGCGTCCGCGCAGATAGTCCATCGCCCGCCTGCCTGCCGGCAGGCGCAACTGGCGTTCATAGAAGGCGGCCGCCGCTTCCACGGCGTCCAGCAGGCCCCGTCGCCGGCGGGCCTGAGCCGCCGCTTCGGGGCTCTCGCGCGGCACTTCCAGTCCGGCAGCCTGGGCGAGCTTCTCGACGGCTTCGGGAAAGGAGAGCCCTTCCATGCGCATCAGGAAGCCGATGACGTCGCCGTGCTCGCCGCTGGAAAAGCAATGGAAAAAGCCTTTCTCCGGCACGACGGTGAAAGAGGGCGTGCGCTCCTGCTTGAAGGGCGATAGGCCGACATATTCCCGCCCGCGCCGCTGCAATTTCACATGGCGCGAGACGATGTCGACCAGGGACACGCGTTCGCGCAGCTGTTCGAGAAAATCGGGCGGGAAAGCCATTCGGGGCGCCGGGCCTGCCGTCAGGCCGCAAGCGCGGCCTTGACCGTCCGGCTGATCTCGCCGAAGTCCATCTGTCCGGCATACCGCCGCTTCAGCTCGGCCATGACCCGGCCCATGTCGCGCATGCCCGAGGCGCCGAGGTCGCCGACCACGGCGTTCACAGCGGCAATTTGCGCTTCCGTGTCGAGCTTGGCCGGCAGGAAGCGCTCGATGACGGCGATTTCGCGCCGCTCTTCGTCCACCGAGTCTAGCCGCCCGGCTTCTTCGTAATAGCGGGCGGATTCCTCCCGCTGGCGAACCATCTTGTCGAGCAGTTCGCGGATTTCCGCATCGCCGATGCCGTCGGCATTGCCCTGTCCGCGCGCCGCGATGTCACGATCCTTGATTGCGGCCAGAATCAGCCTGACGGTGCGCAAGGTCATGACATCCTTGGCACGCATCGATTCCTTCAACGCCTCATTGAGTTGCACCCGCATGGAAGTCTCCCGCTCTTCCAGATCGCGGCCGGTATCCCGCCGCGAGTTGTGACAGGTTCACGACAAAACGCCGCATACACGGCGTAACGTGTTGATATTGAACTTTTCTCCTCGTGGTGCACGCCTTGACATGAGCCGCCTGCCTGCTTATCCCCTCGGCGGTTGGAACATGCCCCGGACAGCCGAAATTATGTATTCCCGACTCCTGTCGTCAAGAGTTTCCGACTGCCGCCCGGCGCAAAC
This sequence comes from Alphaproteobacteria bacterium, assembly GCA_022825195.1. GTDB lineage: Bacteria > Pseudomonadota > Alphaproteobacteria > Bin95 > Bin95 > Bin95. Next base: position 24,619 of record JAJDYL010000064.1, read on the forward strand.
GAGCCGGTAATCCCATGGTTATCCACCCCCCCAGGCCGGACGGCGCCACGGCCGCCCTGGTCCTGGCCGACGGCGCCGTATTCTGGGGCCGGGGCTTCGGCGCGGAGGGTGCGGCGGTCGGCGAGGTCTGCTTCAACACCTCCCCGACCGGCTATCAGGAAATCCTGACCGACCCCTCCTATGCCGGACAGATCGTCACCTTCACCTTCCCGCATATCGGCAATGTCGGCGCCAACGGCGAGGACGTGGAGTCCGGCGTTCCGGCCGCGCGCGGCCTCGTGCTGCGGATGGACCCGACGGAGCCTTCCAACTTCCGCGCGACCCGCCGGCTCGAAGACTGGCTGGCGAGCAGCGGCCTCGTCGGCGTCGCGGGAATCGATACTCGCGCGCTGACCCGGAGGATCCGCAGCGCCGGGGCGCCCAACGGCACGGTCGTGCACGCCCCGGACGGACATATCGACATCGAGGCCGCCGTCGGCCGCGCCGCCGCGTGGCCGGGTCTGGAAGGCATGGACCTCGCGCGGGAAGTCACCTGCCGGCAGACCTACCGCTGGGACCGGACCCGCTGGGCGCTCGGCCGCGGCTACGGCCGGCTGGAGCGCCCGGCACGCCACGTCGTCGCCGTCGATTTCGGCGTCAAGCACAATATCCTGCGCTGCCTTGCGGACCTTGGTTCGGCCGTGACCGTCGTGCCCGCGGAAACGGACGCGGACGCCATTCTGGCGCTGGAGCCGGACGGCGTCTTTCTCGCCAACGGCCCGGGCGACCCCGCGGCTACCGGCGTCTATGCGACCGGAACCGTCCGCGCGCTCATCGAGAGCGGCAAGCCGATCTTCGGCATCTGCCTCGGCCACCAGATACTGGCGCTGGCGCTCGGCGCGACGACGGCGAAAATGGCCATCGGCCATCGTGGCGCCAACCATCCCGTTAAGGACCTGGAGACCGGCAAGGTCGAGATCACCAGCCAGAATCACGGTTTCGCCGTGCTGAGAGAGAGCCTGCCGCCGGGTGTGGTCGAGACACACCGTTCCCTGTTCGACGGGTCTGTGGAAGGACTGCGCGCGGAGGGCCGCCCGGTCTTCTCGGTGCAATACCACCCGGAAGCCTCGCCGGGGCCGAGAGACGCCCATTACCTGTTCCGGCGCTTCACTGACATGATGGACGCCCATGCCTAGACGCAACGATATCGGCTCCATCCTCATCGTCGGAGCCGGCCCCATCGTGATCGGCCAGGCCTGCGAGTTCGACTATTCCGGCACCCAGGCCTGCAAGGCGCTGAGGGAAGAGGGCTACCGGATCGTCCTGGTCAACTCCAATCCGGCGACGATCATGACCGACCCGGACCTGGCCGACGCGACCTATGTGGAACCGATCACGCCCGAGCTCGTCGAGCGGGTCATCGAGTGCGAGCGGCCGGACGCGCTGCTGGCCACCATGGGCGGGCAGACGGCGTTGAACACGGCGATGGCGCTCGCCGACAACGGCGCGCTCGACCGTTGGGGGGTGGAGCTGATCGGCGCCGACCGGACCGTTATTGCCAGGGCCGAGGACCGGGAGCTGTTTCGCGAGGCGATGCACGAGATCGGCCTCGAAACGCCCCGCGGCGCGCTGGTGGGCGACATGGATGCGGCGCGGCGCGCCATGCGGGAGATCGGCCTGCCGCTCATCATCCGTCCCTCCTTCACGCTCGGCGGCACGGGCGGCGGCGTCGCCTACAATCCGGAGGAGTTCGAGCGGATCGTCCAGGGCGGGCTCGATGCCTCGCCCGTAGGCGAGGTGCTGGTCGAGGAGTCGGTTCTCGGCTGGAAGGAATATGAGATGGAGGTCGTCCGCGACCGGGCGGACAACTGCATCATCGTGTGCTCCATCGAGAATGTCGATCCGATGGGCGTGCATACCGGCGACTCGGTGACGGTGGCGCCGGCGCTTACCCTCACCGACAAGGAATACCAACTGCTGCGCGACGCCTCGATCGCCTGCCTGCGCAAGATCGGCGTCGATACCGGCGGTTCGAACGTCCAGTTCGCCGTCGATCCCGAGGACGGCCGGTTGGTCGTGATCGAGATGAATCCGCGCGTCTCGCGCTCGTCGGCGCTTGCCTCCAAGGCGACGGGCTTCCCGATTGCCAAAGTGGCGGCCAAGCTCGCCGTTGGCTACACGCTGGACGAGCTGCAAAACGACATCACGCAGACGACGCCGGCCTCCTTCGAGCCCGTCATCGACTATGTCGTCACCAAGGTGCCGCGCTTCACCTTCGAGAAATTCCCCGGCGCCGAGCCGCTGCTCACCACTTCGATGAAATCGGTCGGCGAGGCGATGGCCATCGGGCGATGCTTCTCCGAGTCGCTGCAAAAGGCGCTGCGCTCGATGGAGACCGGGCTGACCGGCCTCAACGAGATCGAAATTCCGGGCGCGCCCGCGGTGGACGCCATCGTGCAGCTCCTGTCCGAGCCCAGGCCCGACCGGCTGCTGGTCATCGCGCAGGCCTTCCGCCACGGCCTCGACCGGGAACGCATCCGCCGGGCCTGCCAGTTCGACCCCTGGTTCCTGGAGCAGATCGAAGCGCTGGTCCGCGTCGAGGAGGAGCTGCGCGCCGGGGGCCTGCCGGAGGCCGCGCAGGGTCTCCAGGCCGTCAAGCAGCTCGGTTTTTCCGATGCGCGCCTCGGCGAATTGACCGGGCTGGACGAGACCGAAGTGGCGGCCCGGCGCCGCGCGCTCGGCCTCGCGCCGGTTTACAAGCGCATCGATACCTGCGCCGCCGAATTCGCCTCCGCGACCCCCTACATGTATTCGACATGGGAGGGGACGGGGCTTGCGCCTGCGGAGTGCGAGGCCGATCCGGCCGAGCACCGCAAGATCATGATTCTCGGCGGCGGCCCCAACCGCATCGGGCAGGGTATCGAGTTCGACTATTGCTGTGTCCACGCCGTGTTCGCTCTCAGCGAGGCGGGCTACGAGACCATCATGGTCAACTGCAACCCGGAGACGGTTTCCACCGACTACGACACGGCGGACCGGCTCTATTTCGAGCCGTTGACGGCCGAGGACGTCATCGAGATCGCCCGGGTCGAAGGCGGGCGCGGCGAACTGGTCGGCGCCGTGGTGCAATTCGGTGGGCAAACGCCGCTCAAGCTCGCTTCTGCGCTGGCGGATGCGGGCATTCCCATACTCGGCACCTCGCCGGACGCCATCGACCTTGCCGAGGACCGGGAGCGCTTCCAGGGCCTGCTCTCGGAGCTGGGCCTCAGCCAGCCTGAAAACGGCGTTGCCGTCTCCGCCGGGGAAGCGGCCGCCATCGCGGATCGGATCGGCTATCCGGTGCTGCTCCGGCCCTCCTACGTGCTGGGCGGACGAGCGATGGAGATCGTCCACGACCGGCCGGCACTCGACCGCTATATCCGGGTTGCGGTGGAAGTCTCGGGGGCGAGCCCGGTGCTGGTGGACCGCTATCTCCGCGATGCGACCGAAGTGGACGTGGATGCGCTCTGCGACGGCCGGAACGTGGTCGTCACCGGCGTGATGCAGCATATCGAGGAAGCAGGCGTGCATTCCGGCGATTCGGCCTGCTCGCTTCCGCCGCACTCGCTTGCGCGCGAGACCATCGCCGGGATCGAGCGCCAGACGGAGGCGCTGGCCCGGGCGCTTGGCGTCGTCGGCCTGATGAATGTCCAGTTCGCCGTCACGCACGGGCCGGAGGGCGACCGGATCTACATTCTGGAAGTGAACCCGCGCGCCAGCCGGACGGTGCCGTTCGTCGCCAAGGCCACCGGCGTGCCGGTCGCCAAGATCGCCGCCCGGTTGATGGTCGGCGAGCCGCTCGACGCCTTCCCGAGGCCCGAGGCGCCGGGGCATATCGCGGTCAAGGAAGCGGTCTTCCCCTTCGCACGGTTCCCCGGCGTGGACACCGTGCTCGGCCCCGAGATGAAATCGACGGGCGAGGTTATGGGCATCGACACGGATTTCGCGCGCGCCTTCGCCAAGGCGCAGCTCGGGGCCGGGGTGACGCTGCCCGGCGGCGGCACGGCATTCGTCTCGGTGCGGGACAGCGACAAGCCGGGCGCGGTCGAGGTCGCCCGGATGCTGGCCACCGGCGGGTTCCGGCTGATCGCGACCGGCGGCACGGCCCGCGTGCTGAAGGCGGAGGGCCTGGAAGTCCATGTGGTCAAGAAGGTGCTCGAAGGCCGGCCGCATATCGTGGACGCCATCAAGAGCGGTGAGGTACAACTGGTCATCAACACGAGCGAAGGCGCAGCCGCGCTCCGGGACAGCTACAGTCTGCGCCGCGAGACGCTGAACCGCCGCGTTCCCTATTTCACCACGCTCGCCGGCGCGCACGCCGCAGCCCGCGCCATCGCGGCGCTCGAGGCCGCCCGCCTTGAAGTGGCCCCCTTGCAATCTTATTTTGACGGGTCGTTCCGGCTCTGATTCGATGCGTTGCGCAAGGGAAATTGGCTGAGATGGACAAGGTGCCGATGACGCCCGAAGGCTACCGGCGGCTGGAGGAGGAGCTGCGGCGACTCCGGACCGTCGAACGGCCGGCCGTAGTGCGCGCGATTGCCCAGGCCCGCGAGCACGGGGACCTCTCCGAGAACGCCGAATACCACGCGGCCCGTGACCGGCAGTCCTTCATCGAGGGGCGCATGGCGGAACTCGAGGACAAGGTCTCACGGGCGGAAGTGATCGATCCTGCGCAGATTTCCGGCGACAAGGTGATGTTCAGCGCACAGGTGACGGTCGTGGACGAGGAGAGCGACGAGGAGTCCTGCTACCGCATCGTCGGCCAGGACGAGAGCGATATCGCCGAAGGCCGGCTCTCCATCGCCTCGCCGCTCGCGCGGGCGATGATCGGCAAGTCGGTCGGCGACCAGATCGAGGTCGATGCGCCGGGCGGCGCGCGCTACTACGAGATATTGAAGATCGACTACGCCTGAGCCGGCCGCGCGGGCCGCGGCCGATGTCCTCCGATACTGTCATATCCCGGATATTCCGGCGGGAGGCCGAGGCATTCGATCATGGAAGACGACCGGGTTCCGAATATCGCGAACCCGTTGGCTCGAGGCAGCGATCCGGAAACCGGCCCCTCCGGCGAGAAGCGAGTGACCGACGGCGCAACCGTCACCACGGAATCGTGCGCCCCCGCCAGTCGAGGAAGGCGCCGGACTGGCGGTCGGTGAGCCTCTCGGCGATGCGGCGCATGCCGCGCGCGCTTTCCTCCGGCGTCACCGGGGCGTGCGCGCCGCCCATGTCGGTGGCGACATGGCCCGGATGCAGGATGGCGACGCGCACCCGGCCCGCCAGCTCCAGCGCGAAGGTGCGCGCCGCCATATTGAGTCCCGCCTTGGAGCTGCTGTAGGCATAGCGGCGCACGCCTGCCGCCTGCGAAATCGAGCCCAGCTGGCTCGTCACGAAGGCGACGGTGCGCCGCTCGCTGGCCGCGACATGGCCGGCGAAGGCCGCCGCGAACGCCACCGGCGCGATCGTGTTGACGCGCAGGCAGTACGCCCATTCCTGCGTGTCGAGCCGGGCGAGCGAGCGGGTGCCCGGCGAGTCGACGCCGGCATTGTTCCAGAGCAGGTCGATGCGCTCGTCCCGCCAGCGTTCCGCGAGCGCGGCAATGCCGTCATCGTCGGTGACATCGAGGCGGGCCGCATCGGCGATGCCGTCGAGGCCGGCCAGCGCCGCCGGATCGCGGCAGACCGCCAGCACCCGCCAGCCGTCGGCCAGATAGCCGCTTGCCAGCGCGCGGCCGATGCCGCGCGCCGCACCGGTAATCAGGGCCGTGGGCACTGCGCCGTGACTTCGATCTCGATCTTCATGGCGGGATCGACCAGCCCGGCGACGACGACGGCCGTGGCGGCCGGGCGGATATCGCCGAACGCCTCGCCGAACACCGGCATGAGTGCGGGAAAATCCCCGGCGTCGGTCAGGTAGTAGGTGACGCGCACGACATCCTCGAAACCGGCCCCGGCCTCCGCCAGGGCCGCCCCGATAATGGCGAAGGCGAGGCGCGCCTGCTCGACGACGTCCTCGGGAATCGCCCCTGTTCCGGGGTCCGCCCCGGTCGTGCCGGCGACGTGAACCCAGCCGTCCTGGACCACGGCGCGGGAGTAGCCGGCGGCCGCCTCGAAGCGGCCGCCGGAGGAGATCAGCCGGCGGGTCAAGCCGCGCGTTCGATGGCCATGGCCGTCGCCTCGCCGCCGCCGATGCAGATGGCCGCGACGCCCTTCCGCGCGCCGTTCTTCTGCATGGCGTTGATGAGCGTCGCCACGATCCGCGCGCCGGACGCGCCGACCGGGTGGCCGAGGGCGCAGGCGCCGCCATGGACGTTCACCTTGTCGGCCGGCAGCGCGAACTCGCGCATCGCCGCCATCGGCACCACCGCGAAGGCCTCGTTGATCTCGTAGAACTCGACCTCGTCCTTGTCCCAGCCGGTCTTCTCGAACAGCTTCTGCATGGCGCCGACAGGCGCGGTCGTGAACCAGCGCGGCTCCTGGCTGTGCGAGGTATGCGCGACGATGGTGGCGAGCGGCGCGAGCCCCCGGCGCTCGGCCTCGGACCGGCGCATCAGCACCAGCGCGGCCGCCCCGTCGGAAATCGAGCTGGAATTGGCCGGCGTCACCGACCCGTCCTTGGCGAAGGCGGGCCTCAGGCTCGGAATCTTCCCGATATTGGCGGTGAAGGGCTGCTCGTCCTGCTCCACGACCGTCTCGCCGCGCCGCGTCTTCACCGTCATCGGCACCATCTCGCCGGCGAAGGTGCCGTCCTCGTTCGCCGTGCGGGCGCGGTTCAGCGACCGGATCGCGAATTCGTCCTGCTCCTCGCGGGTGAACTGGAAGTGCCGCGCCGTCTCCTCGGCGAAGTGGCCCATGAGCGCGCCCGGCTCGTAGGCGTCCTCAAGGCCGTCAAGGAACATGGCGTCCTCGAACCGGCCGTGGCCCATGCGCATGCCGGCGCGCGCCTTCTCCACCATGTAGGGTACGTTGGTCATGCTCTCGAAGCCGCCCGAGACCATGACATCGTTGGTGCCCGCGAGCAGCAGGTCGTGGCTCAGCATGGTGGCCTTCATGCCGGAGCCGCAGAGCTTGTTGATCGTGGTGGCGCCCGCCGATTTCGGGATGCCGGCATGGATGGCGGCCTGGCGGGCCGGCCCCTGGCGCTGGCCGTGCGGCAGCACGCAGCCGAGGATCACCTCGTCCACATCCTCGGCCGCCACGCCCGCGCTCTCCAGCGCGCCGGTGATCGCGCGGGTGCCGAGTTCCGGCCCCGTCGCATCCTTGAGCACGCCCTGGAAGCTCCCCATCGGCGTGCGCGCCATGCCCACAATGACGACCGGATCCGCGTTCATCGCTCACTCCTTGTTGCAGTGCAGCATTCATCATAGGGCATCCGCCGCGCTTGTCAAAACCCTGGCGCAATCGGTCGCAGGCCGCAGGCCGCGCCGGGACCGGCTGCGGGCGCGCGTGCGGGCTTGACATCTTTCCTTGTTGTTCTATATATGTTTCTTCAACCGTTGACCGGGCGAAAGAGGCCATGACCTGACGACCTGTCGGGAGCGGGCGCGCGGCGCGCCGCTCCGCCTGACGTTTCCAACCCGCGACGCCGGCGGCCGGGGCCAGACGGCAAGCGGGAGGGGTGCGGCCGCCGCGATGCGGGAAGCAGGGCCGCATTTCATCCAACCTGACCTTGAGGACGGCGGCGGTGCGGGCGGAATCGGCAGGGCGGCAGTCGGCGCGGCGGTTCGCTCGACCTGGCCGGGCAAGGACCCCGGCGCGGCATATGGAGAAGGAGGAGGAGCGATGACGGACGGGAGAGCGGGCGGGCCGGAGGACGGGCTGCCGGGGCCGAGGCGGGGCCGGGCCGTGGGCGCGGACCTGCGGGGGCAGGCGGTGGCGGCGGTGGTGCGCCACGGCATGGGCGTCAGGGCCGCGGCCCGGCATTTCGGGCTCGGCGAGAAGTCCGTCCAGCGCTGGGTGAAGCAGTTCCGCGAGCGCGGCCATGTGCGGCCCGGCAGGCAGGGCGGCAGCCGCTCGCGGATCGAGCCCGAGCGGGAGCGGATCTTCCGCATCCTGGCGGCGCGGCCGGAGCTTTCCATATGCGGGCTGCGCGACGCGCTGGCCGCCGAGGGGCTGGCGTTCAGCACGGCGACGGTGCAGCGTTTCCTGAAACGCCACCGCCTGGAGCGCAAACGCCGCCTCGCCCGCCGGCGGCGCGACCGGGGGAAAGGCCCCGGCGCGGCGTCCGGCGCTAACCCCGCGACGCCCGCCGGCTCCATTCCATCCAGGAGCCGTCATAGAGGCGCAGGCGCTCCACCGGATAGCCCATGAGGTAGAGCGCGAGCATCGGCGTGGCGGCGCGCACGCCCGAGTGGCAGTAGAAGATGTGGTCCTGTTCCGGGTCGAATCCGGCCTTGGCGAGCAATGCGCCGATTTCGGCGGCGGTGCGGAACTCTGCGGGCCGGCCTTCGTCCGCTCGGCGGAACGCGCGCCAGCCGATGAAGCGGGCTTCGCCGATGGGGCCGGTTCCCTTCCATTCCGGCGTGTCGCGCGCGTCCCAGAGATGCGCGCCCGCCTCCGGGCGGGCTTGCGCGACCTCATCGAAACCGGCCGTCCAGCCGGCGAGGGCGGGCGCGGCGGTGAAATTTCCCTCTTCGGGAGGCGGCCGGCCGGGGCCGCGTTCGATCGCGTAGCCCGCCTCCGCCCAGGCCCGCCAGCCGCCGTCGAGCACCCGCACGTCGGCCTTGCCGTAGAGCCGGAACAGCCACCAGAGGCGCGCGGCGTCGTAGGCGTTGTCATAGACCACCACGGCGGTGTCGCCGTCGATGCCGAGTCCGCGCGCGAACGCCTGGAAACGCGCCCGGTCCGGCGCCATGCCGCCGCGGCCGGTATAGGCGCGGCGCGGCGCGTGGCGCGCGCCCGGAATGTGCCCGAGCAGCCAGGGCCTCTTGCCGACCGCCGCCAGCACGACGGGTTTCGGGCCGGGGCCGTCGAGCGCGGCCTTCAGTTCGGCAGGCGCAACCAGGGCATGGCCGCGCGGGAAACCCTTGTAGCGCTCCGCTCCCAGCGGTCCGGCCGCAAGCAGGAGGACGAGCGACAGGAGGGCGGTGCGGACCATGGCGGCTGCTCTTCCCGGCGCCGGAGGAAGGCCTCTACAGGCCGCTGCCGAACATGTCGTACAGCATGGCGGCGACTTCGCCTTCGAGCGGGAAGGAGAGCATGCCGAGCACGGAATAGCCGAGCAGCCAGGGCATGGCGTAGAAGCGGAACAGGAAGAAGAACCAGGCGACGTAAAGCGGCACGACCGGGTCGATCAGGAAGCCCGGCGTGACCGGCCTGAAAACGCGCAGGATCGGGTCCGTCATCTTCACGAACGCCTTCATGAAGAAGAAGTCGGAGGTGACGGGAAGGAAGATGTTCATGGCGGCGCGGCCGACCAGGGTCCACATCGCTATGCCGAGAATGTAGTCCAGAAGCACCACCCAGCCGGGCAGCGCATGCGCGAGGCTATCCACGGCGCCCCACTACCGTCCCGACCGGAACGTGCCGGCGCTCTTGCAAGCTGTCCCCGCCCGTCCCCGTATCGTCATGCCTGAACGCCCCCGGATACCCGGAACAACTCCGGGCATGACGAGAAAAGGCGCGGCGGGAAGAGGCATGGCGGGAAAGGGGCGTTCGCGCATGATGCGGGAACGGCCGGACCGAGCGAGCCGGCGCGGCTGGAGGCGGGGCCGAAGCCCCGCCTCCATGAGCGCCTGAAGGCCGGTTGGCCGTCAATGCGTCTCGGCCAGGATCGGATCGCCCGTCGGGATACGGGTTTCGTCCACCATGGCCTGCGTTTCCGCATCCGGCTCCGGCGTCATCAGCGACACCACCACCATGACCACGAGCGAGACCGGCATGCCGATCATGCCGAAGCGCAGATGGTCGATCGACCAGAGCTGGGCCCCGCCGCCATACACATGGTAGAGGTAGATGGAGCCTGCCAGGAAGCCGGCGATCATGCCGGCGATGGCGCCCTCCCGGTTGGCCCTCTTCCACCAGATGCCGAGCACAAGGGGGAAGAACAGCCCCGAGCAGGCGAAGCAGAACGCCCATGCCACCGCGCCCAGGATACCGGTGAGCTTCAACGAGGCCACCAGGGCCGCCAGCACACCGATGCCGACCAGCAATACGCGGGCCACCACCAGGCGGCGGCGCGTATCGGCCTGCGGGTCGATGATCTTGTAGTAGAGATCGTGGCTGAGCGCGTTGGCGATCGCCAGCAGCAGCCCGTCGGCGGTGGACATGGCAGCCGCCATGCCGCCCGCCGCGACCAGGCCGGAGATCACGTAGGGCAGGCCGGCGATCTCGGGCGTGGCCAGCACGACGATGTCGGGCCGCATGAAGAACTCGTTGAGCTGCACGATGCCGTCGGCGTTCTGGTCCTGAACGGCAAGCATCCCGACATGGGCCCAGTTCTGGATCCACTCCAGCGCCATCACGTCTTCCACCGCCTTGCCGACCACCGCGGTTGCGAGGTTCGGGTCCAGCAGCTGCAGCTTCGTCAGCGTGGCGAGCGCCGGCGCCGAGAAATACAGCAGGAAGATGAAGAACAGCGACCAGCCGACCGACTTGCGCGCCTGGCGCACCGACGGCGTCGTGAAATACCGCATCAGGATGTGCGGCAGCGACGCCGTGCCGGCCATCATGCAGAGCGCCAGCGTGACGAACTTCCAGCTGTCGAGCGAGGTCTGCGGGTCGAAATGCGCCGTCGTCAGCACCTTCAGCCCCGCCACGGCCTCGGCCGCCGGCTGCAGTCCGTATTCCGCCTCCAGCTGCTGGATGCGCTGCGCCGCCTCGCCGTAGCCGAAATGCGGGATGATGCCGAAGCCCTGTTCGTTCGACATCCAGATCAGCGGCACCAGGTAGGCGATGATGAGCACGATATACTGCGCCACCTGCGTCCAGGTCACGCCGCGCATGCCGCCCAGCATGGAGCAGAGCAGGATGCCCAGGAGGCCGAACCACACGCCGAACTCGAACGGGATGTCGAGCGCGCGGGCGGCGATCGTGCCGGTGGCGTTGATCTGCGCCGTCACATAGGTGAAGGACGCCACCACCAGGACGAAGACCGCGCAGAACCGCGCGAGGTTGCCGCCGTAGCGGGTGCCGATGAAGTCGGGCACCGTGTAGCAGCCGAACTTGCGCAGATAGGGCGCCATCAGCGCGTTGACCAGCACATAGCCGCCGGTCCAGCCGATGACGAAGCCCAGATAGGGGTAACCGCCGAAATAGATGCCGCCGGCGAGCGCCACGAAGGAGGCGCCGGACATCCAGTCCGCCGCCGTGGCCATGCCGTTGTAGAGCGACGGGACCTCCCGGCCCGCAACGTAATAGGCGTCCACCTGCATGGTGCGCGACAGCCAGCCGATGGTGGCGTAGATCGCGAGGGTGAAGAGCAGGAACAGCACGCCGATGGTCCTGGCGCCGACGCCGAACTGCTCGATGATGGCCATGAGGGCGAAGAAGCCGAGGAAACCCAGCGTGTACAGGCCGTACACCTTCCCCAGCTTGTCGACGAACCTCGTGCCTTGCGCTTGTGCGTTCATGAGCCGCCCCCCTTATTCCTCAGCCACTCCGTGCTCCTCGTCGATGTTGTCCTGGAAGATGTTCTGGACAACGATCAGCAGCACGAAAATGATCAGCGAGCCCTGCACGATGAAATAGTAGCCGAGCGGGAATCCGAGGAAGGACGCCGCATCGAGCTCCTTGGCGAACCATGGCACCACGTATCCGAACAGGAACCACAACGCCAGGATCACATAGGTTAGGGTGGAGGTTTTCCTCCAGTGCGCTTGCCGGGTTTCGGCACTAACTTCCGCCATGCGTCTCTCTCCCCTTCCTTCTCGTTGTTAGGGCGTGGGCCTCCCCGGCCTTGAGGTTCGACGCTTCGGACTTCGTCCCGGGAACCGGGGATGCCGCACGGATCCTAAATCGCCTATAGTCGAGATTCTTTCGTGTGTGAACCCGAAAAAACGGCCATGTTGCGCAAGAGCGTCCGCGGTCTCGCGACGATTGTGGAGAGATTCCGGCCGCGTTTCGAGCGCCACAGGCTCGATACGCCGGAGAGGCTCGCCGACTTTCTGCGCACCCGCTCTTCCTATGTCGCGCAGACCTCGCTCTACGGCTATCTGAAGACGCGAATGGGCACGAGCTACCGCCTTTATTTCGAGGACGACACGTTTTCCGCCTCGATCCGCCAGGCGGCCGTGAAGCTTTTTCTCTCCTGTCTTGCGGACCTGACGGTGTTTGCGGCGGCCCTTTCCGAGAGGGACGGGACCCTGCCGCCGGGCGGCGCGGCGGCGCTGGCGCAGCGCTGTTTCCGCCTTGCGGCCGAGCGCGGGCTCGCCGATGCCGGCGCCGGCCCGGTGCCGGCGGAGGTGCTGGAGCGGTTCGACCTCCGCGTCCGGGCGGCCGACTGGACGGCGGCGGCGGACGGCCGGCATGCGTTCGCCGGCAGCGAGGCCGACCTGGTGCGTTTCGCGCCGGTCATCGACGAATACAAGGAGCTCGACCGCGAGATCGTGACCAACTCGATCCGCTTCCGCTGGCGCGACGCGCGGGACCAGCTCCGCCGGCGCCTCGACGCCCCGGCGCTGTCCGGAGCCATGCGGCAGGGCGGTCCCGACGGGGGGAATCGTTAGCCCGGCCCGGGGTGCAGTTGCCGGCCGGCGACCCAGCTTGCGCGCACGATGCGGTCGTCGCCCAGGATCATCAGGGCGAGCAACGTGTCGGCAAGCGTTTCGCTGAGCGCCTCGCGCGCGGCGAGCAGCGGGGTCGCGCGCGGGTCGAGCACGGCGAGGTCGGCGAAGAAGCCGGGCTCCAGCCGCCCGATTTCCCCCTCCATGCCGAGCGCTTCGGCATTGCCGAACGTCGCCAGGTAGAAGGCGCGCTCGGGCGCAAGGCGCCGCCCCCGGAGCTGCGCGGTGCGGTAGGCGGAACCGAGGGTCGCCGGCAGCGAATAGCCGGTGCCGCCGCCGATATCGGTGGCGACGGCGAGCCGGGGCGCGCCGGTCCCCCCGTCCGGCGAATAGGGTCCGATGTCGAACAGGCCCGAGCCCAGAAAGGCGTTCGAGGTCGGGCAGTGGACCACCGCCGACCCGGCTTCGCCCAGCCGCCCGCGCTCCCGCGCCGAGAGATGCACGCCATGCGCGAAGAGGCTTGCGGGTCCGAGCAGGCCGAAGCGGTCATAGACATCGGTATAGTCGGCGCAGTCCGGGAACAGCCGGACCACCTCGGCGATTTCCTCCTCCGTCTCGGACAGGTGCGTCTGCATCAGCGCGTCCGGGTAGCTCTTCAGGAACTCGCCGGCGGCGGCGAGCTGCGCCGCCCCCGACGTCACCGCGAAGCGCGGCGAGAGCGCATAGCGGAGCCGCCCCCGGCCGTGCCAGCGGGCATAGAGGCGCTCGCTCGCGCGGAGTCCGGTTTCGGCGCTGTCGCGGAGCGCGGCGGGCGCATTGCGGTCCATCAGGGTCTTGCCGGCGGCGACCGCCATGCCGCGCCGTTCCGCGGCGGCGAAGAGCCGGTCGGCGGCCTCCTCGTGGACGGTGGAGAAGACCAGCGCGGCGGTGGTGCCGTGGGCCAGCAGCAGGTCGAGGAACATCTCCGCCGCGGCCGCGGCGTGGTCCCCGTCCGCATAGCGCTGCTCTTCCGGGAAGGCGAAGCGGTCGAGCCAGTCGAGGAGGCCGCGGCCGCCTGCGGCGAGGATCCGGTACTGGGGGAAATGGATATGCGGATCGACGAACCCCGGCAGGACCAGGCAGCGGCCATAGTCCCGCTGCGGGGCGTCCCCGAATTCCGCCGGCAGGCCGGCCGCAGCGCCCCGCCAGACGATGCGGCCCTCCTTCAGCGCGAGCGCGCCGCCGGGCAGGTCGCGGACGGCGGCGGCGCCGAACGCCGCGGGATCGCCGGCAAAGTCGATCAGGCGGCCCAGAACGACGCAGTCCGCGCCGTTCCGGGCAGGCGGTCCGCTACTGGGGCAGCTTGTCGTCAACGCCCTTCACATACCAGTCCATGCCGAGCAGCATGCCGTCGTCGGCCCGCTCGCCTTCCGCGACCCGGAGCGTGCCCTCCTGGTCGTGGATCGGGCCGGTGAAGGGATGGAACTCGCCCGAGCGGATCTTCGCCTCCATCGCGGCGGCGTCCGCGGCGACATCCTCCGGCAGGTCGGTATAGGGGGCCATCACCACCATGTCCTCGGCGAAGCCGCCCCAGACATCGCCCGACTTCCACGTGCCGTCGAGCACGGCCTGCACGCGGGAGATGTAGTAGGCGCTCCAGTCGTCGATGATCGCGGTGTAGTGGGCGGCCGGCGCGAAGGCGTCCATGTCGGAGGCCTGGCCGAAGCCGTGGACGCCGCGCTCGCCGGCGATCTGGACCGGCGCCGGGCTGTCGGTGTGCTGGGTCATGATATCGGCGCCCTGGTCGATCAGCGCCTTGGCGGCGTCGGCCTCCTTGCCGGGATCGAACCAGGTGTTCACCCAGACGATCTTCAGCTTGAAGTCCGGATTGACGGACTGGGCGCCCAGCAGGAAGGAGTTGATGCCCCGCACGACCTCGGGGATCGGGAAGGAGGCGACATAGCCCGCAACGCCCGATTTCGACATCTTCGCCGCGATCTGGCCGATGATGTAGCGGCCCTCGTAGAAGCGCGCGGAATAGGTAGCCACATTGTCCGCCCGCTTGTAGCCGGTCGCGTGCTCGAACTTCACGTCCGGAAAGCGCTTGGCGACCTTCACCGTCGGGTTCATGAAGCCGAAGGAGGTGGTGAAGACGATGTCCGCCCCCTCGCGCGCGAACCGCTCGATGGCGCGCTCGGCGTCGGGGCCTTCGGCCACGTTCTCGACATAGAGGGTCTCGACCCTGTCGCCGAAGGCCTCCTCGATGGCGAGTCGGCCCTGGTCGTGCTGGTAGGTCCAGCCGTGGTCGCCGATCGGGCCGACATAGACGAACGCCGCCTTGACGGGGTCGTCGGCCCGGGCGGCCGGAAGCGCCAGCGCCATGGCGAAAGCGGCGAGGATGGTAGCTCTCAACATTCCCTGTTCTCCAACTGGGCCCGCGGGCCGCGTTTCCGTTTCCGGCCGGGAGCGCCCGAGGGCGTCTGCCCCTACCGGTCGGGGACGAAGACCTGTCCGAGACATGCCGGCGAGTCGTTTCTCGCCCTCCATCGGTCGCGCGAGAGTATCACCAGGGCCGCGACCGTCGCAATATAGGGAAGCGCCGAAAGGAACTGCGGCGGCACCGGGATGCCCTCTGCCTGGGCATGGAATTGCAGGATGAGCGCGCCGCCGAAGAGATAGGCGCCGACGGCGGCGCGCAGCGGCATCCAGCTCGCGAACACGACGAGCGCAAGCGCGATCCAGCCGCGCCCCGCGGTCATCCCCTCGACCCATTGCGGCGTATAGGCCAGCGACAGGTAGCCGCCCGCCAGCCCGGAACAGGCGCCGCCGAAGAGCACCGCCAGGAAGCGCGTCCGGATGACGTGCACGCCCAGCATGTGGGCGGAGCCGTGATTGTTGCCGACGGCGCGGAGCGCGAGCCCGGCGCGGGTGCGGAAGAGGAAGCGCGAGACGCAGACCGCGAGCGCCACCGACGCATAGACGAGCGGGTCCTGCCCGAACAGGACCTGGCCGACGACCGGCAGGTCGGTCAGGAACGGGATGTGGATGCGCTCCAGCTTCAGGCCCGGCTGGCCGATGAAGGCTTCCCCGATCATGCCGGAGAGGCCGAGCCCCAGCAGCGTGAGCGCAAGCCCGGAGGCGACCTGGTTGGCGGCGAGCCGCAGCACCAGGAACCCGAACAGGCCGGCGAGCGCCATGCCGCCGATCATGGAGGCGACGACGCCCAGATAGGGCGAGCCGGTGAGCTGGGCGCCTGCGAAGCCCGTCACCGCGCCCACGATCATCATGCCCTCGACGCCCAGATTGAGGACGCCGGAGCGCTCCGTCACGAGTTCGCCGAGCGCCGCGATCAGCAGCGGCGTCGCGGCCGTCACGATGGTGAGGATGACGGCCTCGAACCCGGTCACGGCGCGTCCTCCGCGCGCGCCGCCGCGCGCCGCGCGGGCAGGAAGTGGAGGCGGTAGCGGATGAAGACGTCGCAGGCCAGCACGAAGATCAGGATCGCCCCCTGGAACACCCGCGCGATCTTGTCGGAGATGCCGAGCGCGACCTGCGCCGACTCGCCGCCGATATAGGTGAGCGCCAGAAGCAGCGAGGCGAACACCACGCCCACCGGGTTCAGCCGCCCGAGGAAGGCGGCGATGATCGCCGTGAAGCCGTAGCCGGGCGAGATGGAGGGGTGGAGCTGCCCGATGGTGCCGGATACCTCCGCTATGCCCGCAAGGCCGGCGAGGCCGCCGGAGATCGTGAGCGCGGCCATGATCGACCCGCGTTCGGAAAAACCGGCGAAGGCGCCCGCCCGCGGCGCCGCGCCGATCACCCGGAACTCGAAGCCCTTGAGCGTGCGCCCGAGCAGGATGGCGAGCGCGGCGACGGCGAGCAGGGCGATCACCGTGCCGAAATGCATCCGCCCGGCCAACGCCGGTATCACCGCATCGGCCTCGAAGAGGCGCGATTCAGGGAAATTGTATCCCTCGGGGTCCCGCCACGGGCCGCGCACCAGCCAGTCCAGCAGGAGCTGGGCGACATAGACCAGCATCAGCGAGGTCAGGATTTCGCTGGAGCCGAAGCGGACGCGGAAGAAGGCGGGTATGGCCGCCCAGGCCATGCCGCCCAGCACGCCGCAGACGAGCACGGCCGGCAGCAGCAGCGGCCCCTGCACTTCCGGCAGCATGACCGGCAGGATCGACCCGCACACGGCGCCGACCGTGTATTGCCCCTCCGCGCCGATGTTCCAGACATTGGTGCGGAAGGCGAGCGCGAGCCCGACGCCGATGAGCGCAAGCGGCGTCGCCTTGACGACGATTTCCTCGAGCGACCAGGCGTCGGTGAGGGGCTTGACGAAATAGACGTAGAGCGCCCGGAGCGGGTCGTGCCCCAGCGC
Organism: Alphaproteobacteria bacterium; assembly: GCA_022825195.1. Lineage (GTDB taxonomy): Bacteria > Pseudomonadota > Alphaproteobacteria > Bin95 > Bin95 > Bin95. The sequence continues at coordinate 41,658 of JAJDYL010000064.1, forward strand.
CGCGAACAGGACGGCGCCGAAGACGAAGGTGAGGGCAAGCGCCAGCAGCGGCGAGAGCCAGACCATCAGGCGCGAATCCTCCGTCCGCTGGCGGAGTTCGATCCGCATGGCCGTCAGTCCGCCGCGCCGCCCATGAGGAGGCCGATGGCCTCCCTGGTCGTCTCGGCCGCGGGAACGGCCGACGACAGGCGCCCGCGCGAGATCACGGCGATGCGGTCCGAGATCTCGAGGATTTCGTCGAGGTCCTGGCTGATCGCGAGAACGGCCGCGCCGCTCCGCGCGAGCGCGGCGAGTTCGCGGCGGATCTCGGTCGCCGCGCCGATATCGACACCCCAGGTCGGCTGGCTGACGGCAAGCACGCCCGGCTTGCGGTCGAGTTCGCGCCCGACGACGAACTTCTGCAGGTTGCCGCCCGACAGCGCCTTGGCCTCCGGGTCGCCCGGCGGCGCGCGCACGTCGAAACGGGCGACGATCCGCTCCGCAAGGCGGCGGGCCTGCCCGAGGCGCAGGACGCCGCCGACGGAAATGTCCCGGTCCGTGCCGTGCCGCGTCAGGACGGCGTTCTCCGACAGGCGCATGCCGGGCACGGCGGCGTGGCCCATCCGCTCCTCCGGGACGAAGGCCGCGCCCAGGCGCCGCCGGGCCGCCGGCCCCGCCCGTCCGCACGGCCTGCCGTCGATCTCGACGACCGCCTGTTCGGCGGCGGCCGTCTCGCCCGAGAGCGCCGCGAACAGCTCGTCCTGCCCGTTGCCGGCGACGCCCGCAACGCCGACGATCTCGCCGCCCCGGACTTCCAGCGAGATGTCCTCCAGCGAAACGCCGAAGGGGGTGTCGGCCGTTTGCGAAAGGCCGCGGACGGCGAGCCGCACCGGACCCGCCGGCGCGCCGTCGCCGCGGCGGCCGCGCGCCTCCTCGATATCGGCGCCGACCATCAGCCGGGCGAGGTCCGCGGTGCTCGCCGTCTTCGGGTCCGGCCGGCCGACCACCCGCCCGTGCCGCAGCACGGTCGCGGTGTGGCAGAGCTGGCGGACTTCTTCCAGCCGGTGGCTGATGTAGAGCACCGCGCAGCCCTCGCCCGCCAGCCGGCGCAGGGTCTCGAACAGCCGTTCGGCCTCCTGCGGCGTCAGCACCGAAGTCGGCTCGTCCATGATGAGCAGGCGCGGGCGCTGCAGCAGGCAGCGGACGATCTCGATGCGCTGCCGGACGCCTACCGGCAGGCTTGCGACCCGCGCCGCCGGATCGAGCGGCAGCCCGTAGGATTCGGAAACCGCCCGGACATCGGCGGCGAGGCCCCTTCCCGCGGCGTCCGGCGGCAGCGCCAGCGCGATATTCTCGGCGACCGTCAGCCCCTCGAAGAGCGAGAAATGCTGGAACACCATGCCGATGCCGAGCGCGCGCGCCTCGGCCGGATTGCCGACGACCGCGGGCCGGCCCTGCCAGCTTACGGCGCCCGCATCGGGCTGCAGCGAGCCGTAGAGGATCTTGACCAGGGTCGACTTGCCGGCGCCGTTCTCGCCGAGCAGCGCGTGGATCTCGCCTGCATGGACGCTGAGGTCGATATCGTCGTTGGCGGCCAGGTCGCCGAACCGCTTGACGATGCCGCGCGCCTCGAGAAGGACATTCCCGTCCGGCATGTGCGCAGCTTCCCCAGGCAAGGTTCGTTGGACGCTAGGCCGCGCCATGCGGAGCGTCAATGCGGAATCGGGGCCAGAAAAGGGACGGGCGCGCGGCCCGGACAGCCGCACGCCCGCCGGTTCCGGCCGGCCTCCCGCCGCTAGAAGAGCGGCGAGGAGCCCCTGCCGAACTCCGGATAGGCTTCCATGCCGAGCTCGGTCTTGTCGAGGCCGTCATCCTCGGTTTCCTCGGAGGCCCGGATGCCGACAAGCAGCTTCAGCGCGAACCATGCCGCCAGCGAGACGACGAAGACGAAGACGCCGATGGCCAGCACGCCGATGAGCTGCACGGTGAAGTCGCCGCCGCCGAAGATGCCGACCGCGAGCGTGCCCCAGATGCCGGCGACCAGGTGCGCCGAGATGGCGCCCACCACGTCGTCGATCTTCAGCCGGTCGAGCAGCGGCACCGCATAGACCACCAGCACGCCGCCGATGCCGCCGATGACGAGCGCCAGCACATGGTTCTGGAGGTCGGGGCCGGCGGTGATCGAGACGAGGCCGGCAATCGCGCCGTTCAGCGCCAGCGTGAGGTCGATCTTGCGGTACATGGCGTAGCTCGTCGCCATGGCCGCCACGACGCCCGCCGCGGCGGCGAGGTTCGTGTTCACATAGACGATCGAGATCGCCACCGCGTCGAGCGCGGAGCCGAGCGCGAGCTGCGAGCCGCCGTTGAAGCCGAACCAGCCGAACCAGAGGATGAAGGTGCCGAGCGTCGCCAGCGGCAGGTTGGCGCCCGGCATCGGGTTGATGCTGCCGTCCGGTCCGTATTTGCCCTTGCGCGCGCCCAGAACGATGGCGCCGGCGAGCGCCGCCCAGCCGCCGGTGGAATGCACCAGCGTCGAGCCGGCGAAATCGCTGAAGCCCATCTCGGCCAGCCAGCCGCCGCCCCAGACCCAGGACGCCTGGATCGGGTAGATCAGCGCCGAGAGCAGGACGGTGAACGCCAGGAAGGGAACTATGCGGATACGCTCGGCCAGGGTGCCGGAGACGATGGAGGCGGCCGTGGCCACGAACACCATCTGGAAGAACCAGTCGGACATGACCGAATAGCCGCCTTCGACCACGGCGGCGACCTGTTCGGGCGTGGCTTCCTCGGCGTTGAGGAGCGCGAGCTCGGCGTCGGAGGGGTTGTAGAGGAAGTCGAACGTGCCGATCCAGCCGCCGTTCACGTCCGTGTACATCACGGCATAGCCGACGATGTAGAACATGATCCCGGCCAGCGAGTAGAGCGCGATGTTCTTCAGGCAGATCGCCGCGGTGTTCTTGGTCCTGACCAGGCCCGATTCCAGCATGGCGAAGCCGGCGGCCATCAGCATCACCAGGAAGCCGTGCACCAGGAACGAGAAGGTGTTGAAGACGAAGGCGAGTTCGCCCTCGACCGCTGCGTGGGCGGGCGAGGCCGCCAGCAGGAGAAGGGCCGCGAGGCCCGGTATGGCGCGAAGCATGTCGTTATATCCTCTTCGTCAAAGCGCTTCCGACCCGGCCTCGCCGGTGCGGATGCGCACCGCATGGCCGATGTCGCTCACGAAAATCTTGCCGTCGCCGATCCGCCCGGTATGGGCGGCCTTCTGGATCGCTTCCACGGCGGCCTCGCACTCGGCGTCGTCCACCGCGACCTCGATCTTCACTTTCGGCAGGAAGTTCACCGTGTATTCGGCGCCGCGGTAGATTTCGGTCTGCCCCTTCTGGCGGCCGAAGCCCTTGACCTCGGTCGCGGTCAGTCCCTGCAGGCCGAGTCCCGTAAGCGCCTCCCGGACATCGTCCAGCTTGAACGGCTTGATGATCGCCGCAATCAGTTTCATCTGCTGCACCCCCTTGTTGGGCCATCCGTCGGTCGGACTGACAGGGAGAGGAACAAGAACCGGGCCAAAACCGTAACTAGTTGTTTTCACGGATTATTTTGAAAGGCTGTGAGAGGTGGCGCAGATAATTGCCCAATTATCAGGCGTAACCTCGATGGCGGGACCGATGCGATTAATTTATAGGCATTCAGGTGCAGTCACTGCCACAATTCGTAATCCGGTCGAGAGGGCGCGCAGGGTGCCCGCCTTGGAGCGAGAGTCCGGGGTGACAGTTCGGGGCAAGGCGGGGGACGGAGCACGGCGTGGCCGGGCGAGCCGGCGCACCGGATACGAGTCGAAATGAGATGTGCAAATCCGATGGGGGGCCGGGGCGCGGCGCCGAACGGCAGTCAGTGCAGGCGGCGGGGCAGGCTCTCCACCGATTCGGCCACCAGCGCGTCGGCGCGGGGCTTGTCCAGATGGCGCTCGATCAGGGTCCGGGCCGCCGCGGCCGAGAGCCGGACGGCATGGGCGCGCACCTCGGCGAGCGCCTCCTGCTCGGCCTGGGCGATCTTGGCGAGCGCCTGCTGTTCGCGGCGCCCGAGCGCCTCTTCGAGCGCGCGCCCGGCCTCTTCGGCGATGCGCGCCGCCTCCTCGCGCGCGTGGGCGAGCACGGCCGCGGCTTCGGCTTCCGCGCCCTCCTGCTTCCTCCGGTAGTCCGCGAGCAGGGCCTGGGCTTCCTCGCGGAGCGCCGCCGCGTCGTCCAGCGACGCCCTGATTCCCGCCGCCCTGTCGTCGAGCGCCCCGGTCGCCATCCGCCAGACCGCGCGCGCGACGGCGGCGATGAAGATCACGAAGCCGACCGCGGTCCAGAATGTGGGATCGGAGAACATCACGCGCCCGCCTGCCGGGCCGCATTGGCGGCCTCGTCCGCATCCACCTCGACGCCGATCAGCCTGGCCGTCATGGCCTGCGCGACTTCCCCCGCCGCCGCCTCGATCCCGGCCAGCGCTTGCCTGCGCGCCTCGGCGATCCGGGCTTCGGCGGCTTCGGCGTCACCGGCAATCCGTTCGCCGAGCGCCGCATGGCGGGCCGCCGCCTCGGCCGCGGCCGCTTCCTGCTGCTCGCGCAGCAGGCGGCGCGCCTCGGCGCGCGCATCCGCCTGCGCCTGCTCATAGGCGCGCAGCACGCCTTCGGCCTCGTCCCTGAGCGCCGCGGCCCGGGCGAGATCGTCGTCGATGCGCTTCTGCCGCGCCTCCAGAATGCCCTGCACGCGCGGCAGGGCGACCCTGAGCATCACGCCCAGCAGAACGGCGAACACCACCACCAGCCAGAAGATCTGGCTCGCATAAGTCGAGATTTGCTCCAGTTGCGGCATGGCGGGCGCGGAGTCGCGGCCTCAGCCGAACAGGATCACGAGCGCCACGACGAGCGCGAACAGCGCAATGGCCTCGACGAGCGCGAAGCCCAGCATGGTCATCGGGAACACTTCCCCCCGCGCCGACGGGTTGCGCCCGACCGCCTGGATGAAGGAAGCGAAAATGTTGCCGATGCCGATACCGGCGCCGATGACGCCGATGACGGCAAGACCCGCGCCGATGAACTTGGCGGCTTCTAAATCCATGGGTTGGTTCCTTCTTCGCGTGGGCGGATAGCCGGTTAGTGGAGGTGAAGCGCGTCGTTGATGTAGAGGCAGGTGAGGATCGCGAACACATAGGCCTGGAGGAAGGCGATGACGATCTCCAGCCCCGTCAGCGCCGAGACGAAGGCGAGCGGCAGGATGCCGGCGACGCCGAGCGCCGGCACGAAGCCGGCGAAGACCTTGAGCAGGGTGTGGCCGGCCAGCATGTTGGCGAACAGGCGCACCGAAAGGCTGATCGGCCGGGAGAGGTAGGAGATGATCTCGATCGGGATCAGCAGCGGCCACATGAACACCGAGACGCCGGGCGGCACGAAGAAGCTGAAGAAGTGCATCCCGTGCTTGATGAAGCCCAGCACGGTGACGCCGACGAAGACCACCGCCGCCATGGCGAAAGTGACCGCGATATGGCTGGTGAAGGTGAAGCTGTAGGGGATCATGCCGGCGAGATTGCCGAACAGGATGAACATGAAGAGGGTGAAGATGAGCGGGAAGTATTTCCGGCCCTCGTCGCCCACCGTGTCGCGCACCATGCCGGCGATGAACTCGTAGGCGAGTTCGGCGATGGACTGCAGGCGCCCCGGCACCAGGGCGCGCTTGCGCGTGCCGCCGACCATCACCGCGATCACGCCGGCCGCGGCCACGACCATCCAGACCGTGGAATTGGTGATGTCGAGCTGGACTCCGGCCACAGGTATGTCGACCAGCTCCTTGATCCGGAACTGCTCCAGCGGACCGTGCGCGTCTCCCGCCACCCGGGTTCCCCCTCTAGCCTTCCTCGCCGTCCTGCCGGCGCCGCTCCCGGCGCCAGCCGGGCGCGGCATCCATGCCGCTCATATACCGGTACACATTCATCACCCCGGCCGCCGCCCCGAGCACGAAAAAGACCACCATCAGCCAGGGCGCGGTGTCGAGCCAGCGGTCCAGCCCCCACCCGATGGCTGCACCGACCCCCAGCGCTGCCACCAGTTCCACTCCGATCCGCATGGCCGCGCCCAGCCCCTCCTTCGGGGCTGCCTTCGGCGCCTTGCCGTCGCGACGGCGCCGGGCATCGGCAAGTCTGTCGGAGAAATCGTGAAGGGGGCCGTTCCTGTCGTCTTCGCCCATTTTCGCCACGAAACGCCGTCCGGCGCGAATCCCGCCCCGAAAGCGCCCGGACCCTAGGGCGGCGGCGGTCCGGCTGTCAAGAAACCGCCATGCCGGGCAAACCGTTGATCCGGCGTCGAATTAGCCTGCGATCCGGACTATGCGACAGTATGTATCGCCGCCCTCAGCCGGCCGAAACGACGGTATCGGAGATGCGCTCCGCCATCATGATGGTCGGGATGTTGGTGTTGGCGCAGGGCACGGACGGCATGATCGAGGCGTCGACCACCCTGAGCCCGGCGAGGCCGCGCACCCGGCCTTGCTCGTCCGTCACCGCCATCGGGTCGTCGTCGGCTCCCATGCGGTTGGTGCAGGAGGCGTGCCAGACCCCGACGGCCGTGGCGCGCACGAAACCCTCCAGCGCCTCGTCGTCCTCCATCATGTCGCGCAGCCTGAGGCCGCCGGTTATCAGCCGGTCGATCAGCGTCCCCCTCAGGCCGCCGGCCATGTCCAGCACGCCGCCGACGGCCTTCGAAATCATCTCGTTGCGCCTGGTCACGCGGCCCATGGCGCGCACCTTCTCGCTGTAGGAGGAGGGGAAGGTATAGCCGGCGACCCGCGCCACGGCGGGGTGTAGGTTGATGGCGGATGCGCGCAGGAAGGCATCCTTCAGCCGGTCGAGGTCGCGCTCGTCGGACAGGAGGTTGAACTCGACCTCGGGCTCCTCGCGCCAGTCCTTCGACACGAGGCGGACCTCGCCGGTGGAATAGGACTTGTTGACGAAGACGAGCAGCGAGCCGAGGCGCTCTCCGACCGCATGCCAGCCGGACTTCGAGACCTGGACGATGAACATGTCCCCCGGGGGCGCATCGTGCAGGCCGGAGGAATAGCGCGCGCCCACATGGATGTGGCGGGCGTCCTTGCGCGTCATCCGGGACTCGCCGGGCAGCCAGGTGGAGCAGGCGACCGAGGGATGGTCCATCAGGTTCTGCCCGACCCCCGGAAGATGGTGGCGGACCTCGATGCCCATGTCGGCCAGGTGGCCCGCCGGGCCGATGCCCGAGCGAAGCAGGTGGGCCGGCGAATGCACCGCGCCGCAGCACAGCACGACCTCGCGGCCCGTGAAGGTCTCCGATACGCCCCGCCGCCCGGCCTTGACGCCCACCGCGCGCAACCCGTCGAACAGGATCTCCGACACCTGGGTCTCGGAGCGGATTTCCAGGTTCTCGCGCAGCCGCGTCGGCGGGTCGAGATAGCCGATCGCCGTCGAGACCCGGCGGTCGTAGAGGTTCGACACCGTGACCGGGAAATGGCCGTCCTCGAACGCGCCGTTCTGGTCGGTGAGATAGGGGTAGCCGAGCTCGGTCATGGCCTCCGCCACGGCCTTGGCGTAGGGCGTCCATTCCTGCTGGTAGATGCGCCGGATCGGGATGCGTCCCTCCCGCCCGTGGAGCGCGTCGTCATGGTCCATGTCGCGCTCGAGCTTCCGGAAAAAGGGCAGGCAGGACTCCCAGCTCCAGCCCTTCGCGCCCTGGCGCCCCCAGTCGTCATAGTCGTTCGGGGCGCCCCGGTTGGCCATCTGCCCGTTGATCGACGACCCGCCGCCCATGATCCGCGCCTGCTCGTAATTGCGCAGCTCCGGCCTCTGGCTTTCGGGCAGGTTCTTGTTGATCGGCTGGAGCCGCACCCGGAGCTTGTTCCAGGTGTAGTCCGGGTTGAAATAGGCCGTGCCGGGATAGCTCGAATGCACATCCGGCGGGATCGCGCCGTGCGGCGTGTCGATGCCCGCCTCCAGCAACAGGACCCTGTTGGCGCTCCTGGCCGAGAGCCGGTTCGCCATGACAGAGCCGGCGGACCCGCCGCCGACGATGATGTAGTCGTACTGCATCGCAAGCCTCCCCGGGCGCCATTCTTCTATGCGGATGCGGAAATGGGAAGGCTTCACGGCACGAGAACGGCGTTGACATGCCGGCGCAAGGAATACAATACTTAGGTAAGTAAGAACTTGCAGGACCTGGCGGACCGATGGCGACGAACCGGGAACGGCTGATGAAGGAAGCGGCGGCGCGCGGCAAGTATGCGCCGCTTCACAGGCATCTGCTGTCGCTCTGGCCGGAGACCGAGTGGCGGGCCGGTTTCGACGAGGTGGAGCGGGTGCTGGGCTTCCGCCTGCCCGATTCGGCGCGCCTGCACCGGCCCTGGTGGGCCAATTCCCGCAAGGGAAGCGGACACTCCCATGCGCTCGCCTGGCAGGCGGCGGGCTGGCGGACCGCGCGGGTCGACCTGGAGGCGGAAACGCTGGTGTTCGAGAGAGAGGCGGCGGCGATGGAGACCGCGCCGCTTCGCTATGGAGGGGAAGACGAAGACATGACCCGGCACGGGGCGGGGCTTCGGGAGGCTTCGGCAACGATGAGCCTGGCGCCGCGGCGGGCGGCGCGGCGGCCCAGGCGCGATTTCGACCTGGACCGCGATTTCCCGCCCTGGAACGGCGGTCCCTGGCCGGAAGGCTTCACGGTAAGCCGCGAGCAGATCTATGACGATATGGGCCGGTTGACCGGCGGACCGGAGGACGAGTCCGGGTCCGACGGCTGACCCGCGTGTTCCTCGATACCAATCTCTTCATCCCCGCCCGGTTCGACGCGGCCCCGGCCCACGCTTTGGCAAGGGCGGCGCTGAACCGGGCCGAGCGGTCCGGCGAGGTTCTGCGCATCAGTCGCCAGGTCATGCGCGAATATCTGGCGGCCGCGACCCGACCGCAGGCATGGTCCGCTCCCTTGCCGGTGGCGACGGCGCTTGCCGACCTCTCGTGGATGGAGGAGACGTATGAGGTGCTGGAAGACGGACCGCATGTCATGGGCACGCTGGCAGGGCTCTGCCGCGAGATACCCGTCGGCGGCAGGCAGGTGCATGACGCCAACATCGTCGCCACCATGCTGGCGCATGGCGAGCGGCGCCTGCTGACCTTCAATGTCCGGGACTTCCGCCGCTTCGCCGCCCATATCGAGCTGGTGAACCCGGAACCCGCCGCATAGGCCGGGCCGCCTGCGCGCCGCCGTTCCTCAGCCGGTCCGGCACGGCGAGGCGGCTCCAGGGGAAGGCATGGACCCGCTCCCGGCCGGGCAGCAGGACCCGCGGCGGCCGGGCGAACAGCATGCGGACCGCCGGGTCGTGGACATCGAGCCCGCCCGTATAGGCGCCGAAGGCCGGCAGCAGCAGGCGCTTCCCGTCGGTGACGAACGCCCGGCCGGAGACCTGCCGCCGCCCGGTCGAGACCGTCGCGCGCGGGTGCAGATGGCCCGCCACCTCTCCCGGCGCCGGGTGCGGATGCGGCTCATGGCGGAACAGGAGCGGTCCGGCGCGCCATTCGGCGAGCGCGCATCCGCCGAAGCCCGCCGGCGGTTCGGGGTCGTGGTTGCCGCGCAGCCAGAGCCATTCGTAGCTTCGCGCAAGCCGGTCGAGACGGTGCGCCGCCTCCCGGTCGAGACGCGCGCCCGCGTCCGGGTCGTGGAATCCGTCGCCGAGCGACACCCAGCGCGCCGGCCGGTAGTCCCTGGCCAGCGCCTCCAGGCGGTCCAGGGTCGCATGGCTGTCATAGGGCGGCAGCAGCGCGCCGCCTTCGGCCGCGAAGGCCGAGCCCTTTCCGAAATGCAGGTCGGCGACGATGAGCGTCCGCGTCTCCGGCCACCAGAGCGCGCCCGAAGGGTCGGCGGCGAGCGAGGCCCCGTTCAGCCGGAAGGAGGCCGCCGTCAAAGCGGGAGTTCCGCCATGCCCGCACCGTCCATGGCTTCGGCCACGAGCTCGCTCTCGCTCTCGGCCGCCGTCTCGGCCAGCAGTTCCTCGATGGCGCCGCCATAGACGAACTCCTTGCCGATCTCGAGCAGGACCGGCACGGCGAGCGGCGACACGCGGTCGAGGCGGCGCACTTCTATCCGGCCCCTGGCGCGGGCGAGCATCCCGCCCAGCCGGCGAATGTCGGTCAGCCCCCTGGCGGCGTCGCGCCTCGTTGCGCGCAGCAGGAGGTGGTTGGGCTCATGCCGGCGCAGCACGTCGTAGATGAGGTCGGCGTTGAAGGTGACCTGGCGGCGGGTCTTTTCCCGCCCCGGATGGCGGCGTTCGATCAGCCCCGCCACGACCGCCACATTGCGGAAGGTCCGCCTGAGCAGGGTCGACTCCGCCATCCAGTCTTCGAGGTCGTCGCCCAGCATGTCCTCGGAGAACAGCCCGTCCATCTCCTCGGCCTCGCGCAGGCTCCAGACCGCCAGCACATAGTCCGACGCGCAGAAGCCGAGCGGCCCGAGCCCCGCGCGCTCCATGCGCCGGGTCAGCAGCATGCCGAGCGTCTGGTGGGCGTTGCGCCCCTCGAAACAATAGGCGACGAGATACCATTTGCCGCCGCGCGGGAAGGTTTCGACCAGGAGCCCGCCCGGACGCGGCAGCACGGAGCGCCAGTCCTGCGCGCTGAGCCATTCCAGCACGTCGGGCGGGAACTCCCGCCAGCGCCGCCGGTCGGCGAGCAGGCCGCGCACCCGCTCGGCGAGATGCGTGGTCAGCGGCAGCCGCCCGCCGCCATAGGCAGGAATGCGCGGCGCCTCGCCTGTGGCGGAAGAGGTGCGGATGGTCATGTCCCGGATGCCCTCGAAGCGCAGCATCCGGCCGGCGAACACGAAGGTGTCGCCCGGCGTCAGCGTGTTGGCGAAATACTCCTCCACCTCGCCGAGCACGCGCCCGCCGAGCCGGACCTTCAGCGTCACCGCCTCGACGATGGTGCCGACATTCATCCGGTAGCGCCGCACCACGTCCCCGTTGGCGGCCCGCAGCCGGCCGGAGGCATCGCGCTTCAGCCGCCGGTAGCGTTCATAGGCGCCGAGCGCATAGCCCCCGGTCGCCACGAAATCGACGGTTTCCGAGAAGGTCCTGCGGGTAAGGCCGCGATAGGGATGCGCGCGGCGCACCTCGCGGAACAGCGCCTCCTCCTCGAACGGCCCGGACGCCGCAACGCCGGCTATGTGCTGGGCCAGCACATCCAGTCCGCCGGGCTCCGGCGCGTCGCCGTCGAGCGTACCCGCGCGGATCGCGTCGATGGCGGCATGGCATTCCAGCACCTCGAAGCGGTTGGCCGGCACCAGCAGCGCCCGGCTCGGCCGGTCGAGGCGGTGGTTGGAGCGCCCGAGACGCTGTAGCAGCCGCGCCGCGCCCTTGGGCGCGCCGACCTGCACCACGAGGTCCACATCGCCCCAGTCGATGCCGAGGTCGAGCGAGGAGGTGGCCACGACGGCCCGCAGCCGGCCCGCCGCCATCGCCGCCTCAACCTTGCGGCGCTGCTCCGGGGCGAGGCTGCCGTGATGCAGCGCAATGGCGAGGCCGTCCTCGTTGAGGTCCCAGAGCCCGCGGAAGATGAGCTCCGCCTGGGCGCGGGTGTTGACGAAGACGATGGTCGTCCGGTGGTCCCGGATGGCCGCATGGATCTCTTCCAGCGCATAAACGGCCATGTGGCCGGACCAGGGCATCGGCCCGCGCATCCTCGCAATGGCGATTTCCGGCGCGATGCCGCCCCGCCCGACCACAACCTCGACATCCGGCTCCCGTCCGGCGCTGGGCGAAAGCCAGGCGGCCAGATAGTCCCGGTCGGCGACCGTGGCGGAAAGCGCCGTCCGCCGCGCTCCGGGCGCCATGCCGCCGAGTCGCGCCAGGCCGAGCGACAGCAGGTCGCCCCGCTTGTTGTCGGCAAGCGCGTGCAGCTCATCGACGATGACGCAGCGAAGGCTGGCGAACAGCGCCGGGGCGTCCGGCCAGGAGAGCATCAGCGCCAGCGACTCCGGCGTGGTCATCAGCATTTGCGGCGGCTTCCGGCGCTGGCGCTCCCGCTTGCGCTGCGGCGTGTCGCCGGTGCGGGTCTCGACCCCGATATCGAGGCCCATTTCCGCGATCGGGGCCTCCAGATTGCGGTGGATATCGACGGCCAGCGCCTTCAGCGGCGAGACATAGAGCGTGTGCAGGCCGGGGCGCGGCGCCGTTGCGAGTTCGGCGATGCTCGGCAGGAAACCCGCGAGCGTCTTGCCGCCGCCGGTCGGCGCGACCAGCAGGGCCGAGCGGCCGGCGTCGGCCGCGCGCCACATCTCCAGCTGATGGGCATGGGGCCGCCAGCCGCGCGCCCGGAACCAGCCGCGGATCGCGGCGGGTTGCGCAACCCCGATGCCTGCCTCCATGCCGCCGGCTTCCTTCCCCGGGCCCGAGGAGGCCATAGTAGCGCGATGGCGGATGCGCTCGAAGACTGGCTCCGGCCGACGCCTGCGGGCCTCTGGTGCGAGCCCGGCGGGTTCCATATCGACCCGCAGCGGGCCGTGCCGCGCGCCCTCGTCACCCACGGCCATGCCGACCATGCGCGCCCCGGCCACGGCGCGGTGCTCGCGACCCCGGAGACGCTCGCGATCATGGCGCTGCGCTATCCGCGCGACCGCCCTGCCCGCCAGGCGCTCCGCTATGGCGAGACCGTCCGGTCGGGCGGCGTCTCCGTCCGGCTGGCGCCCGCGGGCCATGTGCTCGGCTCGGCCCAGGCGGTGCTCGAATATCGCGGGCGGCGGGTGGTCGTCTCGGGTGACTACAAGCGCACGCCCGACCCGACCTGCGCCGCCTTCGAGCCGGTGCGGGCCGATGTCTTCATCACCGAGGCGACCTTCGGCCTGCCGGTGTTCCGCCTTCCGGACGACAGGGACGAGACCGCCCGCCTGCTGCGCTCGGTCGAGACCTTCCCCGACCGCTGCCATGTCATCGGCGCCTACAGCCTCGGCAAGTGCCAGCGGATGCTGGGCCTGCTGCGCCGCGCCGGCTGCGACCGGCCGATATGGCTGCATCCGGCGCTCGACGAGATGACGGGGCTCTATCGGCAATTCGGGGCCGACCTCGGGGAAACGCGCCCGCTCGGAGACGCCGGCGGCCTCGCCGGCGAAATCGTGCTTCATCCTCCGGGGCCGGAGCAGCGGACGGACCGCTTCGCCGACCCGGTGCGGGTGTTCGCCTCGGGCTGGATGCAGATCCGCGCCCATGCGCGCCGGCGCGGCGTCGAGTTGCCGCTCGCCATTTCCGACCATGCCGACTGGACGGGGCTCACGGCCACCATCGCCGAGACCGACGCGTCGGAGATTCGCGTGACGCACGGATCGCCCGACGCCCTGATCCGCTGGGCGCAGGGCCGGGGCCTCGACGCCCGGCCGCTCGAAGCGCCGGGCAGCCACGCCCGATGAGGGCTTTCGCCGCGCTGCTGGACGGGCTTGCGTCTGCGCCCTCGCCCGCCGTCCGGGTCCGCCTGATGGCCGACTATCTGGGGCGGGCGCGGGACCCCGAGCGGGGCTGGGCGCTGGCCGTGCTCGCCGGCGGCCTCGACACCGCCCGCGTCCGGCCGGCGGCCTTCCGTGCGCTTGCGGCGGCGCGGGTGGACGGCGAGCTTCTGCGCCTGTCGCTCGAATTCGTCGGCGACCCGGTCGAGACGGCCGCGCTCGTCTGGCCGGAAAGCGGGGCTGCGCCCTGCCCGCCGCCGCTCGCCGAGGTCGCGCCCGCGCTCGCCGGCAGCTCGCGGCAGGCGGCGCCGGGGCTGCTCGCCCGCTGGTTCGACCGTTCGGACATGCCCGTCCGCCGGGCGCTGGCGCATCTCTCCGCCGGGCGTGCGGCCAGGGACGTCACGCCGCGCGTCGCGAGAACGGCGCTCGCTTCCGCCTTCGCCGCCGATCTCGGCGCCATCGAGGAAGTCTGGCACGGGCAGGCTCCGCCCTACGGGCCCCTCTTCGCCTGGCTGGAAGGCCGCGCGCCGCGCCCCGAGACGGTCGCCGGCTTCCGCCCGCTCATGCCGGTCCGCCCGCTCGATGACGCGGCTGCCGCCGATCTCGATCTCTCCGGCTACCGGGCCGAGCGGCAATGGCCGGGCCTGCGCGTGCAGCTCGTGGCGGAGGCGGGCCGACAACGGCTCTACAGCGGGTCGGGAGACGATATCTCATCCCGTTTCCCGGACATCGTCGCGGCGATGGAGGGGCTGGAGGGCGTGTTCGACGGTGTGCTGATGGCGGCCTCCGGCCCGGACGGCCCGCCCTACGGGCCGGCGCCGCCGGAAGCGCTCGAAAGGCGGCTCGGACGCCGGAGCGCCACGAGCCGGCTGCTCGCGGAACTCCCGGCCTTCGTGCGCCTTTTCGACCTGCTGTTCGACGGCGCCGACGACATTCGCGCGTTGCCGCTCCGGCAACGGCGGGCGCGGCTCGAAGCGCGGATCGCCGGCCGGCCCCGCTTCGACCTGTCGCCGCTGCTCGCCCTCGAAGGGCCGGAGGCGCTGGACGCGCCTTCCCGCCGCGGTGTCTCCCTGGTGCTGAAATCCGCCGACGCTCCCTATCTTCCCGGCGGTTCGTCCTGGCTTGTCCGCAAGGCCGCGCCGCGGACGGTCCGCGCGCTGCTCCTCGCCGTGCGGCCCGGCGGGATCGGGGAACGCGGCCCGAGCTACAGTGTCGCGCTGCTGCGGGACGGCGCACCGGTTTCCGTCGGCGACGCGCCCTCCCGCCTCGACAAGGCGGAACGCGACCGGCTGGACCGTTGGATTCGCACCCGCATATCGGGGCGCTACGGCCCCGTCCGCGCCGTCGAGCCGGGGCTCATACTGGAGGTCGTGTTCGAAGCGGTCCGCGCCGCGCCCCGCCGCAAATCGGGCCTTGCGCTCGTCAGCCCCGAAATACGCCGTATCCTCTGGGACCTGCCGGCGGATGCCGCGGACAGCCTGCAACGATTGACGGCGCCGGTCAGCCGTCCGCCAGCAGCCGGTCGAGCTTCCCGCTCATCGCCTTCTGGTTCTCGATGATCTCGTTCTGGCGCTGCGCCAGACCGGTCACGACCCGGACGATGTCGTTCTGCCGTTGGATAATCGCTTTCTGATTGATCTCGGCCTGCTCGGCCCGCGTTTCCAGAAGGCCGGCCGACTCGGAGTTCGCCTTGACCTCAAGCACCAGCCAGCCGAGCGCGCCGAGAAATGCCGCGACGACCACCACCGCCAGCGGATGGCGCGTGAAGTCCGCGGCGGCGTTGGTGCGCCGGTCGATCAGGCGCTCTATCGCGTCGAGCTGCGCCGGCGTGAACGGTGCATCGGCCTTGTCCATGAAAGCGCTCTTCTGCAACGACCAAGCCAATATAACCGAAGCCGGGCAGGTCCTGCAACGGAAACTGGCGCCGCCGAATCGCGCCGCCTACCATCGGCCGGGACAATTCCTCGCGCGGAGCCATGCGCATGCCCTCTGTCGAAGCCCCGGACGCCGCCGCAATGTCTGCCCAGGCGGAGCTTCACCACCAGTATCTGCTGGGCCTCGAACTCATGGTGGCCGCGAACGAACGGCCGGAGGTCGTGGGCGAGTGGATGTGCCGCCTCTTCCGCCGGCTGCATGAGGAGAAGTTCCTTTCGAGCTTCAGGAAACTGGGGCTGGAAGGCCTGCCCGACGCCGTGGCATGCGCCCGCTATCACACGCTCTCGAATGTCATAGGCGGCGTTCCGGTCGAGTATATGGAGGAGTCCGACCGCAAGGCCTGGGTCCGCTTCCGCTATCCGCGCTGGATGTTCGACGGGCCGGCGATCTGCGGCATGCCCGTCGAGGCGGGCCGCGGTTTCCTGCTCGGCTGGTATGCGCGGAACGGCAGGGCGCTGAACAATCCCCGGCTCGGCTTCGTCTGCGTTTCCGAGGACATGACCGGCCAATTCGGATTTTGCGGCTACTTCAAGGAATATGACCGCGATCTCGCCGACGGCGAGCGCCTGGTCTTCGCGCCCGATGAACGGCCCCCGCCCTTCGACCCCGACCGGCAGCCGGCCGCGCCCGAGGCCGACTGGAGCGAGGAGCGGCTTGCGAAGGCCAACCGGAACTATGCGGCGGAATTCATCCGCAACGGCATCCGCGAACTCGCCGCCGCCATCGGCGGGGAAAAGGCGCTGGAGTACGGCAAGCGCGCCGCGCGGCTGACCGGCCTGCAGCACTATCGCCGGATGGCCGACGCGGTAGGCGGCATCGACGGCGGGCCGAAGGACGCGGCGGACTTCCTCGCCGCCATGTTCCGGGGCATGGGCGACGGCGTGGACGCGCAGGACGCGGGGGACGGCGCCGTTTCCCTGCGCCAGACCGGGCTCAGGATCGTTCGCGGCCTCGCCGGCCCGGAGCGCGAGACCCTGCTGGCCTGCTGGATCGAGCTCTGGCAGGGCGCGGTGGCCTCGCACCGGCAATTCATGGAGGTCGAAGTCGCGCCCGACGGTGACACGCTGCTCTGGACGATCCGCCCGTCCTGAAACCGGCCGTCCTTGCCCGACGGCAATCTTCGCGCCAGTTTCGATATCCCGGCAACAGGATGGCTTCCGGGAATTTCGGCGAGGAGGAGAGGCAGCATGGTCAACTGGGTTGAATTCGACAGGGAGCTCGGCGCCACCTTCGTCCGCTATGCGCACATGGTCGCGAGGCGCGGCTATGTCCACAACACGCTCGGGAACATGGCGGTCCGCAAGCCGCACCCGGAGTTCGAGCACGGCGTGGCCTACACCAAGCATGCCGAGATTTCCCTCGAGGAGATGAGCATCGACAACATCGTCATCACCGACATCCCGACGAGCCGGCTGCTGCACGGCGAGGCGGTGACGAGCGTCGGCCACAATCTCAACCGCGAGATACTCAGGCTCCGGCCCGACATCCACGCGGTCATCCACGCCCATCATGACGAGACCATCGCGTTCTTCGGCTCCGGGGCCTTCGAGGAAGTCCGGATCCTCTCGCTCGACATGCCGTTCATCCACGGCAAGCCGCCCTACTACCTGCCTGCGGATATCGATGTCGAAACCGATGTCGGCCCGGTCGGGGACTTCATCGCCGACACCAATTGCGTGGTGCTGCTGGGGCACGGCGTCACGACGCTCGGGCGGACGATCTCCGAGGCGTACCACCGCCTGAATTCCTTCGCCGCCGAGGTCAGGCGCAACATCGTCGCGGAACATCTCGCCGCGATCAAAGGCAGCAGCCCCAGATACCGGAGCCAGGACGAAATCGACCTCATGCACCGCTTCGCCGAGCGGATCATCTATCCCGACAGGGCCGAAGCCGTGATGGCGGCGGAAGACTGACGAGCCGCCGGGACCGAAACCGCCCGCCGGATGCCGGGCGCCCGGCGCACGGGCATCGCGAAGGCCCGGCTTCGAGCGACGGTGCGGAGCACATGGAGCGCATTGACCGCGCCCGGCTGCCGGCCTATGTGGGGACCCCGGCGGCGCGGTGGGAGAGTGGCTATCCATCGGACTGCAAATCCGCTTACACCGGTTCGAATCCGGTCCGCGCCTCCAGCCCCTCGCCAAGCCCGGAAAGGGCCGCTATAAGGGCGCGCATTCGGGTCTGTTCCGCGGTAGCTCAGTGGTAGAGCGGTCGGCTGTTAACCGATTGGTCGTAGGTTCGAATCCTACCCGCGGAGCCATCCCCTCCCCCGCGGTTCAAGCAACCACTTCATACAGGGCGTCCACCAGCGCGCTCAGGCGGGGGCTGATGCCGGGGCCGGAATACATGCGGTTGGGCGCGTAGGCGAAGCCGAGGCCGGCATCCGGGTCCGCAAAGCCGATGGCGCCGCCCGCGCCGGTATGCCCGAAGGCGCGCGGGCTCGGCCCCATCGCCAAGTGACCCGGCAGGCCCAATATGAAGCCGAGGCCCATGCGCCGCGTGTGTCCCAGCAGCTCCTCCTTGCCGAACCACTGTTCTGCGGTGGCTTCCGCCAGCACCTCCGCGCTCAACAGGCGCCGGCCGTCGAGCATGCCGCCGGCCGCGAGGCCGTCGAAGAGCCTTGCGACGCTCCGCGCGGTGCCGATGCCGTTGATCGAGGGGATTTCCGCGCTGCGGAACCGCCCGGTGTTGAAGTCCTCCGGCGGCACCTGCGCCATCGCCCGACACATCAGGGAGTCCGGCTGCGAGCGGTCGAACAGCGTGCCGGCGGTCTCGCCGAAGAACGCCGCGCACCGCCCGTGCAATGCTGCCGGCAGGCCGATCCAGTAGTCGATGCCGTGCGGTTCGCAGACCTCCTCGGCGAGGAAACGCCCGAGGCTCCGCCCGTCGGTGCGCCTTATCAACTCGCCGGCCAGATAGCCGAGGGTGACGGAATGGTAGGCGCGCGACCGGCCCGGCGGCGACAGCGGCGCCTGCGCCGCCAGCGCCCCGGTCATCGCCTCCCAGTCATAGGCCGCGCCTTCGGGCATGGCCTGCGCGATCGCCGCCAGCCCGGCGCGGTGGTCGAGCACCCACCGGACCGGGATTTCGGCCTTGCCGGCGGCCGCGAATTCGGGCCAGTAGCGCGCCACCGGCTCGTCCCATGCGATCAGCCCGCGGTCCACGGCCATCGCGGCGCAGAGCGCCGTCACCGCCTTGGCGACCGACATCATGCAGACCAGCGTGTCCTCCGCCCAGGGCCGCGTGCGGGCGCTGTCGGCGAAGCCGCCCCAGAGGTCGATGACCGGCTCGCCGTTCAGGGTCACGGCGACGGCCGCGCCGGCCTCGCCGCGGGCCGCGAAGTTCTCCGCGAACGCATCGGCCACCCCGGCGAAACGCTCCTCGCAATGCCCGTTCACCACGCCGGTATCCGTCACCGGTCCTGCCCGCCCTCTTCGACCGCATGGATGAGCGCCGGCCAGTAGGCGTCGCCGAGGCCCGCAGCGACGGTGCGCTCCAGCAGGCCATGGGCGGTCTCCATGCCCGCGAGCGTCATTCCCGATGCCTCCTTCAGCTCCATCACATAGTCGAGGTCCTTCAGCATGTAGCGCGCCGGGAACCGGCCTTCGGGAAAGCTGCCGGGCAGCAGGGCCGTCATGCCGTGCTGGCGGAGCGCGAAGCTGTCGCAGCCGTGGCTGAACGCCTCGAACAGGCGCTCGCCGTCCACGCCCGCGCGGCGGCCGAGCAGCAGCGCCTCGGCCAGCGCGGTGACGGACTGCGCGAGCACCATGTTGAGCAGCAGCTTGGTCACCGCGCCGCTGCCGCTTGCGCCGCAATGCAGCACCGTCCCGGCCATGCAGTCCAGCAGCGGCGCCAGCCGGGCGAAGGTTTCCTCCTCGGCGCCGACCATGATGCTGATTTCCCGGCCGGCCACCGTCTGCACGGTCCCCGCGACCGGCGCATCGACATAGGCCGCGCCCTTCCCGGCGAAGGCGGCCGCGAGCTCGCGGGCGAGGTCCAGCGGCACCGTGCTGCAATCGACGATGACGCCGCCGGCGCGGGCGTGCGCCAGCAGCCCGTCTTCGCCCAGGCAGACGCCGCGAACCTCATCCGCCCCCGGCAGCGACAGGAAGACGGTGTCGCAGCCGCGCGCCACCTGCCCCGCGTCCCCGGCCGCGGCGCACCCCTGCCGGACGCCGGCGGCGCGGGCTTCGGGGTCGATGTCGTGGACCGTGACCGGCAGGCCGGCGCGCCGGACGAGGTTCCGGCACATGGGCCCGCCCATGGCGCCGAGCCCGATGAATCCGAGGGTCGTCATGTCCGCCCCGCTTCCGGCTAGCCGTCGATCCGGCGTTCCATCTTTTCGCGCATGTGGTCGCCGGCCATGATCGGTCCGTATTTCGGCGGGTTGCCGGCATCGCAGCAGGAGTCCAGGCAGGCGATCTCTGCGTCGTAGTTCGGGTGCAGGAAATAGCCGATGGTCTGGCGCCGGCTCTCCCCGCGCTGCGCCTCCGGCGGATTGACGACCCGGTGGACGGTGGATTTCCAGCGGTCGTTGGTCCAGCGCTGCATCATGTCGCCGAGATTGACCGCCAGCTGCCCCGGACCGGGCCGCACATCCTTCCAGGAGCCGTCCGGCATCAGCGCCTGCAGGCCGCCCGGCGCATCGTTGAAGGCGAGGATCGTCAGGCTGCCGAAATCGGTGTGCGCGCCGCAGCGCAACTGGCCCGGCTGCGGGTCGTCCTCGATGACGGGATAGTGGTTCGACGGGCAGGTGCTGAAATGGTCGTCGATCTTGTCGTCGAAGAAGGTCTCGGGGAGCGAGAGGGCCTGGGCGAAAATCCGCATCAGGCGCTGCGCGAGCGCTTCGAACGCTTCGTAGAACGCGGTGAGCGCCTCCCGGTAGGCGGCCGGGCGCGCCGGCCAGATATTGTCCGAGTAGAACAGCGGCGCGCCCGGAATGCGGGCGAAGCGGCCGGCGGGCGGGACCAGGGGGCCGATGAAGAACTGCTCCCGGAGGTCGGGCGGCGTCTCCTGCCCGTAGGTGCGCGCGAGGTTCCGGGTCGCGACGGCGTGGTAGCCGCGGGGCGCGACCCCGTCTTCCGGCATGAAGCGCGCCTTTTCCTCCGCGGGCAGGTCGAAGAACTCGCGCGAGACCGAGAAGGCGCGGTCGATCACTTCCTGCGGGACGCCGTGGCCGGAGACGATGAGGAAGCCGACAGTCTCGCAGGCCCAGCCGACCCGCCCGGCCACGTCCCGCCTGTCCCCGGCCGCGCCGGACCGCCAGGGGCCGAGGTCGATCACCGGAATTGCGTCGACGGCCATGCTCGGGGGAGTTCCTTTCCCGGATACGCCACCCGGACAGTGTAGACCGGCGCGCGCGTCCGTCACAGGCCCGGATGGCCCCCGTTGCGCGGGACACGCGCCGGAGCCTTTCCCGGCAGACGGAAAAAGCCGCCTCCCCCGCCGGGGGAGGCGGCCAGTTTCGGCTATGCCGGCGCGGCTATTTGCCGGAGTCGAAGATACCGCCGAAGAGGACCCAGCCGTTGCCGTCGAAGCGCGAGAGCTGAACGGCCTGGACCGGGTAGAAGTCGTCCGGCGCGGTATTGACCAGAATACCGGGCAGGAGCAACGGCAACTCGATGTCCTTGAGATTCGCCGCGCAGGCCATGATGCCCTCCCGCGACAGGTCTTCGCAGCCGTCGAGCATGATGTGCAGCAGTCTGGAGACATTGTAGCCGTACGCATAGTTGGCGTCCGTCAGGTCGGAGCCCGGCATGTGCTTCTCCATGAAGCCGACCCATTCCTTGAAGCCCGCATCGTCCTGCCACTGCGGATCGACCGGGTCCTTGATGTACTGGGCGGTAATCAGGCCCTTGGAGCAGTCGAGGCCGGCCGGCGAGAGGGTCGCGCCCACCGAGGAGGACACGTTGTTCAGCAGGTGCACGGGCTTCCATTCGATCTCGCAGGACTTGCGGATCGCCTGGGCCGCGAATTTCGGGATCGTGATGTTGAAGAAGACATTGGCGCCGCTCTCCTTCATCTTCAGGACCTGACTGTCCACCGTCGGGTCGGTAACCTCGTAGGGCAGCATGGAGACGACGAGTTCGTCCGCCTTGTCGCCGAGGCCGTGCAGGAAGCCGTCGCGATAGTCCTTCCCGTAATCGTCGTTCTGGAACAGGATCGCGATCTTCGGGTCCTCGACATTCTCGAGCACATATTTCGCGTAAGTCTCGCCCTCGACGTCATAGGTCGGCTGGAAGCCCATGGTCCAGGGGAACTTGTCCGGCTGGCCCCACTTGCTGGCGCCCGTTGCGACGAAGAGGTGCGGCACCTTCTTGGCGTTCACATAGCGGTGGATGGCGGAGTTGGTGGGCGTGCCCAGCGTCTGGAAGAGGAAGGCCACCTGCTCCTGCTCGACCAGCTTGCGGACCTGCTCGACGGTGCGCGGCGGGCTGTAGCCGTCATCCAGCGAGATGAAGTCGATCTGGCGGCCCTGGATGCCGCCCATATCGTTCACCATCTTGAAATAGGCGGAGATAGTCTTGCCGATCACGCTGTAGACCGAGGCCGGGCCCGAATAGGGGTTGGTGTTGCCGATCTTGATCGTGGTGTCGGTGATGCCGGTCATGTCGGCGCCGTGGGCCGTCCCGGCGAGCAGCGCCGCCGCCGCTGCGGCGGCAAGCATGTTCCTGATGCGCATGAGTCGATTTCTCCCTTTCGTTGAGAATTGGCTCTACCGGCCGGCGGCCGATTTGCGTTTCCACCACGCGAAACCGCGTTCCACGGCTCCCCAGACCCCGAACGGCACGAAATACATCGCCAGGATCAGGAAGATGCCGAAGATCGCCCAGGGCGGCGGCACGAACGGATAGGCGCGGCTGATGTCCTGGGCGAAATTGGGCACGAAGACCAGGAACAGCCCGCCGAAGATCACGCCCGGAATCGACACGATGCCGCCGACCACGGACCCGACCAGGAGGTTGACCGCGAGGAAGAAATTGAAGGCGTCGGGCGCGACGAACTCGGTCACGAAGACGCTGAGCGCGCCCGCGACGCCGGTGTACATGGCGCTGATGCCGAAGGTCGTCGTCTTGTAGAGCGCCGTGTTGATGCCCATGGTGCTGGCCGCGATCGGATTGTCGCGGATCGCCATGATCGCCCGGCCCGACCGGCTGTGCAGCAGGCACCAGGCGACGGCCATCAGGAACACCATGACCGCGAGCGTCACATAGTAGAGCGACTGGTCGGCGCTCAACCCCTCGATCAGCGGCTCGGGCTTGGGCACGAAGAGGCCCTGCACGCCGCCCGTCCAGTGCTCCAGGGCGTCGAACTTGAGCAATTGCGGCGTCGCCACGGCGAAGGCGAAGGTCGCGAGGGCCAGATAGAGCCCCTCCAGGCGGAGCGCGGGCAGGCCGAACAGGAAGCCGACCGCGAACGCCGCCAGCGCCGCCACCGGCAGCGTGGCGTAGTGGTTCCACTCGAAATGGTAGAGCAGGATCGCCGCCGTGTAGGCGCCGACGGCGTAGAAGGCGCTGTGGCCGATGGAGAACTGGCCGTTGTAGCCGGTCAGGATGTTCAGCCCGAGCAGCGCAATGCCGTAGGCCATCGCCTGGGTGAACTGGAAGCTGGTGAAGTCCGACACCAGGTGCGGCACGACCGCCGCGAACAGGACGGCCGCGCCGAAGCCTGCCAGCAGTCGGGGCGTGACGGGGTTCGGGCGGTCCACGGCGATCAGACCCTGCGCACCACGACGCGGCCGAACAGCCCCGCCGGCTTGAAGACGAGCACGCCGACGATGAGGATCAGCGCGAAGGTGAGCTTGAGCTCGGAGCCGCCCGGCACATATTGCCCGACCCAGTTCTCCAGCACGCCGACGACGAGGCCGCCCAGCACCGCGCCGCCCGGGCTGGACACGCCGCCGAGCAGCGCGCCGGCGAAGCCGTAGAGCAGCACGCCCGCCATCATGTTCGGCTCCAGATAGACGATGGGCGCAACGAGGATGCCGCCGACGGCGCCGATGGACGCCGCCAGGCCCCAGCCGAGCGCCAGCATCCAGCCGACCGAAATGCCGACCAGCCTCGCCGAGTCCGGGTTGGCGGCGGCGGCGCGCATGGCGAGCCCGACGCGCGTGAAGCGGAAGAAGGCGAAGACCAGCGCCAGCACGCCGAGCGTGAGCGCGATCACGCCCAGATGATGCGGGCCGATCAGCGTGGACTTGAAGCCGAGGTCCTCGGGGAAGAGGCTCGGGAAGGGCTTGATGGTGAACTCCCAGATCCAGCCCGCCGCGGCGTTGAAGATCACCAGCAGGCCGATGAACACGATGACCTGGTTGAGCACCGGCGCGTTCTCGACCGGCTTGACGATGACCCGCTCGATGACGACGCCCGCCAGGAAGGAAATGCCGACCGCGAGCAGGAAGGCCAGCCAGACCGGCGCGCCGAGGCCCACAAGCGTCCAGGCGACATAGGTGGAGAACATCGCCATCTCGCCCTGGGCGAAATTGAAGTGGTCGGTGGCCTGGTAGATCATCACCACGGCCAGCGCGACGCAGGAATAGATCGACCCGATGGCGAGGCCGGCGAGCGTCAGTTGCAGGAAAAGGTCCATCTTCGGGCGCGCGCCTTCAGTAGCCGAGATAGCTGCGGCGGACGTCTTCGTCGTCGCGCAGCAGGCTGGATTCGCCGCCCATCACCACCCTGCCCGTTTCCAGCAGGTAGGCGTGGTCGGCGAGTTCGAGCGCGATGCTGGCATTCTGCTCCACCAGCAGCATGGAGGTGCCCTCGCGCTCCCGGATGCGGGCCATGATCTGGTAGATCTCCTGCACGATCAGCGGCGCGAGGCCGAAGGAGGGCTCGTCGAGCAGCATGAGCTTCGGGCGCAGCATCAGCGCGCGGCCGATGGCGAGCATCTGCTGCTCCCCGCCGGAAAGCGTGCCCGCCTGCTGGCGGCGGCGCTCGCCGAGCCTCGGGAAATAGCCATAGACGCTCTCCATGTCGGCGGCGACGGCGGCCCTGTCCCTGCGCGTGTAGGCGCCGAGGGCGAGGTTCTCCTCGACCGACTGGCGCACGAAGGTGCCCCGGCCTTCCGGCACATGCGCGATGCCGAGGCCGACAACGCGCTCGGTCGAGAGGCCGGAGAGGTCCTGTCCGTCGAACACGACCTCGCCTTCCGTCCTCACCATCCGGCAGATCGCCCTGAGCGTCGTCGTCTTGCCGGCGCCGTTGGCGCCCAGGATCGCCGTGATCGATCCTTCGTCGAGCGCGAAATCGACCCCGAACAGAGCCTGTGTCTGGCGGTAATAGGCCTGGAGGCCCCGCACCTCCAGGAACGCCATCAGTGCGCCGTCCCGAGATAGGCTTCGATGACCTTGGGGTCCTGCCGGACCTCTTCGGGGGTGCCGTCGGCGATCTTGCGGCCGAAGTCGATGGCCACGACCTTGTCCGACACCTGCATGACCAGGCTCATATGGTGCTCGACCAGCAGGATGGTGATGCCGCGCTCGTCCCGTATCTGGCGGATCTGCTGCATCAGGTGGTCGAGTTCTTCGTGGTTGAGGCCTCCCGCCGGCTCGTCCAGCAACAGCAATTCCGGCTCCCCGGCGAGCGCGCGCGCAAGCTCCACGCGCTTCTGGTAGCCGAACGGCAGGCCGCCGACCGGCGTGTGCGTGAACGCCGTCAGCTCCATGAACCCGATCGACTCCCTGGCGCGCGCCATCAGCCCGGATTCCTCGCGGCGAACCCACGGCAGCCGGAAGGCGTTCGAGACGAAGTCGCTTCCCGTGCGGGAATGGCCGCCGATCATGACATTGTCCAGCACGGACAATGTCGGGAAGAGCGCGAGGTTCTGGAAGGTGCGGCCGATGCCGAGCGAGGCGATCCTGTTCGGCGGAAGCCCCAGCAGCGACCGACCCTTGAACAGGATTTCGCCCGTGTTCGGCGTGTAGAGGCGCGAGAGGCAGTTGAAGAGCGTGGTCTTGCCGGCGCCGTTCGGGCCGATCAGCCCGACGATCAGGTCCTTCGGGATATCGAAGGACACGCCGTCCAGCGCCACGATGCCGCCGAAGTGGACCGCGACATCGCGGACTTCGAGAACCGGCTGCTTCAACGCTCCCCCTCTCGCCGATGCGGCCCCGGAACCGCCCGGGGCGCCGCCGTTTAGCAAATGAACCCCGTACCGGCAACGCCCGGCGGCCGGGCCCTATTCACCGGCGGCGGCGAGGACGTCCGGCTCCTCCAGTTCGAGCAGCACGTCCTCCGTGTGCTGGCCGAGAGCCGGCGCGGTGGCTTCCGGCGAACCCGAAACCAGCGGCGGCGCTCCGGCCGGGTTCGGAATCGGCCAGGGGCGGTCCCCGCCGGGCTGCTCCAGCCAGGAGATCAGGCCGGTCGCCCCGGTCTGCGGATGGGCGGCGAACGCGGCATAGTCCTGGACGGCCTCGTTCTGGAGCCCGGTTTCGGTCAGGCAATCCCGCCAGTGGGCGGTGGGCCGCGCCGCGATATGCCGGGCGACCGCTTCATTGAGCTCTTCGGCGTGTTCGGACCGCCCCGCCGGGTCGGCGAAACGCGGGTCCGATGCGAGGTCGGCGCGGTCGAGCAGGCCGCAAAGCGCGTGGAAGTCGCTCGTCTTCAGCACGACAAGGTGGAGCCAGCCGTCCGCCGTGCGGAACACGCCCGAAGGCGAGGTCGGCATCTGCATCGGCCGGCCCTCCATCAGGGTCGCGGACATGCGCACCGCCTGGAGGTTGGCGGCGGCCGCCATGAGGCTCGAATCGATGAACCGGGCGCGCGGATCGTCGCGCCGCGCATAGATGGCGGCCGCAACCGCCTGGTGGGTATAGAGCGCGGTGGACATGTCCACGATGACCGGGTTGGCGCGGTGCGGGATGCCGTCATGGCCCTTGTTTTCGAGCGTGAAGCCGGTGAACGCCTGCAACACCGGGTCCATCGCCGGCTTGGCGCTCAGCGGGCCGGTCTGCCCGAAGCCGGAGACCGAGACATAGACGATGCCCGGCGCCAGCGCCTTCACGGCCTCGAAACCGAAGCCGAGCCGGGCGGCCACGCCCGGACGGAATCCCTCCATGAACACGTCCGCCGTGCGCACGAGCCGGCGCAGCTTTTCCTTGTCTTCCGCCTGCTTGAGGTCCAGCACGACGCTGCGCTTGCCGAGATTGCCGATGACGGAGAAGGCCGTGTGGCTGCCGTAGCGGGGCCCGAGCACGCGCGCCCAGTCGCCTTCGGGCGGCTCCACCTTGATGACATCGGCCCCGTATTGCGCCAGCAGCATCGCGCAATAGGGCCCGGCAATCCCCTGGCTCAGATCGACGACGCGCAGCCCCGCATAGGGCCTTTCGTAGCTCATGGCCTCGGGCCTCCTCCCCCTGCCGCAGCCCGCCAGTCTGGGCCGGCGCGGCTCCCGCCGTCAACGCGGCGCGAAGCCGGCACCGGAGATGTGTGCATGCGGCAGGCTTGCGGATGCCTGAAATTATCCCGCCGATTCAACGGATTGTAAGAAAATTGCCCTATATTGTCATTTTTTGTTCCAGAATGAACTTGATTTTCCAAGGAATGGAGTAGAATAGGCATGAGGGAAAGGCGGCTTCCGGGGCCGCCGTTCCGCTTTTCTGCAGAAAGCAATGGCTGGGGGCCGCAACCCCCGGCGCGAGCGGACGGGAGGGGTGCGCCCTCTGCCCGGCTGCACGCATGCGCGCACGGGCAATCAGGCGCACGAACCGCGCCGCCGCGATACGCCTGCCCGCACGCGCACGCACAAGCGCACGCATTACGCGCGAAACAGGGACACCCCGTCCCGCCCTTTGCCCCCAGGGAGGCACGAATGACCGCAACCGACCCCCGACCCGAACTGGCGGCGATGCTGCTGGAGCGCCTCGCCCCGGCAGCCGAAGCCCTCGCCGCTGCCTGTGCCGAGGACATCGACGCCGGACCGCCGCCCCGGGACGACCGCGACCGCGCCGATTACCACCGCGCCGGACGCGCCGGGCTCGCCCATCTGCGACAGCTCCTCGCCGTCCTCGACTGGAGCGCCA
>JAJDYL010000187.1 GCA_022825195.1 Alphaproteobacteria bacterium
ACTGCGCCGCATCGAAATCCTCCCTCAATGGGATCCCTGCCCTCATACCGATACTCCAATCGCTGGATCGGCATTGAGTCAGAAGTCGATCTCCTTGGGAATCCCCTCAATGAGTCTCAAACCTCAACCGCTGGTAGTACAGGGGCGGGCCGAAGGTCGATGACGAGATTCGCGCGCGCTTCGGCCATCTGGTGCCGCGCGCCTGCGCCTGCGACCCGGAGCTGACGGGCTGGCGCGAGACGCCGGAGGGCGCGCTGGCCCTCATCCTGCTGCTGGACCAGTTCACGCGGAACATCTATCGCGGCTCGGTCGATGCCTATGCGGGCGACGAGGCGGCATTCGGGATCGTGGAGCACGCCATCGGCCGGGGGCTGGACCGGGCGCTGCACCCGGTCGCGCGCATCTGGCTCTACCACCCCTTCCACCATGCCGAGGAGGTGGCGGAGCAGGACCGCGGCCTCGCGCTGCTGCAGGCTCTCCGGCGGGAGGCCGATCCGGCATGGCATGCCTATGTGGAACGGAGCATCACGGGCTGGACGCGCCACCGGGACATCGTCGCCCGCTTCGGCCGTTTCCCGCACCGCAACGAAGTGCTCGGCCGCGAGAGCACGCCGGAGGAGCTGGCGCACATGGCGGCCGGCGGCGAGAGCTTCGGCCAGGGGGTGCAGGCCGGCTGAGGGCTACGCCGGCTCCTTTTCGGCGCTTGCTTCTTCCGCAGCACCGATCAGTTCCGCCGCCTGCAAGCTGCGCGGTTCCGTCTCGACCGGAGGCGGAGCGGTCAGTTCTTCGCCTTCGGGCGCGGCGCCCAGGGCCTCCAGGCGGCGCGCTGAGGGCAGTACCCGGCCTTCCAGCGAGCCGACGCTCCGGTTGAAGTGCTCCACCGTCTGCCGCAGCGACCTGCTGACCCGCTCCATATGGCTGCCGAAGGTCTTCACCCTGTCATAGAGTTCGCGACCGGCCGCTGCGATCTCGCGCGCATTCTCCGCCAGCCTCTCCTGCTGCCAGCCGTAAGCCACGGCCTTGACCAGCGCGATCAACGTGGTCGGCGTGGCGATCAGCACCCGGTTCGCAACCGCGTCCTCGAACAGGCCCGGATCCCTCTCCATCGCCACCGAAACGAATGCCTCGCCGGGCACGAACATCACCACGAAATCCGGCGTATCGGTCGTCAACGCCTGCCAGTACTCTTTTGACGCAAGCCCGCGCACGTGGCCCCGCAGGTGACGGACATGCGCGCCCAGATGTTCGGCGCGCTTCCCTTCGTCCTCCGCCTCCATGGCGTTGAGATAGGCCTCCAGGGGCGTCTTGGCGTCGATGACGATGGACTTGCCGCCCGGCAGGCGAAGGATCACGTCCGGGCGGCGCGCGCCGTCGTCGCCCTGCTGCGTCTGTTGTTCGACGAAATCGACATGCTTCGTCATGCCCGCCATTTCGAGCACGTTGCGGAGCTGGTATTCGCCCCATCTTCCGCGGGCCCCCGGCTGGCGGAGCGCTTGCACGAGTCGTCCGGTTTCCGTGTGCAGACGCACCTGCCCCTCGGCAAGATGCTTCACCTGTTCCCTGATTGCCCGGTAGGCGCCCTCGCGCGACTTCTCCAGTTCCTGCGCCCGCTCCTCGACCTTCTTCAACTCCTCGCGGATCGGCTTGACGAGCGCGGCGACGGCCTCCTCGCGCGCCTTCAGGGCCGCGCCCGCCTCGACCTTGTGCGTCTCGAAGCGCTCGCTGACCAGGCGCAGAAAGTCATCGCTGTTCTTACCGAGCGCCTCGGCGGCAAGCGCCGCGAACCTCATCTCCGCCTCGCCGCGCGCCTTCTCGATCTCTTCCAGACGCACGGCATGGGTCTTGCGCTCGGCTTCGAGTCCCGCCTCCGCCCCGTCGGCCCGGCTGCGCGCCGGGGCGGCGAAAACGAACCAGACGAGCGCGGCGCCCGCGAGCGCGCAAATGACGGGCAGCCAGATTTCCATGCCTTCTCCTGTCTCTCGCCGGTGCGGGAATAGACGAAAGCCTTTTCGCCGGCAATGCGAACGCCTTGTACCGGCGGCATCGACTTCGGACTCACGGGAAGATTGCGGCCCATATCGTCGCCCGGCCCCCTAACCGTTACCTCGGCCCCAAGCTGTCACTCCGGCCCCAAGCTGTCACTCCGGACTCGATCCGGGATGACAAGGGAGGGGCGCGGCGTCCCCCTGTCCGCTTCCTTCCCGTCACCCGCGCCGGGCGGCCGCGCGTTTGCGGTGGAGGTTGGCGAGGCGGCCGCTGGCGCTCCAGGCCGTGGCGCTTCAGGAAGCGCTGCACGGTGGAGGTCCCGAACACGGCGCCCTCGGCGGCCAGCCGGTCGCGCAGCGCCCGGAGGGTGAGCGCCGGCTGCCGCTCCAGAATGCGGAAAATCCGCTCCCGCTCCGCCTCGATGCGCCAGGACTTGAGATCGCCGCCCTTTGCATCAGGCCGCAGATGGCCGCGCTCGCGCCAGCGCTTCACCCAGCTGGCGACGCTGACTCCGCTCACGCCGAACCGCCGGCCCGCGGCCGCCGGGTTCATCCCCTCCTCCAGCACCGCCGTCACCGCCAGGCGGCGCAGGTCCTCGCCATACGCCCGCCGCCGCGGATGCGTTTCGGTGATGTTCATCGTCGTTTCCTCCCTGCCGTGCGGGCCGAATTGCATGGGGTCGGTCGGCGCAGGCGCGGCCGGGGCGCGCACCTGCCCTGTCCGGCCCCGAGGCCGGTTTCGCCCTTCGAAATCCCGGATAGCGCCATGATGCAGTCCGTGCCGCACGCGCCTTGCATGGTCAGGTCATCTGCCCAATCGTTCGCGATTCATACCTGTGCAGAGCACATGTAATACCAGCGGTTGAGGTTTGAGACTCATTGAGGGGATTCCCAAGGAGATCGACTTCTGACTCAATGCCGATCCAGCGATTGGAGTATCGGTATGAGGGCAGGGATCCCATTGAGGGAGGATTTCGATGCGGCGCAGT
>JAJDYL010000128.1 GCA_022825195.1 Alphaproteobacteria bacterium
ACTGCGCCGCATCGAAATCCTCCCTCAATGGGATCCCTGCCCTCATACCGATACTCCAATCGCTGGATCGGCATTGAGTCAGAAGTCGATCTCCTTGGGAATCCCCTCAATGAGTCTCAAACCTCAACCGCTGGTATTACAACTCACCCCGAACAACCCCTTCCCGACCTTTGCGGCGTGGATGCCAGCGCAGGCCGGGAAGGGGAAGCGATGATCGTGATGCCGGACGAAAGGCGTTCCGGCGGATCGCGGGCGAGGCGAAGGGAGGCTCGGACGGAGCGAAGCCGCCCGCACCCGGTTGCCCGCCCTTGCCGTCAGCGGGGGAACCGGCTCCGCTCCAGCATATGCCCGAAGACGGCGGAGCTGCCCCAATATTGCACTCCCGAGTCTTCGGTCTTCTGGCCCTTGCAGATCAGGATCTCGTTGCGCGCGGGGCGGAGTTCGCGCACGGTCTCCAGCGACAGGGTCAGCGGATGGCCCTTGCCGCCCGGCAGCCGGCGGATACCGTCTATCGTGCTGCGGTAGCGCTCGACGACATAGTGCTCGTCCTGGAGGCCGCGGCCGAAGACGTAGGTGAGGAAGGCGTTCGCATCGGGGCGAAGGGAAGCCGTGGTGGCGGACATGGTGCGATGTCTCCTGTTGGAGGAAGGGAAGCGGGAGCCGGAGGACCGGCCACCCGCAGGGATCGCACCGACAACCCTTTCCCCACCTTTCCGGCGTCGAGACCGCCAGGGTGGGGAAAGGGGGAACGAAGGCTCAGCGGCCGGCGAATACGGCCGGGCCGGCGTCGGTCAGGATTTCGACATCGTCGAGCGAGAGCCTGGCAAAGGCGAGCGCGGCGGCGACCTCCATTGGCGTCTGCCAGGTACCGTGATCGGTGCCGTCGGCGATTTCGATCACGGTGTATTGCGTCGGCAGGTCGGGCATGCCGCGATAGCTGTAGGAGCGCTGCCGGTCGCGGCAGGGGCCGCATTCCCGCATGAACGGCTCCGGGGGGCGGATGCCACAGCGCGGACAAAGACCGGCAGACTGGCGCTCGCGGGTCACCGTATGGTAGCGGCGGCGATGAGTGGCGAGGCGCGCCTCGCGGCAGTCCGCGCAGGAAACGGACCCGGGGTCGGGAGGCCGTTTTGTGCAGTGGACACAAACGCCCTGCGCTTGGGCGTCGGCGACCCTGCGATGCCATCTCGCGCGTTCGGCAACGCGGCGCTCGTCCCGACAGGGCGCACATGCGGTTGACCCCTCGGCGGGGGCGGTCTTGCCGCAGCGGATGCAAAGCCCTTGGGAGACCCGGGCGAGGGCCCTCTGATTGTACCGGTCCAGCTCGGCGGCCAGACAGGCTTCGCAGGCCAGACGACCGCGCGCGGCGGAATGGCGGCCGCAATCCACACACAATCCGACGGCGCGTCGAGCATCCCGGCGGCGTCTGGCGGCCTCCTTGTCCCGTTTGGCGGGAAGCGGCTGGCAATCTGGACAGCGCCGGCTGTCGGGCGCAGGAGGGGCCCTGCCGCACTCGATGCAGAGCGAGCGGTCGGCCTGCCGGCGGCGGCGGTCGATCCGGGCGCGGTAGGTCCGCCGGCGCGCGGCGAGGCAGTCGTCGCAGCACGCATTGCCTTCGGCCGGCGCCCTGTTCCCGCACTGTACGCAGAGGCCGGCCTTTTGCCGTTCTTCCTTGCGCTCTTGCAGGCGCCGGCGGCTGAGCGCGAGATGTTTTTCGTTGCAGGCCTCGCAGAGCCGCCGGCGGGGCTTTTCGGGGGTGGCGCCGCATTCCTGGCAGAGGCCCCGGTTGCTTCGCAGCAGGCGGCGTTTGCGGGCCGCCTTCCGATCGCTGGCGCGGCGGCGCTCCTTGCATTCCGGGCAGTATTTCGCCCCGTCGGGCGGTTGAACGCGGCCGCAGTTCAGACAGAGTCCGAGCGCGGCAAGCCGGTCCCGGGCGCGCGAGGCGTTGGACCGCCGGGCGGGCGCCGCCTCCGTGGAAGCGCCGGCGCCGCAGCAACGGCAGCCCGCCTCTTCGGCAGGCAGATGCGTAGGACGGGGGGCGGAAGCCGGCATGGGCGACGTCTCCTGCTGGCGGAACGGGCGCGGGAGCCGGTCGGACGGGCGCCCCGCGGACATCGCCCCGACAACCCTTTCCCGACCTTTCGGCCGGACAGGCAGGCTCCGCCGTTCGCCGGGAACGGTCGGCGGCGGCGTCTGGCCGGCCGGGCATGCAGGCGGGGATCGCGGCGGTCCCTGATCGGGGGCAAATCGGGCGGCCGGAAATCGAGCCGGTGATATTTCGGCTATCCCCGGACGCCCTCGACGGCGTTACCGGAGAAAGCGAAGAGCACCCCGGGGCCGGACTTCAGCAGGCTGGCGCCGTTTCCGACCGTCGCCGGGTGAGCGGGCGCTGCCGGCCGCCAGCACCGGCACGGACCGCGCCGCGCCTGTCGCTGGCACCGTGCCCGACCGGGTC
Organism: Alphaproteobacteria bacterium; assembly: GCA_022825195.1. Taxonomy (GTDB): domain Bacteria; phylum Pseudomonadota; class Alphaproteobacteria; order Bin95; family Bin95; genus Bin95. The sequence goes on from JAJDYL010000128.1 coordinate 2,456, forward strand.
AGGCAGGGCGGTTGACCGGACGGGAGCGGCCATGCTTGTGTTGCCGCACCACAAGGAACGCCAGCCTTATGTTGCCATGCCACAAGGACGCTGCGCTTATGGTGCCGCACCACAAGGATTCGCCGTGTTGCGGGGCGGCAGGCGATGCCGGCCTTATGGCGTTCCACCATAAGACCTACGGCTTGTGTTGTTGCGCCATAAGATTGCCGCCTTGTGGCGCTGCGCTACAAGAATTTGCCGTGCTTCAGGGCGGCAGGCGATGACCGCCTTGTGTCATTGCGCCACAAGGGCGCCGCAGGGATGCGCCGGTCCTGACCTGCCTGCGGACCCGGCGGATTGCGGCATGCCGGGCGTCGGGGGAGGGCGGCCATGACGGGCAACAAGCGCCCGCGCAGCGTGTACTGCAGCCCGGAGGAGCGCGACGCGATCGGGACGCGGGCGGCGGCGGCCGGGATGACGGTTTCCTCCTTCGTACTGGAGCGGGGGCTGGCGGATGGCGTGGCCGGGGGAACGGCTGCCGGCTTGACGGCGGCGGAACGGGCGGAACTGCATGCAGGCGTCCGCCGGCTGATCGGTCTCGCCGGCCTTGTTCGTGATGCGGCGGCCGACGACGGCGCCAGTGAAGAGAGGGCGGCCGGGGAGGAAGGACCATGAGCGGCCCGCCGCCCGGTTCGGCGCTTGCGCGGCTTTCGATTTCGGCGACGGACGAGGAATGGGCGCAGGTCGCGGAGCGGGCGCGGAAGCAGGAGCAGTCAGTCTCGCGCTATCTCGTGGATGCGGCGCTGGCGGAGGGCCGGGCGATCGAGGGCGAGCGGGGCCTGCTGGAGGCGGTGCGCCGTCTGCGGCCGCTGCTGTCGGGAGGAAGCGGCGGCGGCCTGTCGCGGTCCGGGATGCGGGAACGGCTTGCGGTGCTGTTCGCGGCCTGGGCGGTCGAGCTTGCCGCTTCGGGCCGGACGGCGGAGCTGTGCGCGGTTCTCGCGCCCGCAATGGGCGAAGGGACGGCGAAGCGGGTCGCCACGGCCCTGGCGGAACCGGAGAAGGCCGGGAACGGCAATGGCGGCCCGGAGCCCGCCCCGCAGGGCGAGCTGCTCTGAAGCGGGCACCGGCGGCTCATCCGGTCCCGCGCCGCCGCGGGCCCCGCTTTCCCGATCCATACCACGCAACCGCGCCGACCGCCGACGGCGTCGGAGCAGCCCGGCCTCCCTGGCTCTGGGGCGACGTCTCTTCCTCCACTCGGAACCTGACGCCGCCTACGGCGTCGGCGGTCTCCAAGCCGACGCACGACAGGGCGCGGTTCATGGACGAATAGGTTCCGCCCGCTGTCGTCCGGGCGATGAGCCCGAACCCCCGGCCGACCCGCACGGCAGCGCCAGGGTCATACGGGCGCTGCTACCTCCGCGACAAGTCAGGCAGAAACCGCGCCGCGCGCAACGCCATCAAGCGCGAACTCGCCTTCTTCTACAAGTACCTGAAGGTATTCTACAGAACAGGCGGTTACGGTGGCCTCCGGTGAGCGACAACATTTGCCCTGATCGGGATCCGGTTTCGTCCTACAGTCCGAACAGGGCGAGAAGTTGGCGGCGCGTCAGCTGCTTCGACAGGTCAAGCGAGACATCGTCCACGATGCGGTCGAACAACTCTTGCTTGCCGATGAGGATCCCATCTATGCGCTCCTCGATGGTGTCGGCGCAGATGTACTTGACGACATTGAGCTTGACCGTCTGGCCGATACGGTGTGCCCGGTCCTCTGCCTGCCGTTCGACCGCGGGGTTCCACCAGCGATCCAGATGGAACACATAAGAGGCCTCCTGAAGATTGAGGCCGACCCCGCCCGCGCGAAGCGACACGACCATGACCCTGTGCCGATCCGAGGTCCTGAACCGTTCCACAAGGCGAGGACGCGCCTCGACCGGCACTTCGCCTGTCAGCACGAGCGGATCGAACTCCTTCAACCGGAGCGCTGCCGCTTTCACTCCCGATATTTCGTTGGCGTATTGCGAGAAAATCAGCGCCTTGTGCCCGCGAGACGAGACTTCCCGCAGTTTCTCCTCGATGTCGTCCATTTTGGCGGACACGCCCGTCTGCGGGTCGAAGTTGCATATCTGCTTCAGGCGGGTGATCAATTCGAGGATATGGCGAACGGTGACGCTGGCGCCCAGCGACCTGAGATAAACGATGCCTTCCTGTTCCGCCCGGTCGTAACTCCTCTGTTGTTCGGGGCGGAGCGCCAATGTCAGGCGGGACTCGAGCTTCGGCGGCAGGTCGGCCAGCACATCGCCCTTGCGGCGGCGAAGCTGCAATTCCCGGTGGCGCCGGAGCAATGCGGGACCGGGACGGTATTGGAGGGGTCGCTCCCCGCCATCATGGTCCACGAATTCCATGATGGAGGCCAGTTCGTCCTCGCGGTTCTCGATCGGCGTTCCGGTGAGCGCCCAGGACCGCATTCTCGCAAGACGCTTGATAGCCCGACTGGTATCGTTGCGGTTCTTGATCCGTTGCGCCTCGTCGGCCACGACGGAGCTCCAGTGCTCTCCCGGAGGTCGCAACGCTGACAGACGGCCGGCGTCGGCGCGCAGTGTCTCGTAGCTCGACAGAACGACATCCTTGTCGGCCTGCCATTGCCATGTCCGGTCGTCCGCTGGTCCGCGCACCACGATGGCGGAAAGCTCCGGCGCCCACTTGGCCAGTTCCCGCCGCCATTGGTCGAGCAGGCTTGCCGGCGCAACCACGAGGCTGGGGCCCGCTTCGCCCCGCGCCGCCAGGATCCGCAACGCGGCGACGGTCTGTACGGTCTTGCCAAGCCCCATGTCGTCCGCCAGCAGAAGCCGGTCCATCTCCAACAGCGCCCTCACACCATCCTGCTGGAAGGGCATCAGTTCGCCCGCCCACTTCAATTTGAGGTCCGGCCTGGCGACTGCAGGCTCGCGCGGCACGGCCAGCACGGAGCGCAGTCGCTCGTCCAGGGCCGTCCCGGCGTCGTCTGCCGGCCCGGAGGCTTCCACCGGCAAGGAAAGCAACAGGTCGAGCCCGGCAATGCACGCCGCCTGCCGCACCCGCGCATCGGCGAAGGCCACGTTCAGTCCCGTGGCCGCCCGCTCCAGAGGCTCGAACGGCCTGCGCTGGGCTATCAGCACCGACAAGGCCCGGCCGGCAGGAGAATCAGGTTCGGGCGGTTCCCCCGTCCAGCGCAAACTGTAACCGGACTTCCCGCCCTCCGGGCCTACAAGGCAGAGCGGCACAGACAGTTGCGGGGCATCTTCCAGTTCGTAAGGCGCCAACTCGCCGGCCAATGCCACGACCAGGGACGGCGTATGTCCGGCCGCCTCGAGCAGCGCCCCGGCTACTCTTGCGACTGCCGCCCGCCGGGCGCGTGCAAATCCGAAGCCGAGAGGCTTTCCTTCCGGTGAGGTCTCCAGCAGCGCCAGGCGATCCCCTTTGGAACTGCTTCTCTTCACAATCCGCAGCCAGGCCACGACGTCCGCCCGGGCACAGGCCGCATTCGACCCACCTGCCATTCCGGAGTCCCGCCCGGTTACTGTCAGCCGCTATTCCGCATCGTCCGCGGCCGGCCTTTCGAGCTGCGAATCTTCTTCGTAGCTGTGTCGGAACTCCTCGGTCTCGATGTCCGGTCGATAGCCGGGACGCAGCCTCAGCAAATCCCATTCGTTGATCGCCGCCCGGACCTTGTAACGAATCTGGTTCCGGTGTCCCGCGCTTTCCGAAGTCCTTGAGGCCGGGGACGGTTGCCAGTCGTAGGCCCTTTCGTAAACGCCGCGCAATTTCTCCAGCACCGCAGCCACGTCAGCGTCTCTGACCGGCTTCAGTTCGATTACGTCCCGCTCCAGTGCAGTCATGCCGGCCTCGGCGGCTTCGACCAGACTCCCGTAGCGCGCGCTTTGCTGCAACCGGGGGCCGATCCTGTCCCTGTCCTGCTTCCCGTCCGCTCCGATGACCGTCGACGAATAATCGTCCGTGACCGCCCCGACGGCAATCAGGCCGGGATAGCCTTCCCCCGAGGCGCATCCCGTCCAGCGCGCAAGTTCGGCATAGGATCTGGCCCGCTGCAATATCGAGTAGTTGCCGATCAGCTCGATCTCGTCCATGAACACGACCCATCCCTTGTATCCTGTCCCCCGGATGAGTTCGGCGGCGAACCGCAGCCGCTGCAGCGGGAGTTCCGCAGCCCGCGGCGCTGAAAAGCGGTAGTTGTGCGCCTCGCCGATCGATCGCAAGCCTCTCCTTACGGTTGCAACCGCGATTCTGTCTCCGGCCCAGAACGACTCGATTTCATTCAGGATTTCCTGATCGTGCGACCGCTCGTGCACGATACGGGTTGCAGGAAACATCATGCTCAACTGGCCGTCCAGCGCGGCACTGGCAATGGCTCCGGAAAACAGGTCGTAATTTTCACTCCCGGGCTTCAGGGCGAGCGACAGTTCTTCGATGAAGCGCCCGTTCCGGTCCGGAATCCTGGCGCTGTCGACAGCGGAAGAGTAGACCTTTCCCAAGTCGTAGAGCGGCGTTTCCTTGCTTATCACCACCCGGCTCGTAACGAAGTTCTTCGAAAGCGCCATCTGCTCCAAGTGAGCCAGAAGATGAGATTTTCCGGCGCCGAAGTCTCCTGAAATCAGCATTCCGCGGGCAACGGGCAAGGGCCGCGCGAAGTCGGCAGCTCCCTCCAGCATTCGGGAAAATTGCTGTTCGGCATCCGGTTGGCTGCTCCCGAGCTCCCGCACCGCATCCCGGTTGGGCACCCCGCTCCGGAGCGCCTCTATCGCGCGTCTGGCAGCGACGTTTGCCGCCTTGTCCGATGGCACGGTCATGGCAGAGGCTGGCTCCTCGTTCAGGATATTCTGACCAGAGACGAAACGGGATTGACCACATTCCTGTCACGGACATCGTCCATGATCCTCGTGCGCAGGGCGGAGTAAATGCCCCAGCCCCGGCCTCTGACGGGATCGTCGTTCAGGAACTCGTAACCGGTTGCTACTGCCAGCAACACGCCGGCCAGCCGGTCCGTGCCGTCTATGAACTCCCGCAGAACCTCGTAATGGTCCAGCGTCATCGCCCTAGTATAGTATCTCAGTCCGTCTCGCGGATTTCGTCCCACGGTCACGCGGTCATTGTCCAGATAGACGATCGTGCCGGCATGACCGGCCTGCCTCATCCAGTGACAGGCGGACTCCAGAAAATACCGCGCTGTCGTGCGGTCGATCCGAGTCCGGATCTGGAAGTCGCGCAATTGTCCGATCCTGCTGTCCTCTCCGGTCAGCCAATCCAGCAGCGCCTGGCCGGCGTACCCGTCGGTCCCGGCTGCTTGCTGGAGCTCGAAACGGCAGAGATGCAGCATGGCGATGCGAAAAGCCTTGGCGAGGTCGGCATTCCTGAAAATCCGGTTTTCAAGGTACGGCCTCAGCACACCGCGCGCATAATCCCGCCCGGAGGCGTTTCCGGCGATAGCCGTCTCGACCGCGTCCGGGTCCTTCGCTTCGATGCCCTCGATGGCGAAGCCTTCTTCGGCCAGGAAGCCCAGGATCACGCGGCGGGCCAGCAACCGCCAATCGACCTGGCGTGCAACGCCGAAAAACAGGTCTTGCGGCATATAGGCCCGACATGTCGCCGCATCCAGGCCCACGAACAGGTATCCGTGCGATTCGCCATGCGACTTCAACGCTTCGCGCAGCACCGCCCTGCGGTCATCGTCCGCAACAGCAAACTTGACGGCCGCGCCACCGTTGCCGATGAAGGTGGACAGATATTCCCGGTCGATGACCGCAAGCCAGTCGTCAAGCGGAATCCTGTTGTTCATTCGCCGACGTCCCTGAAGCGGATCCCGTAATAGTCGATGCTGACGCCGGCCGGGTCGACGAAATAGAACAGGTCGCGCGGGCGGTACTTACCTCCGGATGATGAAAAGGACACTTCCGCGCCCTTCCTTGTTCTGCGCGGCCCTCCTGAATCCAGCATGTAGAGGTCCCTGCCGAAATCCATCCGGTCGTAGTCGCGGCCGACGCCTGGCAAGGCGGTCATGAGCCGGTATATGCGGGCGAGGGGCACGACGCCGCCGCCCTGTTTGGACAGCAGTGCCGACGGGCCGGTTATGTCCGCGTACACGGAGTAGAGCGCCTCCAGAAACCGTTGCGGAGTGAAGCCGCTGGATTTGCCCCGGTTGCGCAGCAGCAAATCCGCAAGCCAGCTTGGACGGATGGTAGGGATACGTTTCCTGTCCAGCTGGACGGAGCGGCTGTCCGGCAGGATCCGAAGGATGGACGGCGGGGATATGAGCTGTCCGTCGCGCTCGTAAATGCTCAGGCCCTTCCCGGCGGCCGCCTCCAGCAATTCCGGGCCGTATCCTTCCTTCAGATAGCCCGCCTCTTCCGCTTCCGAAAAGGGCCAGCAGGCGGCGGCGCGTCCGACCTCTTCCCGCAACGCGTCCAGCGCTTCGCCAAGCTTGCCCTGCTCTCGCCGCATCGCCGCAATATTACCCGTCTGAGCTGCTTTTTTCACCGCATTTGCTGTGGAAACCAGGCGTGCCGCTGCCCTTCGCGCCGCCTCGGCAGCCTGTTCCGCGTCGTCGAATGCCTGCTCGAATCCGGTCACGGGTTCACGTGCTCCTGAAAGGCCCCCCTGGTCCGGGTCACGATGGAAGCTGTTCAGAGTTGCGTCAAGGCACCGTTCTCGAACGTGGGGTACAAGCGACCAGCTTTGCCGCCCGGCATAACCTGTCCTCCGTGTCCGATTCGACCTGCCGTGAGCTTGCGCTGCACATGCGTTGGCCACTCGCCACACTGGACCGGGCTCTGGCGGCTGCGGCGCTGACTGCTGGAGCGCCACGCCTGTCGCCGGACAAAGAGGCCCTTATCGTCGGTTTCCGGCCGGAAGCAATGCACCAGCCTGCGACGAACCTCCCGGCCTCGCAAGCGTTCGGGCTGCCGTCGCCGGGCGTCCCGCTTCCGTCCGTCTCGCCGCCCACAGCGATGCGGGCCGGCCGCGCTCCGGCCGCGCGCCTTGCCCGGCCTTCGGCGGGGGCTGCGGGGCGCGTTGCTCGAAGGCCCCGCTCTCGCGCACATGGCGCTGGAAGTTGCCGGGGTCGAGCGAGGAGTTCCAGATCACCTCATAGACCCGCCTGAGCTGCGCGCCTTACGGGTAGCACCGAACGGGCAGCCCGCCGTCCGGGGGATGTTCGGTCAACTCGCATTTCTCACCAGTATCATGGTCTTCGCGGCGCTGTCGGGCCGGGCCTCCCATCCGGACGCCGATGCCGTCACAGGAACGCCACGATCGCGAATATGATCGTCGCGATGGACACGAAGTTGATCAGGGATGCGGCCATCGGATGTATGAACCACGGCGACTCCGGCCAGGTCGACCAGTGCGACCGGACCGGGGGGTGCCGGCAGTCCGGGCATCCGCATCGGTCGCCTTCGAGGCGGTCGATCCTGCCGCGAAGGTCGGCGGCCTCGGCGCGCAGCCGTTCGATTTCGGCGTCTTCGCTTTCGGGTCTGTCGTTCATGCCGGGCTCTCCGGGCCGGACATGCCGCCGGTCGGGCCCGTTCCATGCCCTTGCGCCGCCCGGTCCCGGTCTCGCGCCGGGGCGGACACGGCGCCCGGTTTCCCGGGACTGTCCGGCGGCGGGCCTCTCATCCTAACAGCGCGAGTATCGCGAAGAACGCGAATATTGAGAGCGACAGGCCGAGCAGGCCTGCGGAGAACCGGTTGAAGAGCGGCGGTTCATGCGAGCAGTACGGGCAGCGGTACCCGCAGGGCGGGCCGGCGCATTCGAGCCGGCGGAGCGTGCCGCGCAGGGTCTCCACCTCGGCGCGCAGCCGTTCGATCCCGCCGTCTCCGCTTTCGGGCCTGCCGTTCATGCCGGGCCCTGCGGGCCGGACATGCCGGCGGCCGGACCCGTCCCGGGCGTCGCCGGGGCGGAAACGGCGCCTCGTTCCCCGCTGGTGTTGTTGTCCGGCGCCGCGCTTTTCCATTTCCATTCGCAGGTCTGCAGCGCTGCCAGCATGAAGAGCAGGCCGACACCCACCACGGTCGGCACGTCCAGAATCGGTATCCTGCGGGCCTCGACAAGCTCTTTCCGCAGCCCGGCGTTCTCCTCGCGAAGGCCCTCGACCTCGGCGCGGAGCCGTTCGATTTCGCGGCTTCGCCAGTCCGTTACGGCGTTCATGCGGGGGTCTCCGCGGCGGATGCTTCATTGCCCGCGCTCATGCAGCGGGCGTCCGTGCTGCGGCGGCCGAGGGCGGCGGCTCTCCATGGTCCGGCGCAGGCCCGGGATAGGAGATGCGCAAGGCCGGGGCGATGCGGTCGCTCGCCGGAGGCCGGTAGTAGCGCAGGGTGGCGGCGAGGTCGGCGTGCCCGAGCCAGTCCCTGACCGCCTCGGGCCGCGCGCCCTCGCGAAGCGCGGTCGCGGCCGCCGTCGCCCTCAGCGAATGCGCGCACAGCCCCTCGACCTCGCGCGTGAGACCGGCACGGTCCGCGTGGTAACGCACGACATTGCTGTAGACCGAGCCCGGATCGAGCGCGCGGTCGAGCCTGCCGCCGCCGCGATTGTTGGCCACCGGGCGGAAGAGCGGAGCGGAGAGGTCCAGTCCGTGGCCTGCCCCGCGGAGATAGTCCCCGATCCGCTGTCCCGCCTCGGGATGCAGCGCGGTAATGCGCATCCGGCCCCGGTTGCCGGCGACCTTCAGGCGGGGCTGGCCGTCCATGAAGACCAGGTCGTCCACCCTGAGCCCGCAGAGCTCCTCGCGGGTCAGCCCCTGGCAGAGCATGACGGCCAGGATGGCCCGGTCGCGTAGCCCCTTGATCGTGCCCGCGGGCGGTGCGTCGAGAAGCCGGCGCGCCTGCTCGCCGGTCAGCACCGGCGCCGCATGCCTGCCCTCCTCGTCCACCGGCCGCTCCACGCCCCGGACCGGGTTGGCTTCCACCGCGCCCCGGGCGAGCAGGTCGTCGAACAGGGAGGAGAGCGCCGAGAGCTTGCGGCGCACGGTCGCCGGCCTGAGCGGGCGCTCAAGCAGCTCGTCGCGCCACGCCTCCACCTGCTCCGGGGCCGCATCCCGCAACTCCTCCGGTTCGCGCAGGCCGGCATGGTCCATGAACTCCCCGACATCGCGCAGATAGCCCCTGCGGTTGTGGCCGCTCTCGATGCCGGCGAACCACTCCGTCCGGGGCGGCACGGGCGCCAGGCGGTTCGCGGTCATTTCCTCGGGCATGGCGGTTCCTGCGGCGGCGGGTTGTCTTGACAAGCGATAACGACGTTATCGTATCTTACTGAGCAACGCAACCGATGACGAACCGGATCGCCGCCGCAGGGACCCCGAACACGGAAAAGGAGATCGACCGCATGACAACCGACCCGCAGACAGACCCGAACGCCCGGAAAAGGAAACGGCGCGGCCTGTTCATTCCCGTCTCCACAGGCGCCGTCGTACTGCTGTTCCTCGTCGCCTTCGGCGTCACCATCATCGACGAGGGCCATGTCGGCATCGTCAAGCGCTGGGGCAAGGCCGTTGCCCAACTCGACCCCGGCTTCCACTTCATCGTTCCGGTCGCCGACAGCATCGAGAAGATCGAGGTCCGGCAGCGCAAGAATGTCGAGGAACTGCGCGCCGCCACCGAGAACCAGCTCCCGATCACCGCCAGCGTCTCCATCAACTGGACCGTCAACCGCGAGTCCGCCATGGACCTCTTTATCGCCTATGGCGGGCTCGACCAGTTCGAGGCCCGTATCCTCGATCCCAAGCTGCGCTCGGCCGCCAAGGCGGCGCTGTCGAAATTTCCCGCAGACCGCCTGATCCGCAACCGCCAGGACGCCGTCGCCGCCATCATGAGCAACATGACGGCCGAACTCGAGATTTTCCCGGTCACCATCAACTCGCCGCAGATCGAGAATATCGAACTGCCGCCGCAATATGCCGAGGCGGTGCTGGAGAAGGAGCGTTCGCGCGAGAACGCCGAGCGTGAGAAGCATGCGCTGGAGCGCCAGCGGCTGATCGCGCTGCAAGCGGTCAACAGCGCCGAGGCGAATGCGCGTGCCAAGCGCATCGAGGCGGAAGCGGAGGCGTTCCGGGTCACCACGGAGGCAGCCGCCGAGGCCGAGGCGATCCGGCTGGTGACCGGGCAGCTGGCCCGCTCGCCGCGCTATATAGAGCTGACCCGCGCCAAGCGCTGGAACGGCGTATTGCCGACGACCGTGCTCGACGACGGCGCCACGCCGCTGCTCTCGCTGAAGTGAGGCACGCCGCGGGGTCCAGGGTGTCTCGATAGCGCTGACGATGAACCGTGTCTTTGGCAGAGGCGCCCTGTTCGGCGTCGGTCCCGAAGGCCGCCTTCAGCCTGCGCGCGAGGGGGCGCAGCGCGCTTGCGCCTCAGTATGAGAGGCCGTGCCCCCTTGTGAGCTGCTGGCGCCGCCCGAGGGCCTCGCCCATGTGCCGCCAGCATTCCTCGGAGAGGTTTTCGAAGCTCCGGGCGAGATCGGCGGGCAGGCCCCGCGCCAGCCGGAACAGGGAGAGCCTGTCGTCGGGATCGACGGCCTCGCGGACATGGCGCCGGAAGGCGGCGCGGGTCTCTTCGGGCCAGGCGCGGTTCCTGCGGGCGAGTTCGACCAGCGCATCGCGGTCGCGCTCCTCTTCGGGCCTCGTGACGGCGCGCAGCAGGATGTCGAGGCGGTCGGCGTCGTGGCGCTGGTCGGCGGCGGCGAACGCGCCGGCGTCCGGGAGTTCGATCCTGTGGGGCTGCGCCTTCGGATCGCGGGCGGCGCGGCGGATCGCCTCGATCTCGGCCGTGAGGTCGGCCATGTCGATCCAGCGGCGGTCGAGATGGTCGCGGTGGGCGGGGTCGTCGATGGCGCGCCAGTTGCGGAAGGTATTGACGAACTGCTCCGCCCGGACGTCCCACCTGCGGTAATCCGGATCGACGTCGTTGAGGGCCCGGGGCGCGGGTGCGGGCGCCGGGTGGGCGGGACTGTCCTCTTCGGCCCGGAACAGCCGGCGGGCGCGGCCGACGAGCCCTGGACGGGGAGCCGGTTCCTCCGGGGCAGGCGGCGGTTCGGGGGCAAGGGCGCGGTCGAGAATGGCGGGGTATGCCTGGAGATGGGCCCGGGCCCGCCCGATCGCGTCCCGCATCATGCCGCGGACACGGATTTCGCTTTCGATCACCGCCCGGAACTGCTCGAGGTAGCGGCGGTCGTCGCCGGAGAGCCGGGGGTTCGCGAGCAGCCGCGCGGCCTCGGCACCCAGCGGCTCGATGCCGGGCCGGTAGATGAGGGCGCCCCCGCCGGCGGCGGCGTCGGCCTCGTTGAAGGCGTCGCGGATGCTCTGGCAGCCGCGGGCCGCCTCGGCCTCCTCCCGGCGTGCCGCCCTGCCGGCGGCCGCCTTCGCCTCCTCCCGGAGCGCACGGCCCGCGCCCTCCATGACCGCCTCCGCCGCCTCGACCGCCGCACCCCATGCCGCCGCATCCTCCGGCGCGGCCGCCGCGGTCAGGATGCGCGCCTCCAGACGGTCGAACGCCGTCTGCGCGCCTCCTGTCGTCATGGCCCGATCCCGGTGCCGCTCCGACCGGTCGCGCCATTCGGCTGCTGCCTCGGGAGACCCGGCTTCGAGGGCGTCCGCGACCGTTTCGGCGATGGCGGACGCCCCGCCATGCGCCGATGCCCGCCACCCCCGCAGCCGCCGCCATGCCTGCACGTCCGCCGCGGTCAGCGGCGGCGCCATCTCCCGCTCCGCGCGCGCCGCCTCGGAGATCCGGCGCCCGGTCAGCCTGTAGATCCAGTACTGCACCTGCAGATCGAGCGCCCGCTGCCGCGCCCGGGCATCACGCCCCAGCGCCGCCTCGCCCGCCACCAGAGCCCTGCCGGCCAGAGCGCTGAAGGCCGTCGCCGCCTCCCGGGCGGCCGCGCCGTGGCGCTTTATAGAGGCCGTGTCGATCTCCCTGTCGGACAGCGCCCCGGCCGGCGCCAGCTGCTCCCAGGCCGCATCGGCCGCCGCCAGCGCCGCGTCAAGGGAACGCCAGGCCCGGAGCCGCACCTGCATGGCGGACCGGCCCGTCGCCGCCGTCCCGATACCGTCCCCGCCGGGCGCGCGGCCGGCAGCAGCAGCCGCTTCCGCGAACGCCCCGGCGGCGGCGGCGACGCCGGCCTCCGCGTCCCCCAGCCGTTCGGCCGCCGCAATCCGCTCCCGCAGCGCCTGCCTGTCCGCCAGCCCGCCCGCCGGCAGGGCGGCAAACGCGCGTCGGGCCTCCTCCGCAAGGGCCCGCGCCGCCGCAAGCGCCGTCTCCGCCTGGGCCAGCGCCGCCTCGGACCCGGCCCGGCGCTCCCGTTCCGCCCGCAGGCCGTCCAGGAACGCGACGGCGCTCTCCGCACGGATGGCGGGTTTCGCCGGGACCTCCGCGGCCGTTTCCACCATCGACTCGCCGATCGCCTCCAGCGCCGTCAGCCGCTCGCCCGTGTTCGCCTCCAGCGTCTCGACAAGCTGCTCGCGGTTGTCGGTCAGCACCAGCGCCTGCTCCCGCGCCCGGCTCAGCTGCACATAGAGCGTCTGCCGGTTCACCAGCGGCCCGGCTCCCGTGTCCAGCACCGCGATCACCCGGTCGTGCGTCTGCCCCTGCGCCGCATGCACGGTGGACGCATAGGCGTATGCCAGATGCCGCAGTTGCGGGTCGTCCAGGGCGAACTGCATCTCGCGCCCGTCGGAGAGGCGCATGCGGAGCGACCTGGCGCCTGTCTCCAGCACCTCCAGCCGGTCCCCGTTGACGAGGCCGCGCTCCTTGTCGTTGCGCGTCCAGCGCAGCCGCTCGCCCTCGCGGACGGCGAGCGTCCTCGCCTCGAACAGGTCGAGCCGGTAGCGCAGGTCGCTCCCCGGCTTCAGATGGCGCGGCCGGCCGTCGCCATGGGCGAGGCGCACCCGGTCCTCCTCCACCTCCATCACCGTGCAGGCGTCGTCCTTGCGGATGCGGTAGTGCTTCATGTCTCGGTTGAAGAGCGCGATGTCGCCCTCGCGCCAGTTGCGCGGGTCGCCGGTCTCGGCGCGGGTCAGGTTGAGCGGCACCAGGATATCGAGTTCCATGGCGCGCCCGCGCAAGGCCCCCTCGGCCTCCAGCCCCTCGCGCACCGCCGCCTCGACCTCGGCCCTGAGCGCGCGCGTCGGCACCAGCAGAGCCGTCCCCGCCCGCGCGTCGGCCGACAGCCTGAGCCAGAGACCGGCCGCCATCTCCGCGATCTCCTCCGCCGGCACTTCCCGGAGATTGCTCCCGAGACGCTCCAGCGCCGCGCCCGGCTCGCCCTCGATCATCTCCGCGACCGCCGCCCTCAGGTCCGGGTCGCGCTGCCGGCGCAACTCGTCCAACTCCACGACGCTCATGCCCGCCTGCTGCATCTGCCGGAAGGGCTGGCCCGCCTCCACGCCCCGCAGCTGACGCCTGTCGCCCACGAGCACGAGGCGGGCGATATCGAGGCGCTCCGCGATCCTCAGCAGCGACCGCGCCTGCGCCGTGCCCGCAAGCGACATCTCGTCCACAACCACCACCGCGCCGCCATAGCGGTCCTTCAGCGCGGCCAGCGTCCGTCTGTCCGCGACCTCGTCCGCCACCTCCTCGCAACGCGCGAGGAACCACTGCAGCGTCCGGCAGGCGAGGCCCGTCTCGCGCGAGAGCGTCCGCGCCGCCGAGGCCGAAGGCGCCAGCCCGAGCACGCGCCGCCCTTCCACCAGCGAGGCCGCGCATCGCAGCATGACCGTCTTGCCGCTGCCGGCATGGCCCTGCACCCCCACCGCACGGTCGCGGCTCTCCAGCACGAGGCGCACCGCCTCGCGCTGGCCTTCGCTCAAGCCCTCAAGGACGTCTCCGGCCACGGGACCCGCCGCCAGCGGCTTCACCGCGCCCATGCCCGCCCTCATGCGCATCAGCACCTCGCGCTCGGCGCCCGCCGCCCGCGCCGTCGTCCACGCCTCGCTCACCCCGCGCCGGATCGCCGGCAGCAGGTGCTTGTCCCGCCGAAGCTCGGCAAAGGCCCCCTCGATCTCTTCAAGCCGGTAGAGGCCGGGCGTATGCGCAAGAGCCAGCGCCAGAGCGTCGCGCGCCGGGAACACGCTCGCGCGTTCCTCCAGCTGCTCCAGCGCCCGCCAGGCGATCTCGAGCGCCGTCGGCGGCTCCGGGCGGCGCACCCCGATCTTCCGGAGCGTCCGCTTGGCAAGCCCGTGCTCCTCCGCGAAATCCCGCCACAGCGCCTCCAGCTCCGCCCGGCGCGGCTCGTTCTTGCGTGCTCGGGTCGCGAGCGTCGCCGCCTGCGCCGTGCGCGCATCGTAGCGCCAGCCCTTATCCCGGATGTAGGCCAGAATCTGCCGCCGGCGGCTCGAGAACGCCTCCAGCGCCGCCCGCGGCCAGCCCGATATCTCGAAACCCGGCACGCGCCCGATCATCGACGGACGCAGCGCGAACCCCGCCTTCCGGAGCCCGTGCGCCAGCTCGTTGCGGTAGAAGGCCCCGATCAGCTTCTCCGACCGGCGCAGCAGGCCGATCTCGGCGCTCCGCCACTGCCCGCCGTCGCGCGTCATGTTCGCGATCACGCAGTGCGTGTGAAGCTGCGGGTCGTTGTTGCGGCTCGTGATGTGCCGGAAGGTCGCCGCCACAAGCATGGGCGCGTTCACCTGCACCGAGCGCCGCTCCTCCCGGCTCCAGCGACGGGTCCGCAACAGCCGCGTCTCGATGAAATCCAGCGTCGCGCGCACCGCCGCATCGTGCGCGCGCATCGCCCTGGCCGCGCCCGCACCGCCCAGCAGCGCCTCCAGCGAGACGGATTTCGGCGCAGACAGCGTGATGTCGATACCGGGCCGGTGCTCGTGCTCGCCGTCGCGAAGCCGGCCCAGCCGGATGTCCGTGCCCGGCACATGGCCCTGCAGCACCCGCCGGAACTCGCCCGGCTCCACATGGCCCCTCAGATCCAGCGCCGCC
>JAJDYL010000204.1 GCA_022825195.1 Alphaproteobacteria bacterium
TACTGGCCCAAACCCCGGACCCGGCACCCGTGGCCAAGCGTGCGCTTCGCCGTCACTACCCGAGGTAGGAGCCGGATGCGTTAGCGCGCACGTCCGGATCTGTGCGGGGGGCGCCGGGAAACCGGCGTCCCTACCGCGACCTGACACCTTCCGGGGTCCCGGCGGGCGGAATGCGGGTGACGGGGCCGTTGCGGAGGCGGCCGGCCCGGAGCCGCGCGCGCCTTCTTGCGCTTTTCGCCCCTTCAGCCTAACAGGGAGGGGCGAGAGCGAGGGGGCTGGGTTCATGGCGGCGGTGCCGGTGCTGTCCGAGATTCCGGGGACGGTGTTCAAGATCGAGGCGGGCGTGGGCGACGAGGTTGCCGAAGACGATCCGGTCATCATCCTGGAGTCGATGAAGATGGAAATTCCGGTCGGCGCTCCCCGGGCGGGCCGGGTCGCCGAGATTCTGGTCGAGGAAGGCGAGCCGGTCGAGGAAGGCCAGGAAGTCGCCGTCATCGAGGCCTGAGGCGGACGGATCGATGGGCGACGGCAGGCCTCCCTTCGCCAGGATACTGATCGCCAACCGCGGCGAGATCGCCTGCCGGATCGCGCGGACCGCCAGGCGCCTCGGGATCGGCACGGTGGCCGTCTATTCCGAGGCCGACGCCGACGGCCTGCATGTGCGCATGGCGGACGAGGCGGTCGCCATCGGCGCCTCCGCGCCCGCGCAAAGCTATCTGGACGGCGCGCGCATCGTCCGGGCGGCGCTCGACACGGGCGCGGAGGCGATCCATCCGGGCTTCGGGTTCCTGTCCGAGAATGCGGGCTTCGTCGAGGCCGTGGAAGCGGCGGGGCTGGTCTTCATCGGGCCGGGTGCGGCCGCCATCGCCGCCATGGGCGACAAGATCGAGAGCAAGCGGCTCGCGGAGGAGGCCGGCGTCCCCGTCGTGCCGGGCGACGCCGGGGAAACAGCCGACGCGGAAGCGGCCGTCGCGAGCGCGCGCCGGATCGGCTATCCGGTGATGGTCAAGGCGTCTGCCGGCGGCGGCGGCAAGGGCATGCGCATCGCGCGTTCCGACGCCGAGCTCCGGGAGGAGTTCGGCTCGACGGTGAACGAGGCCGCGAGCGCCTTCGGGGACGGGCGCGTGTTCGTCGAGAAATATGTCGAGGACCCGCGCCATATCGAGATCCAGGTGCTGGCGGATGCGCACGGCAACGCCGTCCATCTCGGCGAGCGCGAATGCTCGATCCAGCGCCGGCACCAGAAGGTGATCGAGGAGTGCCCGAGCCCGTTCGTCGACGAAGCCCTGCGCGCGGAAATGGGCGCGCGCGCCGTCGCGCTCGCCCGCGCCGTCGATTACCGCTCGGCCGGCACGGTCGAGTTCATCGTGGACCGGGAGCGCAATTTCTACTTCCTGGAGATGAACACCCGCCTCCAGGTCGAACATCCGGTGACCGAGATGGTGACCGGCCTCGACCTCGTGGAGCAGATGCTGCGCGTGGCGGCGGGCGAGCCGCTCGCCTTCGGCCAGGAGGATGTCCGCCTCGACGGCTGGGCCATCGAGGCGCGGGTCTATGCGGAGCGGCCGGAGCGCAATTTCGCCCCCTCCATCGGGCGGCTGGAGACCTTCCGCCCGCCCGCGGAGGAGGGCGGCGTGCGCATCGACACGGGCGTGGTCGAGGGCTCCGAGATCACCATGTTCTACGACCCGATGATCGCCAAGCTCGCAGCCCACGGCGCCACGCGCGAGGAGGCCCGCCTGCGGCTCGCGGGCGCGCTCGGCGGCTTCGCCATCGGCGGCGTCGGGCACAATATCGACTTCCTCGCCGCGATTGCGGACCGTCCGCGCTTCGCCGAAGGCCGGCTCAGCACGGCCTTCATCGACGAGGAGTTCCCGGACGGCTACGACTCCGGCAGCGGCGCCGCCGCGCATCGCGCGCTGTTCGCCGCCGTCGCGACGGCGCTTGCAGGCGCCGAAACCGCCGCGGCAGGCGGCCCGGCCCGGCGCGACTGGGCCGTGCTGTTCGACGACGACATGGCCGCCATTGCCGCCGAGCCGGACGAAAGCGGCCTGCGGCTCGAGATCGACGGCGCGGATGCGCGGCTGGAAGGCGCCCGCCCGCCCGGCGGCGCGCATTTCGCGGGGCGGTTCGACGGCGAAGCGGTTGCGGTGCGGGTCGAGGAGGCCGGCGCCGGCTGGCTGCTGTCCTTCCGGGGCGCGCAGGCGAAGGTGCGGGCCGTGCCGCCGCGGGTCGCGCAGTTCGCGCGCCTCATGCCGAAGAAGGCGCCGCCCGACACCTCGAAGGTGCTGCTCTCGCCCATGCCGGGCCTGCTGGTCTCGGTGGCGGTCGCGGAGGGCGACGAGGTCGAGGCCGGCCAGACGCTCGCCGTCGTCGAGGCGATGAAGATGGAAAACGTGCTGCGGGCCGAGCGTCCGGGACGGGTCAGGTCCGTGCCGGCCGCTCCCGGCGACAATCTCGCCGCCGACCAGCCGATCCTCTATTTCGAGTGACGCGGCGGCGCGGGTCCGGCGGCAACGACAGGGAGGACTTCGCCATGGTGGAAGACCGCGACCGGTTCATGGGCCTCGCGCTCGAGGAAGCGGAACGGGGAAAGGCCGAGGGCAATATCCCGGTCGGCTCCGTCATCGTGCGCGACGGCAAGGTCATCGGGCGCGGGCGCAACCGCGTGGATTCGGACCGCGACCCGACCTGCCATGCCGAGGTGGACGCGCTCAGGGACGCCTGCCGCAACCTCGACAGCCGGGACCTTTCCGGCGCCGCCTGCTACACCACCATGGAGCCCTGCCCGATGTGCTGCTGGGCGCTGCAGGAAGCGCGGATCGCCCGCCTGGTGCTGGGCGCGCGCCATGCGGAAATGCGCCGGACGGACTATGGTCGCTACAGCGTGGAGGCGCTGCTGGAGCTGACCGGGCGCTCGCTGGAGATCGAGACCGGCGTGCGGACGGCGGAATGCGAGGCCATCCGCCGGAGCTGGACCGGGCGGGCGGAACCCGAAGCCTGAACGCGGCGCGCCGCAGGGAGGAGACGGCAATGGAGACGGGAAACGGCAATCTGTTCGCCGTGCTGGGCGAGCAGCGCTACCGGATCGACCGGCCCTGGGGCCGGTGGCCGGAGCATGTTCCGGTCGGCATCATCAGCAAATGCGCGGTCGATGCCGGCGGCAACCTGTATGTCTGCCAGCGGCGCTCGACCCCGGTTCTGGTGTTCGACCCGGAGGGGAATTTCGTCAGAAGCTGGGGCGATGGCGAGATCGCCGACCCGCACGGGATCGCCGTCGCGCCGGACGGGCGGGTTCTGGTGGTGGACCGGGACGCGCACCAGGTGCTCGTGTTCGACACCGAGGGCAAGCTGCTGCTGGCGCTGGGCGAGCGGCACCGCCCCCGGACCCAGGCGCCGTTCAACCACCCGACCGATGTCGCGGTCGGACCGGGCGGCGACCTCTATGTCTCGGACGGCTACGGCAACACCATGGTCCACCGGTTCGCGCCCGACGGCGCGCTGCTGCGGAGCTGGGGCGGGCGGGGCAGCGGCCCCGGCGCGTTCACCACGCCGCACGGCATCGGCGTGCTCGGCGACGGGCGGGTTCTGGTGGGCGACCGGGAAAACAACCGCGTCCAGGTCTTCTCGTCCGACGGCGACTATCTCGAGGAGTTCGGCCCGTTCTACAAGCCGATGGACATTCACATCGACGGCGGGCAGCGGATCTACGTCTCGGACCAGGTCCCGCGCGTGACCGCGCTGGCCGCGGACGGCGAAATCGTCGGCAGCTGCAAGCCGGTGGCGGTCATGCCGCACGGGGTCGCCGGCGCCGCGGACGGGACGCTCTATTTCGTCGAGACCCACACCACCGTCATCACGCGCTTCGCCCCGGTTTCCTAGCGCCCCGGTTCCGGAGTCTTGCCGACGGGTCGGTGCCCGGCGGGTCGTCGCAGACCGGGTCGTCGCCCTCGGCGGCCAGGATCGCCGGGCCCCGGGGCTTGCAGGGCGGAAGGGCCGAAAAATGCGCGGCCGGGGCCATGATCTCGACCTCGGCGCCCGGGAGAAGGGCCGCGAACCCGCTGCCGGTCTCGGTGGAATGGCGGCGCGTTGCAAGCGGGCGGGAACCGCCCCTATAGTCGCCGGCCTTCGGGGCTGGAGACGTCTTCCCATGCTTGTCGATCTACCCACCGCCGCCCGTTACAACGCCTGGGCCAACGAGCGGCTGTATGCGGCCTGCGCGGCGCTCTCGCACGAGGAGCGCATTCTCGACCGGCGGGGCTTCTTCCGCTCCATCCACGCGACGCTCAACCACATCCTCCTCTCCGACCTGATCTATCGCGAACGGCTGGAGAAAAAGCCGACCACCTTCACGCGGCTCGACGAAATCCTCCATGAGGACTTCGCGGAACTGCGCAAGGCGCACGCTGCCCAGGACCGCTGGTATGTCGGCTATTCCGACGGGCTGGACCCGGCCGAACTCGACGGGACGCTTTCCTTCGACACGGTGGAGACCGGCGAATATTTCAGCCTGCCGCTCCGGCGCTGCCTCACCAACCTGTTCCAGCACCAGATCCACCATCGCGGGCAGACCCACCACATGCTCTCGCATGCGGGCCAGGACCCGCCGCCGCTCGATTTCGTGAAGTTCAGCGCGGGCGAGTAGCCCGGAGGTGGCGGCGGCCGGGCCGCACTTCGACGCGGTCGTCATCGGGGCCGGGCAGGGCGGCCTCGCGGTCAGCCGGTTCCTGACCCGCCTCGGCGTCGAACATGTCGTGCTGGAGCGTTCGAGCATCGCTGCGAGCTGGCGCGAGCGGCGCTGGGATTCCTTCTGCACCGTCACGCCGAACTGGTCGATCGCGCTTCCCGGCGCGGAATATGCGGGCGGCGACCCGGACGGCTTCCTCGCGCGCGACGAACTGGTGCGCCATTTCGAGCAATGGGCGGAGTCCTTCGGCGCGCCCGTGCGCTGCGGGGTAGAGGCGCGGCGCGTGCGGCCCCTGGACGGCGGCTTCGCGGTGGAGACAAGCGAAGGCGCTTGCGCCGCCGGCAATGTCGTCGTGGCGACCGGCACCTACCAGACGCCGAACATCCCGGCCGTGTCCGCCCACCTGCCGCGCCGCATCGAGCAGCTTGCGGCCGACGGCTACAAGCGCCCCGGCATGCTGGCGCCGGGCGGCGTCATGGTCGTGGGCGCGGGGCAGACCGGCTGCCAGATCGCCGGGGAGCTGCACGAGGCGGGCCGCGATGTCTGGCTTTGCGTCGGCCGCGCGGGACGGCTGCCGAGGCGCTGGCGGGGGCGGGACTGCATCGCCTGGCAGCGCGACATGGGCTATCTCGACCGGACCCCGGACATGCTGGACAATCCCGCGCTGCGCTTCCGGGCCGACCCGCATCTGACAGGCCGGAACGGCGGCTGCACGCTCAGCCTGCACGACTTCCACCGGCGCGGCATCCGCCTGCTCGGCCGGTTGACGGATTGCGACGGCGAGCGTGCGTCGTTCGACGGCGGGCTGCACGCCGAGATGCGCTTCGCGGACGAGTTCGCGGACCGGATCGTCGGCGAGTTCGACCGGCATATCCGGGAGCACGGCATCGACGCGCCGCCGCCGACCCCGGAAGAACTTGCCGGCGGCCCGCCGGCCGACGGGACCATGCCGGAAGTCCTGCGGGAACTGGACCTTGCCGCGGCGGGCATCGGGAGCGTTGTCTGGGCCGCGGGCTACCGCCACGACTTCTCCTGGATCGAGGCCCCGGTCCTGGACGAGGCCGGCTATCCCGTGGCGCCGGGCGGGGTGAGCGCCTGTCCCGGCCTCTACTTCGCCGGGCTCAACTGGATGACATGGCGCAAGTCCGGCATCCTCTGGGGCGTCGGCGAGGACGCCCGCAGCGTCGCCCGCCACCTCGCGGGGCGGCGCGGCCCGACGGGAAACGACTGAACCTGTTTGCCGACTATGGTATCGCGCAGGGTCTCGACGACGCCTTCCAGTTTCGCCATGCGCTCGCGAATGTTCGCCATATCCCTGTGCAGGGTCCACAGGAACCCCACCACGGCGATCTGCAATGCAAACAGGGCGATCAACTCATACCAGCGGTTGAGGTTTGAGACTCATTGAGGGGATTCCCAAGGAGATCGACTTCTGACTCAATGCCGATCCAGCGATTGGAGTATCGGTATGAGGGCAGGGATCCCATTGAGGGAGGATTTCGATGCGGCGCAGT
>JAJDYL010000048.1 GCA_022825195.1 Alphaproteobacteria bacterium
CAGGCGGCGGCGCCGAGCCCGAGCGCGGCCAGCGTTTCGCCGTAGGAGAGCGCCCCGCCGGCGGCGAGCGCGGCCCCCAGCGCCGCCAGCCAGAGCCGCCCGAGCGCGCCGGCAAGGTCGCCGCGCTTCCAGGCGAGCATCGGCCCGACCGCCATCGCAACCAGCGCCGGGGCGATGAGCGGCACGAAGGTCGCCGCGAAATAGGGCGGCCCGACGGAGACCTTGCCGGCGTCGAGCGCGTCGAGGAACAGTGGATAGAGCGTGCCGAGCAGCACCGTCGCGCAGGCGGTGACCAGTATGAGGTTGTTCAGCAGCAGTGCGCCCTCGCGCGAGACCGGCCGGAAGGGCGCGCCCGTGCCCAGCGCCGGCGCGCGCCAGGCGTAGAGGGCAAGCGCGCCGCCGGTGGCGACGGCGAGCAGCAGGAGGATGAAGGCGCCGCGCTCGGGATCGGTCGCGAAGGCGTGCACCGATGTCAGCACGCCCGAGCGCACCAGGAAGGCGCCGAGCAGGCTCAGCGAGAAGGCGACGATGGCGAGCAGCACGGTCCAGGACCGGAGCGCCTGGCGCCGCTCGGCCGCAATGGCCGAATGCAGCAGCGCCGTGGCCGCCAGCCAGGGCATGAAGGAGGCGTTCTCCACCGGGTCCCAGAACCAGAAGCCGCCCCAGCCGAGCTCGTAATAGGCCCACCAGCTTCCGAGCGCGATGCCGGCGGTGAGCCCCGCCCAGGCCGCGAGCGTCCAGGGCCGCACCCAGCGCGCCCAGGCCCGGTCCACCCGGCCTTCGAGCAGCGCGGCGACGGCGAAGGAGAACGCCACCGAGAGGCCGACATAGCCGAAATAGAGCAGCGGCGGATGGAAGGCGAGGCCCGGGTCCTGCAGCAGCGGGTTCAGGCCCGCGCCGTCGAGCGGCGGCGGCCAGACGCGGGCGAAGGGATTGGAGGTGAGAAGCGTGAAGGCGAGGAAGCCCGCGCCGATCATCGCCTGGACGGCGAGCACGCGGGCCTGCAGGGTCTTGCGCAGGCCGCCGCCGAACGCCGCCACCAGCGCGCCGAACAGCGTCAGGATCAGCAGCCAGAGCAGCAGCGACCCCTCGTGGTTTCCCCACACGCCGGTCAGGCGGTAGAGCAGGGGCTTGAGGGAATGGGAGTTCTGCGCGACCGCCGTGACCGAGAAGTCGGACAGCACATAGGCCCTGGCAAGCGCGCCGAATGCGATGGCCGTGAGGATGAACTGCCCGAGCGCCGTGTGCCGGGCGAGCTCCATCGGCCCCGGCTTGCCGCGCGCGGCTCCGTAGAGCGGCAGGGTCGCCTGCAGGAGGGCGAGGCCCAGCGCCAGCACCAGCGCGAAATGGCCGAGCTCGGCCGTCACGAGCCGTCCGCCTTGCCTGCGCGAAGGAGCGCCTCCGCAGCCTCCGGCGGCATGTAGTTTTCGTCATGCTTGGCAAGGATCTGCGTGGCGCGGAAGGTCCGCCCGTCGTCGAGCGCGCCCATCGCCACGACGCCCTGTCCTTCGCGGAACAGGTCCGGCAGCAGCCCCGTATAGCGGACGATGACGCCGTGCACGCCATCGACGATGCGAAAGCTGACGGAGGCGCCGGACCGCGTCAGCGACCCGGCTTCCACCAGCCCGCCGAGACGGAACTCCCGGCCCGGCGGCACGGTCCCCGCGGCGACCTCGCTCGGGGAATGGAAGAAGCGCATCGTGTCCTCAAGCGCGGTCAGGGCCAGGGCCGCCGCCCCTCCCAGAAGCGCGAGCGCCGAGACCAGCAGGAAAAGGCGCCGGCGCTTAGGCCGCATCGTCCGGGGTGTCGCCGGACGCTTCCAGCGCCGCCAGGCGCCGCTCCGCACGGCGCAGCCTCGACAGGCTCTCGACGAGCAGCCCGGCCAGCACCGCCGCCGCCGCGCCGTAAGCCGGCCAGACGTAAGCGGCATAGCCGCCCATATGGAAGAAGTCGCTGAGCCCGCTCATTGCCGCCGCTGGATAGCACGGCCGGGGCGGCGGTCAAGGCGGGCGGCCGCTTGCGTCATGCCCTGGGATGGACGGCCCGGCCGCCGGGCCGATCCCGGACGGCGCCGGCGCGCTAGTTCACGGCGTCCTTGAGCTGCTTTCCGGCCTTGAAGAGCGGGGTCTTCGCGCAGGCCACGGGAATGCTCTCGCCCGTGCCCGGATTTCGCCCGGTATGGGCCGGCCGGGTTCGCACGGAAAACCTGCCGAAGCCCGATATGCGCACCACTTCGCCGCGGGCCAGCGACTCTCCGATGGCCGCCAGCAGGGCGTTGACCGCAGCTTCCGCTGCAGCCCTGCTCAAGCCGGCCCGGTCGGCAACCCGCTCGATGATATCCGCTTTCTTCATGCGTCCAATCCCGAAATGACCGTCTCGCGCTGCAAGCCGGCAACCGGCGAACCCGGCGATCCCGGTATCGGCGGCCGGAAACCGTCATCCTGTCGCAGACAACTCCCCTTAGCGGCGCTGGAGCGAAAAGGTAAATGCCGAGTTGAAAAAGTTTCATGCCTCGGCTGCATAACGGGGAATGGGCATGGAAAAGAGGCCGCGCAAGCAGCAATTGGAGCACGATCCGGGGGAGATCCGGGGTCCAGCCTGTCGGGGTTTCGTCGAGTTTCAAGGGCGGTTCCGGGCCTCGACTCGGGAACCGGGGCGGTGGTCGAGCGCTGTTCCTCATGGGTCCCGATCCGGCAACACCGATATTATCCCGCCGGCTCAACGGATTGTGAGAAAACTGTCCGATATTTTCATTTTTTGTTCCATAAACTGCTTGACTTTCCGAGGAATGGTGTAGAATAGGCATGAGGGAAAGGCGGCTTCCGGGGCCGCCGTTCCGCTTTTCTGCAGAAAGCATGGCTGGGGACCGCAACCCCCGGCGCGAGCGGACGGGAGGGGTGCGCCCTCCGGCCGGCCTGCTGC
>JAJDYL010000205.1 GCA_022825195.1 Alphaproteobacteria bacterium
ACTGCGCCGCATCGAAATCCTCCCTCAATGGGATCCCTGCCCTCATACCGATACTCCAATCGCTGGATCGGCATTGAGTCAGAAGTCGATCTCCTTGGGAATCCCCTCAATGAGTCTCAAACCTCAACCGCTGGTATCACACCGGATTTAGTAAGCGGAATTAGTCTTACCCACAAGACGAACAGGGGCGCGCTAAGTCGATACGCTGTTTGTTCCGCTGCTGCGCAGGGACTCCCGATTCGCGCCGGCAAACTTTTTCTTGCGCAAGTCTTGACGAGCAGCAGGAATGTGGTAGCAAAGTGGTAGTAAGTGGCGGCAAAGTGGTTGAAAGAGGCAGTTTCTTTCAGCCCAATTGCGAAAGGTGGAGCCTCCGGTGCGGGTCTCGGGCCAATACGACGCCAGACTGGATGCAAAAGGGCGGGTCATTGTGCCGGCGGCTCATCGGCGTGCGATTCCCCAGGATGCCGAAATGCGGTTGCTGGCCGCGCCCGTATTCGACGACCGCACAGCCATCTTTTTCTGCGAAGAGAGTTATTTGCAGAACTGGGCTAAAGACATCCATGAAAAACTGAAGGATGTCAAAACCGCGAGCGGCAAATCGGTCGACTCCGGCAAGATCGCCAGTCTCTTCGTCGGCAGTTCCCGCGATGCGCAAATCGACGGGCAGGGCCGCCTCCTGCTTCCGCAGGATTTCCGCAAGGTCTGCGGCATCAAAAGCGACGTCCGCTTCATCGGCAATGTGGGCATCATCGAGATCTGGAATCCCTCCGCCCACGACAAGTGGGTCGGAGAGGTAACCGCGGACCTCGACGAAGAGATCAAGGCGCTCATCCGCTTCGGCGGCTTCCTCCAGTCGGAGTCAGAGCCGTGACCGCCGGCGGGCACATCCCGGTCATGGCTTCGGAGGTCGTCGCCGCCATCGGCCCGCGCGCGGGCGGGCAATATGTGGACGCCACCTTCGGCCGCGGCGGCTACTCGCGCGCGCTGCTGGCGTCGGCGCCCTGCCGGGTGCTGGCGCTGGACTGCGACCCGGCGGCGGAACGCGCGGCCGCCGCGCTCGGGCGGGACTGCGGAGAGCGCTTCCGCTTCCGCCGCGCGCGCTTTTCCGAAATGGAAGGCATCGCGGCCGACGAGGCCTTTGCGCCGGCCGACGGCATCGCCTTCGATCTCGGCGTGTCCTCCGCCCAGCTCGACGAACCGGCGCGGGGCTTTTCCTTCGCGCCCGGCCCGTTGGACATGAGGATGAGCGGCGAGGGGCCGAGCGCGGCCGATCTCGTCGCCGGTCTCGACGAAAACCGCCTCGCGGACATCATCCGCCGCTATGGCGAGGAGCCGCGCGCGCGCCGGGTGGCGCGGGCGATCGCCTGGGCGCGCAGCAAGGCGCCAATCCGAACGACGGACCGCCTCGCCGAAATCGTTGCGGGCGCGGTGCCGACGGACAGGCGGATCCACCCGGCTACGCGGACCTTCCAGGCGCTGCGTATCGCCGTCAACGACGAGTTGCGCGAACTCGACCGAGGCCTCGAAGCCGCCGAACGGCTCCTTGCGCCGGGCGGGCGCCTAGCCGTTGTCTCATTCCATTCTCTGGAGGACCGCGCCGTCAAGCGTTTCCTGCGCGAACGGAGCGGCATGGCTCCCGGCGGCTCGCGGCACCGGCCGCCGGAAGCCCCTTCGTTTCCGGCTTCCTTCCGACTTCTGCACCGCCGCGCAACCCGTCCGGCTGCGGCCGAAATCGCCGCCAATCCCCGCGCCCGGTCCGCCCGGCTGCGCGCCGCCGAGAGGCTCGCGGCATGAGCGCGCGGACGACATTCTTCTGGTGCATCGGCGCGGCGGCGATGGCGGCCGGGCTGTTCGCGGTCGGCGACCATGTGCGCGACCGCAAGGACCGGCTGGCCGAACTCAACCGCCAGGTCCTCGCCGAACGCGAACGCATCCAGGTGTTGCGCAGCGAGCTTGCGTTCCTCACGCAGCCGCAAACCCTCGAATTCCAGAACGCACGCGCCCTGGGACTGGTCCCCATCGAGGCGGATCAGCTTCACCGGTCGAGTTTCCTCCCGGCTCGACCGGCCAGCGCTCCCGAGCCGCCCCGAACCGGGGCGCGTGCCGGGCGGGACGACGATCCCACCTCCGGACTCCCGACGGAGCCGTCGTCCCGCCTGTCCCTTGCCCCCCAGACAGGAGGCCGGCAATGAACCCCCACCGGTCGGCCTCTCCGGCCCTCGCGCTCGCCCGCACACGGCTGGCGTTCGGCGT
This sequence comes from Alphaproteobacteria bacterium, assembly GCA_022825195.1. Lineage (GTDB taxonomy): Bacteria > Pseudomonadota > Alphaproteobacteria > Bin95 > Bin95 > Bin95. The sequence goes on from JAJDYL010000205.1 coordinate 2,254, forward strand.
GCTCGCCTTCTTCGCGAGCCTCGCCCTGCTCTCGATCAAGCTGGTCGACCTCGGCACCCTGGCCGAGGACCGCCCGCCGGCTGCCGAAATGGCCTCCTCCGAGCATCCCGTGAAGCGCGGCGACATCGTGGACCGCAACGGACGGCTGCTCGCCACCAGCGTCGTCTCGCGGGCGCTTGTGGCCTGGCCGCCGCATATCGACGACGTCGAGGCGGCGGCCGTCCGGCTGTCCGGCGCCATGCCATGGCTCAGCTTCGAGGAGGCGCGCCAGCGATTGTCGCTGAAGCGGAAGTTCGTCTTCGTCGCGCGCCGCCTGACCCCGCAGGACCAGAAGGCGGTGCTCAACCTCGGGCTGCCGGGCATCGGGCTCGACCCCGAAGAACTGCGCATCTACCCCCACGGACAGCTGACGGCGCATGTGGTCGGACGCACCAGGCCGGGCGATGACGGCCCGATCGGCAATGCCGGCGCGGAGCAGCGGTTCAACGCCATTCTCTCCGATCCGACGCAGAGCGTTCAGCTCTCGATCGACATCCGCGTCCAGCACGTTCTTCGCGAGGAACTGGCGCGGGCGGTGGAGCATTTCTCCGCGATCGGCGGCGCCGGCCTGGTGCTGGACATCCGGACCGGCGAAGTGCTCGCCATGGTGTCATTGCCCGATTTCGACCCCAATCGGCAATCAAAGATGGACGAGTCGCAGGCGAACCGCGCCTCGCTCCTGGTTGCCGAGATGGGATCGACATTCAAGCTCCTCACCCTCGCCACAGCGCTCGACCGGGGCGTTTCGCGCCTGACGAGCCAGTATGACGCGAGCGCGCCCATCAGGGCGTACGGACACACGATCGGCGACTACCGGGGACAGAACCGGGTGATTTCGGCCGCCGAGGTCGTCGTCCACTCATCCAATATCGGTGCCGCGCGGATGGCGGAGCAGATCGGTGCGGAGACGTTCAAGGAAGTCCTCGACGGGCTGGGCCTGCTGAGCCGCCCGGCGCTGGAGCTGCCCGAGGTCGGCCATCCCATCGTGCCGCGGACCTGGCGCCCGCTGACGACGATGACCGTCGGCTTCGGCCACGGCCTTTCCGTCAGCCCCCTCCAGACCGCGTCGGCCATCGGGACGCTCGCGAACGACGGGGTCGCGGTGCCCGTCACCCTGCTGAGGCGGATCGCGCCGCCGCCGGCCCGGAGGGTCTTCTCTTCGGACACCTCCGGCAAGATACGCTGGACGATGCGCCAGGTGGTGCTCCGGGGAAGCGGGTCGCGGGCGGACAGCGCCGCCTACCCGGTCGGCGGCAAGACCGGAACGGCCGAAAAGGTGGTGAACGGCCGCTACGACCCGAAGAAGCGGCTGAGTTCCTTCGTCGGCGTCTTCCCGATCAACGCCCCGCGCTACGCGATCTTCGTCATGCTCGACGAGCCGAAGGCCCGCAAGGAGACGCACGGTTTCGCGACCGCCGCCTGGAACGCCGTCCCGGTGGCCGGCGCGGTGATCCCGCGCATAGGGTCCATACTGGGCGTGCCCGCGGCCGGCCCGGACTCGGACGCATGGATGCAGCGGATCGTACCGGACCATCTCCTGTCCCGGCTCTTCAAGGACGAGGAGGCGTAATGTCCGCGGCCGGATGCCGGATCGACCTCAACGCGCTCGGCATCTGCGGCCTGACGGCCGATTCCCGCAAGGTCCGGCCGGGATATCTGTTCATGGCCGTGCCGGGCGCGCGGGAAGACGGGCGCGCCTTCATCCAGGACGCGCTGGCGAGGGGCGCCAGGGCGATATTGGCGCCTGCCGGCACGGCAGCGGACACCGTGCCCGACAGCGTGCCGGTCATTCTCGACGAAGCGCCCCGCCGGCTGTTCGCCCGGTTGGCGGCCGGGTTCTTCGGCGCCCAGCCGGAACGGATCGCCGCCGTTACCGGCACCAGCGGCAAGACCTCGGTGGTGGACTTCATTCGGCAATTGTGGTGCCTTCTCGGCCTGTCCGCGGCCAGCCTAGGCACGCTCGGACTGGTGGCTCCCGGATGCAGCCGCGCCGGCGCGCTCACGACGCCCGACCCCGTGCAATTGCACCGCGACCTCGCCCGGCTGGCGGAAGCCGGCACAAACCATGTCGCGCTGGAGGCGTCCAGCCACGGGCTCGACCAGTGCCGCCTCGACGGCGTGCGGGTTTCGACGGGCGTGTTCACCAACCTCTCGCGCGACCATCTCGACTATCACCCGGACCTGGAGAGCTATCTCGACGCCAAGCTGGGCCTGTTCCGCAGGGTCATGGCTCCGGGCGGGCTCGCCGTCGTCAATGCCGACGACCCGGCCGGCGAGGCGGCCGAAAAGGCGGCGCGCGCCGCCGGGCACGAGGTCTGGCGCTTCGGGCGAAGCGGACCGGGACGGGAGATCGGGATCGAGTGTGTGGAGCCTGACGGGGAAGGCCAGGTGGTGGCGTTCCGGTTTCTCGGCCGCCGCCACCGCGTCCGGATGCCGTTCATCGGCGGGTTCCAGGCCGCCAACGCGCTCGCCGCCCTCGGCGCCGTTGCAGGCGAACGCGCGGATCCCCACGCCGTCGTCGCCTGCCTGGAGGCGCTCCGGGGCGTCCGCGGCCGGCTGGAACTGGTGGCGCGGGCGCCCTCGGGTGCGCCGATCTATGTCGACTATGCCCACAAGCCCGGCGCGCTCGCCGCGGTGCTGGAGGCTCTGCGGCCCTCGATGCGCGGGAGCCTGGTACTGGCCTTCGGCGCGGGCGGCGACCGCGATCCCGGCAAGCGGCGGGAAATGGGCGCCGTGGCGGGCCGGCTGGCCGACCGGATCATCGTCACGGACGACAATCCGCGCACCGAGGACCCGGCGGCCATTCGCGCCGCGATCCTCTCCGGCTGCCCCGGAGCGTCCGAAATCGGGGACCGCGAGGCGGCCATAGCGGCGGGCATCGAGGGGCTCCGCCCGGACGACGCCCTGCTGATCGCCGGAAAGGGGCACGAAACGAGCCAGACCGTCGGCGCGGAGGTCCGTCCTTTCGACGACAGGGCCGTCGCCCGGCGCCTGGCGGGGCGGGCGGCATGACGCTCTGGACCGCAGGGGAAGCCGCCGCCGCCACCGGAGGCGCGCCGCGCGGACGCTGGGAAGCATCGGGCGTCGCCATCGACAGCCGCACGATTGCGGCCGGCGACCTGTTCGTCGCCGTGGCCGGGCCCAACCATGACGGGCACTGCTTCGTCGGCCAGGCGATGGCCGGCGGCGCGGCAGCGGCGATGGTCAGCCGCGACTGCGGCGCGGACCTGCCCTCGCTCCATGTCAGAGACACGCAGGCGGGCCTGTACGCGCTCGCCCGCGCCGCGCGCGCGCGCTCGACCGCCCGCATCGCGGCCGTCACCGGCAGCGTCGGCAAGACGGGCTGCAAGGAGCTGCTGTTCGACCTTCTCTCCCGCGCCGGACCGACGGAAGCCAGCCGCGGCAATCTCAACAATGAGTGGGGCGCGCCGCTTTCCGTCGCCCGCCTGCCGCGCGAAGCGGCCTTCGCCGTATTCGAGCTGGGCATGAACCATGCGGGCGAGATCGCCCCTCTCTCCCGCCTGGTCCGCCCGCATGCGGCGCTGGTGACGGCCATCGCTCCGGCGCACACGGTCTTTTTCGGCAGCCTGGCGGAAGTCGCCGACGCCAAGGCCGAGATCTTCGAGGGCCTCGAGCCCGGCGGCACAGCCGTGCTCAATGCCGACACGCCCCATATCGAGCGCCTCGAGGCCGCCGCGGTCCGCGCCGGCGCCGGAATTCTGCGGTTTTCCCGCCGGGCGGGCGATGCGGTCCTGCTCCATGCCGCTCTCGATGCGTCGGGCAGCGACATTGCGGCCGAAATCCGGGGCACGCGGTTCGACTTCCGGCTGGGCGCCCCCGGCGAACACTGGGCGTTCAATGCGCTCGGCGTGCTGCTGGTGCTGGACGCGCTCGGCGTCGCGCCCGACCCCGAGGCGCTGGCGGCGTTTCATCCGCCTGCCGGACGCGGCGCCCGGCGGACCCTGGGCGGCTTCACGCTGATCGACGAGAGCTACAATGCCAGCCCGGCCGCGATGAGCGCCGCCTTCAGCGTGTTCGGCCTTGCCGAACCCGGCCCCGGCGGGCGGCGGATCGCCGTTCTGGGCGACATGCTGGAGCTCGGCGGGGACGTCGGTTCCGCCCATGACGCGCTCGCCGGGCCGCTGGAGGAGACCGGGGTCGATCTGGTTTTCGCCGCCGGCCCCGAAATGCGCCGGCTGTACGACCGCCTGCCGCCCGGGCAGCGCGGCGCGCACCGCCCGGACGCCGCGGAACTCGCCCCTCTGGCCGCCGCCGCGGTGGCGCCGGGCGATGTCGTGCTGGTCAAGGGTTCGCTCGGCATGGGCATGAAAGCCGTCATCGAGGCGCTGGAGCGGCGCGCTGAGGCAGGAGGTTGAGCACCCATGCTTTACAACCTGCTTGCACCGCTGGCGGAAGATTTCCAGCTCTTCAACCTGTTCCGCTACCTTACCTTCCGCTCGGGCGCCGCGACGCTGACCGCCCTGGCCCTGAGCTTCCTGCTCGCGCCGGGCATGATCGCCTGGCTCCGCGCCCGCCAGACGAACGGCCAGCCCATCCGCGAGGACGGTCCGGAATCGCACCTGGAAACCAAGCGCGGCACGCCGACCATGGGCGGCACGCTGATCCTGTCGGCGCTTGTTTCCAGCACGCTCCTCTGGGCCGACCTCACCAATTTCTATGTGTGGATCGTGTTGGGAGTGACGCTCTGTTTCGGGCTTGTCGGCTTCGCGGACGACCTGCTGAAGCTCGCGCGCAACAGCAGCCACGGCCTCCCCGGCAAGACCAAGCTCGCCATCCAGGTCGCGGTGAGCGCAGCGGCTGCCGTCGCAGCAGCCGAAATCGTCGGCGCGCCGCTCGGATACGGGCTTGCCATCCCGATGTTCAAGGACCTCGTGATCGACCTCGGCTGGTTCGCGGTGCCGTTCGCCGTGCTCGTGATGACCGGGGCGTCGAACGCGGTCAATCTCACCGACGGGCTCGACGGCCTGGCGATCGTGCCGGTCATGATCGCCGCGGGCTGCTTCGGCTTCATCGCCTATCTCGCGGGCCACACCGTGTTCGCGGAATATCTGCAGATTCATCCTGTTCCGGGCGCCGGCGAGCTCTCCGTACTGCTCGGCGCGCTGGTGGGCGCGTCCCTCGGCTTCCTCTGGTACAACGCGCCGCCGGCCATGGTGTTCATGGGCGATACGGGCTCGCTCGCCTGCGGCGGCACGCTCGGATCGGTTGCGGTCATCACCAAGCACGAACTGGTGCTCGCCATCGTGGGCGGGCTGTTCGTGCTGGAAGCGATCTCGGTGATCGTGCAGGTGGCCTCGTTCAAGCTCACCGGCAAGCGCGTGTTCCGCATGGCGCCCCTGCACCACCACTTCGAGCAGAAGGGGTGGAAGGAGCCGACCATCGTCATCCGCTTCTGGATCATCGCCGTCGTCCTGGCGCTGGCCGGGCTGGCGACGCTGAAGCTCAGATGATTCCGCTGCCGGCATATCGCGGCGCCGAAGTCGGCGTCATGGGGCTCGGGCGGTCCGGACGGGCTGCGGCGGCGGCCCTTGCGGCCGCCGGCGCGCACCTCCACGTCTGGGACGACCGCAAGGAGCTGCGCCGGGAATTCGGCAATGCCGGACCCTTCGACCCGTTCGGCCTCGACCGGCTGGTCTGGAGCCCGGGCATTCCGCATCTCCATCCGCGTCCGCATCCGCTCGCCATCCGGGCGGACGCCGCCGGGGTGAGGCCCGTCACTGACATCTCCCTGCTCGTCGAGGCGATGCCCGGTTGCCGCTTCGTCGGCGTCACCGGCACGAACGGCAAATCGACCGTGACGGCGTTGATCGGCCACGCGCTCGGCAGGCTGGGGGTGGCACATGCCGTCGGCGGCAATCTCGGGCCGGCTGCGCTCGGCCTGCCGGCGCTCAGCCCGGGCGGCGTGTATGTCCTGGAGCTTTCCTCCTACCAGCTTGCGCTCCTGCCGCGCCCCGCCTTCGACGTCGCGGTGCTGCTGAACATCGCCGCCGACCATCTCGACCGGCATGGCGGCATGCACCGCTACGCCGCCGACAAGGCGCGCATCTTCGGGAACCGGGCGGCTGCGATCATCGGTGCGAGCGACCCGTGGTGCCGCCGGCTGGCCCGGCGCCTGCAGGCGGAAGGCCGCGCCGTCACCGCTATCGGGGACGACGGACCGGCGCTCCCCTGCCTGCCCGGCCTCCACAACCGCCGCAATGCCGCCGCCGCACTTGCCGCGCTCGGCGCGCTCGGCATCGAGCGCAGCGACGCGCTCGAAGCCATGACCGGCTTCCGCGGCCTGCCGCACCGCATGGAGACCGTCGGCGAAATCGCCGGCGTCCGCTATGTCAACGACAGCAAGGCGACCAACCCGGAATCGGCCGCCCACGCGCTCGCCAGTTTCGACCGCGTGCGCTGGATCGCCGGCGGACAGGCCAAGACGGACGACCTGGATGCGCTCCAGCCCTGGTTCGGCCGGATCGCCAAGGCCTATCTGATCGGCGCGTCGCAAGCGCCCTTCGCGAAGGCCCTCTCGGGCCGCGCCGCATGCGAGTGCCTGGGCGATCTCGACGCCGCCCTGGCGGCAGCCCATCGCGAGGCGCGCCCCGGCGAGGTCGTGCTGCTGGCGCCCGCCGCCGCCTCGTTCGACCAGTGGGAGAGTTTCGAGGCGCGCGGCGACGCCTTCCGCGAAGGCGTGCACGGACTGATGCGGGGCGCGGTATGAGCCTCCTGCCCCGCACCGACCGAAGCTGGACCGCCCAGTGGGTCTGGACGGTGGATCGCGTGACGGTCGGCGCCGTCGCGGCTCTGGTCGTCTTCGGCGTCATCCTGATCGCGACCGCCGGGCCGGCGGTCGCCGAGCTCAACGGCGCCTCCCGCTTCCACTTCCTGATGAAGCACGCCGCGTTCCTGCCCTTCGCCATCGCGCTCCTGGCCGGCTGCGCCCTCCTCAGCCCGGTCCAGGTGCTCCAGACGGCCTGCCTGGCGTGTGTCGGCGCGCTGCTGCTGACATTCGTGACCGCGCTGATCGGACCGGAGAACAAGGGCGCCCAGCGCTGGCTCTCGCTGGGCTTTATCGGCCTGCAGCCTTCCGAGTTCCTGAAACCGGGCATGGCCGTCGTCTCCGCCTGGCTGTTCGCGCATTACCGCATCGTCGTCGGCTCGCGCGCGCTCCCGATTGCGGCCGGGCTGCTCGCCGCCGTCGTCGGCGCGCTCCTGCTGCAGCCGGATGTGGGGATGACCTTCATGGTCGTCTCGGTCTGGTTCGGGCAATTCGCCCTGGCCGGAATGCCGCTCGCGGCGCTTGCGGGCCTTGCCCTCGCGGCCGGTATCGGCGGGGTCGTCGCCTATTTCGGCTTCAACCACGTCTCGGGCCGCGTCGATGCCTTCATCAACGGCGTCGGCGGAGACCGATACCAGATCGGCCGGTCGCTCGAATCCTTCAAGCAGGGCGGCCTGGCCGGGCAGGGCCCCGGCGAAGGCACCGTCAAGGAAACCCTGCCGGACGCCCATGCCGATTTCATCTTCGCCGTGCTGGGCGAGGAGTTCGGCCTGCTGGTCTGCATCGCCGTGGTCGGGCTTTACGGCCTGATCGTCTGCCGGGGCGCGCTCCGGCTGATGGCCGAGGAAAACCTGTTCGCCTTCCTGGCCGTATCCGGGCTTCTCGCCAGCTTCGGGCTCCAGGCGTTCATCAACATGGCCTCGGCGCTTGAAGTCATCCCGACCAAGGGCACGACCCTGCCTTTCCTCAGCTATGGCGGTTCGTCCCTGTTCGCGGCCGCGATCACGCTCGGCTTCGTCCTTGCCCTCAACCGGCGCCGCAACGGACAGGCGGAGGTGCTGTGATGACCGGCCCCATCGCCATCGCCGCCGGCGGCACCGGAGGCCATGTCTTTCCCGCCCGCGCTTTCGCCGCCTGCCTTGCGGCACGCGGCGAGGCCGCCATCGCGGTGACGGACAGGCGCGGCGCCGCCTTCGCCGGGGATGCGCCGGTGCATACCATCCGCGCCGGACCGCCGCGCAGCCTGAGGGGCCTCATGCAGCTCGGGCTCGGCGTTTTCGACGCCCGCAAGGTGCTGGCGAAGACCCGCTCGCGCGCTGTCGTCGGCTTCGGGGGCTATCCGTCGGCGCCGACCGTGCTCGCCGCCCGGTGGCTCGGCCTCACCACCGTGCTGCACGAACAGAACGCCCTGCTGGGCAGGACCAACCGGGTGCTGGCGCGCGGCAGGGTCAAGATCGCGGCCAGCTACCCCGGCATGGGCGACCGCCTGGTCGGCAACCCCGTCCGGCCCGAGATTGCGGCGCTGCGCGACCGGCCCTATGCGCCTCCGGGGCCGGGCGAACCCCTGAAGCTGCTGGTGTTCGGCGGCAGCCAGGGCGCGCGCATCTTCTCCGAGGTGCTGCCCGAGGCGCTCGGGCCCCTCGCCGGCCGCGTCGTCCTGCGCCAGCAATGCCGGACGGAGGACCTGGAGGCGGCGCGCGGCGCCTATCGCCGCGCAGGCGTCGAAGCGCTGCTGGAGCCCTTCATCGAGGACATGGCGGGCGCGCTCGGCGAGGCGCATCTGGTCGTCGCCAGGGCCGGCGCCTCCACGGTCGCCGAGCTTGCGGCCGCGGGCCGGCCCGCCATCTACGCGCCCTACCCCCACGCAACCGACGACCACCAGAGCGCCAATGCCCGCGCGGTCGTCGAAGCAGGGGGCGGCTGGCTGGTCGCCGACCGCGATTTCACCTCCGCCCGGCTGCGGCAACTGGTCGAGACCTGCCTCGCCGAGCCCGAACGGCTCGCCCGCGCCGCGGCCGGCGCCCGCCGGCTCGGCATGCCGGAAGCGGCCGACGCGCTTGCCGATTTCGTGCTGTCGGAAGTCCGGGAGGCGGCGGCATGAGGCCCCTGCCCCTTCCCTTCGGCCCGCTCCACTTCGTGGGGATCGGCGGCATCGGCATGAGCGGCATCGCCGAACTGCTGCACCGGCTCGGCTGTTCGGTAAGCGGCAGCGACGCGGCTGCGGGCGCCAACACGGCCCGGCTGGAGGCGCTGGGCCTGACCGTGCGGATCGGCCACGAAGCCGCCAATGTCGGCGGGGCGGCGGCCGTCGTGGTCTCGACAGCCGTGCCGGAAGACAACCCCGAACGGCGGGAGGCGCTCCGACGCGGCCTCCCGGTCCTGCACCGCTCGGAGGCGCTGGCCGCCATCGCGTCGCTGTCATGGCCGATCGCGGTCTCGGGCACGCACGGCAAGACCACGACGACGGCGATGATCGCGGCGGTCCTGGAAGCCGGCGGCCTGGACCCGACGGTCGTGAACGGCGGGATCCTCGAAGGGATCGGGTCCAACGCGAAGCTGGGCAGGGGCAGCTGGGCGGTCATCGAGGCCGACGAAAGCGACCGGTCCTTCCTCAACCTGCCGGCGACCCTGGCCGTTGCGACCAATATCGAAGCCGAACATATGGAGCATTATCGCGACCTCGCCGAAATCGAGGCCTGCTTCGCCGCGTTCGTGGACTCGGTGCCCCCGTTCGGCCGCGCCGTGATCTCCGTGGACAATGAAGGCTCGCGCCGGCTGGCCGAGCGGTGCCGGCGGCCGGTCCTTCGCTACGGGTTCGCGCCCGATGCCGATATTCGCGGCGGCGGGCTGGTGCTGGAATCCGCCAGCAGCTGGCTCAATGTATCCGGGCTTGCGGATATCGAAGACCTCAGGATCGGCGTGCCGGGACGCCATAACGCGGAAAATGCCCTGGCGGCGGTCTCGGTCGGGCACCTTCTGGGAATCCCCGAGAACGCCATCCGCCGCGCGCTGAATGCATTCCGGGGCGTGCAGCGGCGGTTCACGCTCGCGGGTGAGGTGGACGGCGTGCGGATCATCGACGACTACGCCCACCACCCAACGGAGATCGCGGCCGTGCTCGCCACCGCCCGGCTGGCCGGCTGCGGGCGGGTCATGGCGGTCATGCAGCCGCACCGCTACACCCGCCTGAACGCCCTGCTCGACGATTTCGCGCATTGCTTCACCGAGGCCGACAAGGTGCTGATCGCGCCGGTTTATTCCGCCGGAGAGGCCCCCATTGCCGGCGCCAGCCGGGATGCGCTGGTCGCGGCGGCGCGCGCCGGCGGCCACCGGGACGTGGCGGCAATCGACGGGCCCGACGACCTGGCAGCCTGCGCCGACTCCTGGGCTGCTCCCGGCGACACCATCGTCTGCCTCGGCGCAGGCTCGATCACGAGTTGGGCCCATGCCCTGCCGCACACGCTTCGGGAGGCCCGGAAATGACCCCGCGCTTCCCCCTGCCCTGCATTCGCGGCCGCATCGCGCGTTCGGCCCCGCTCGACCGGATCACCTGGTTCCGGGTCGGGGGGCCTGCCGAGGCGATGGCCCGCCCGCTGGACCGGGCCGACCTGCGGGCGCTGCTGGCCGGACTCCCGGAAGAGGTGCCGCTGACGGTGCTGGGAGTGGCATCCAATACCCTCGTCCGGGACGGCGGCATAGACGGCCTGGTGGTGCGCCTCGGACGGGGTTTCGCCGAAATCCGCGCCGAGGGCGGTTCGATTGCAGCCGGCGCGGCCGCGCTCTGCGCCAATGTGGCGCGGGCGGCCGCCGATGCCGGGCTCGGAGGGCTTGAGTTCCTTTCCGGCATACCGGGCACGGTAGGCGGTGCGCTCGCGATGAATGCCGGGGCTTACGGCCGCGAAACCGCCGACGCGCTGATCGACGCCGAGGCCATGACCCGCACCGGCGATGTGCAACGCCTGTCCAACGCGGACTTCGGCTTCCGCTACCGCGGCCATGCGCTCGGGAAGGACCGCATTTTCCTCTCGGCCCGCTTCCGGGGGGTCGAGCGTCCTTCCGGGGAGGTCCGCGCCGCGATGGCGGAGATCGCCGCGGCCCGCGAGGCGAGCCAGCCGATCCGGACGCGAACGGGAGGGTCCACCTTCCGGAACCCCGACGGCGCCAAGGCCTGGGAGCTGATCGACCGGGCCGGCTGCCGGGGGCTGAGACGCGGGGGAGCGATGGTCTCCGAGCTGCATTGCAACTTCCTGGTGAACACCGGGTCCGCAAGCGCCGCCGACCTCGAGGACCTGGCGGAGGATGTGCGCGCGCGCGTGCGCGCGACCACCGGCGTCGGTCTCGAATGGGAGATAGAGCGCGTCGGCCGCCGGGGAGGAGGGGCGGCATGAACAGGGTCGCGGTTCTCATGGGCGGCGTTTCCGCCGAGCGCGAGGTCTCGCTGGTTACGGGACAGGCCGTGTGCGAGGCGCTGGAGACGCTCGGTTACCGCGTCGATCCGATCGATGTCAGCGACGATATCCCGGCCCTGGCGGCGCGGCTGACGCCTGCCCCCGATGCGGCGTTCAACGCCCTTCACGGCCGCTTCGGCGAAGACGGCTGCATCCAGGGCCTGCTCGAACTCATGGGCATTCCCTATACCCATTCCGGCATTCGCGCGTCCGCGCTCGCCATGGACAAGGCGGCGTCGAAGGCTGTTTTCCGGACGGCCGGCATTCCGGTGCCGGACGGCGCGGTGGTGCCCTGCGCGGAGGCGCACGGCACGATCCCCGCGCCCTACGTAATCAAACCGGTCGCCGAGGGCTCCAGCGTCGGCGTCATCATCGTCGAGGAGGGCTCCAACGCCGTTCCGCTCACGGCGGAGACCTGGCCCTTCGGCGGGAAGGCGCTGGTCGAACGCTACATTCCGGGGCGCGAACTCACGGTCGCGGTCAATGACGGGCACGCCCTGGGCGTGCTCGAAATTCGCCCCTACCAGGGCTTCTACGACTACGACACGAAATATACCGAGGCCCGCGCCGACCACCTGATTCCGGCGCCCGTGGACGAGGAGGTGGCCGCCCAGGCCCTCGACATGGCCGAACGCGCCCATTCGGCGCTCGGCTGCCGGTCGGTCACCCGCGCCGACTTTCGCTACGACGACCGGAACGGCGGGCTCTACCTGCTTGAGGTCAACACCCAGCCCGGCCTGACGCCGCTCTCGCTGGTGCCGGAAATCGCCTCCCATGCAGGCATCGACTTCCCAAGCCTCGTTCAACTGATGACGGAGGCGGCGCGATGCGATTTCTGAAGGGCCGAATGGGCCGGCGACGGTTTTGGCGCCTGGGGGCGGTGCTGCTGCTGGCGGCGATGGCAGCGGCTCTTTACGGCACGGCCCGGACCGAGTGGGCCGCACGCCATATGCGCACGGCGACGGACCGGGCGCTAGTCCTGACCGCCCGCGCGGGCTTCGGCGTGCGCGACGTGATGGTCATCGGCCGCAACCGCACGACCCGGGACGAAGTCCGCAGCGCGGTGGGCGCCGTCGCCGGTTCGCCCATTCTTGCGGTGGACATCCGCGCTGCGCGGAAGCGCGTCGAGGCGCTGCCCTGGGTGAAGGAGGCGGAGATCGAGCGCGCGCTCCCCGACATGCTGGTCGTTCGGCTGGTCGAGCGTGAAACGCTGGCGGTCTGGGACCGCGGCTCGGACTTTGCGGTGGTCGACGAGCGGGGCAAGCCCATCGCCGCCGCCGATCCGCGCGCCTATCCCGAACTGCCGGTGATCCGCGGCGACGGCGCGGCGGCGGCCGTCCCCGCCATGCTCGCCATGATGCGGCAGGAGCGCGACATCGCCCGCCGCATTACCGGGCTGTCCTACGTATCCGGGCGGCGCTGGAATGTTCACCTCGACTGGCGAATCGAAATTAAGTTGCCGGAAGAGGGCGCCGAAGCCGCTTGGGCGCGCCTCGCACAGATCGATCGGGAGCGGCGACTGCTGGACGGCGACATCGCCCATATCGACATGCGTTTCGACGGCCGAATGGTTCTGCGAATGGCCGGAAACGACACCGCGGAACGGAGCTGAAACCATGGCGTGGGAGAATATCGTCGCGGCGCTCGATGTCGGCAGCACCAAGATCTGCTGCTTCATCGCCCAGGTTACCGGAGAGGGGCGCTACGAGGTCGTCGGCATCGGCGACCGGGCATCGCGCGGCATCCTCGACGGAGCCGTCGTCGATATCCACGCCGCCGGCCAGGCCATCGCCATGGCGATCTCGCAGGCCGAACGGATGGCCGGGGTCGAGGTGCAGCAGATCCATGTCGCGACCAGCGGCGGACGCCCCGCGAGTCAACGCATTCGTGTCGAACTCCCTGTCGCCGGGCCGAGGATCGTTCCCGCCGATATCCGCAGCATCCAGGCCGCCGCCTATGCGCGCATCGACACCAGGGACCGCCGCATGCTTCTCGTCCGGCCGCTGGACTACACCGTGGACGGCGTCGGCGGCATCGAAAATCCGCTCGGCATGTATGGCAGCCGCATCGGGATCGACCTGCACGCGATTACCGCCGAAGCCGGGCCGATCGCCAATCTCGAGGCTTGCGTCAAGGCGGCGCATGTCGAGGTCGCCGCCATCCTCCCGGCGCCTTACACGGCCGGCCTCGCGGTGTTGAGCGAAGAGGACCGCGAAATGGGCATCGCCGTGGCCGACATGGGCGGCGGGACTACCGGTATCGCGGTCTTCAACGGCCGCGGCGTGACATTCGTGGACGTGTTGAAGAAGGGCGGCGCGCGGCTGACCGAGGATGTCGCCTACGCGTTTTCGCTCAGCTTCCGCGAGGCGGAGGCGATCAAGGTCAAGGAAGCAAGCTGCCTCAGCGGATCGCCCTTCGAAACGGACCCGCTGCAGGTGCCGAGCGCGGAAGACAGTTTCCGGAAGAACGGCCACCACGCGGTTCCGCCCTATTTGAGGCAAATCGTTACCCCGCGAACGGAACAGACTTTCGAGCGCGTTCGCGCCCGCCTGGACGAAACCTACGCCCGCCTGGAAGCAGGGCGGCGGGTCGTCCTTACGGGCGGGGCGAGCCAGCTTGTCGGCGCGGCGCGTCTGGGCGAGCTGATCCTCGAGCGGCAGGTCCGGACCGGAACCATCGGGCCGCCCGTGCAGGTCGCCGACTCGCGGACCGGCCCCGCCTATGCCGCCTGCGCCGGCCTTCTCGTCCACGCAGTGGCCGGAAACGGAGCGGCGGCGCTGACCATGCCGAGCTTCACCCCCGCCTCCACCAACCTCCTCGGTCGCTTCGGCGCGTGGATGCGCCAGCACATATGACCTGGAAACCCCTGCCAGCACGACCTCCAGACAGGAGAATCCCATGAGCACGATCAACTTCCACTCCCCGCCCGACTATGTCGAGATGAAACCGCGAATCACGGTCATCGGAGTCGGCGGTGCGGGAGGCAACGCGGTCAACAACATGATCCGGTCGGACCTCCAGGGTGTCGAATTCCTGGTCGCCAACACGGACGCCCAGGCGCTCGGCCTGTCCGACGCTCCGAACCGCATCCGGCTGGGTGCCAACCTCACAAACGGCCTCGGCGCCGGGGCCGAACCGGACATCGGCCGGGCGGCTGCCGAAGAAGCGCTCGACGAAGTGATGGCGGAAGTCGAAGGCTGCCACATGCTCTTCATCACCGCCGGAATGGGCGGCGGCACGGGCACCGGCGCCGCTCCGGTGATCGCGCGGGCGGCGCGGGAACATGGCGTGCTGACGGTGGGCGTCGTCACCAAGCCGTTCAATTTCGAGGGCACGCGCCGGATGCGCGCCGCGGAGAACGGCATCGAGGAGCTGGCCAAGTTCGTCGATACGCTGATCGTCATTCCGAACCAGAACCTCTTCCAGGTCGCCGATCCCCGGACGACGCTGGCGGAGGCCTTCCAGATGGCCGACGAGGTGCTGCAGTCGGGCGTACGGGGCGTCACCGACCTGATGATAAAGCCGGGCCTCGTGAACCTCGACTTCGCAGACATTCGCTCCGTCATGCGCGAGATGGGCAAGGCGATGATGGGCACCGGCGAAGCCGACGGCGAGGACCGCGCCATCCACGCCGCCGAGGCCGCGATCGACAACCCGCTTCTGGACGACACGTCCATGCGGGGCGCGCAGGCGGTGCTCATCAACATCACCGGCGGTTTCGACATGGGCCTGCTGGAAGTCGACGAGGCCGCCAATCGCATTCGCCGGGAGGTGGACGACAACGCCAACATCGTTTTCGGCTCCACGCTCGACGAGAGCATGAACAACAAGATGCGCGTGTCCGTGGTCGCGACGGGCATCGACTCCGAACTCACCCGCATAACCGATCCCATCGCCACGAATGTCGTGACCGATCCCCTGCAGGTGGAGAAGGACAGGGTGGAAGCGGTCCTGCAGGAAGATCCGGAGGACGTTCCGGACGAGCCTGGCCGAGAGGCGGCAGCGGCCGTCCAGGAAGAGATTTCCAGCGAAGCCGGGGCCGGCGCTGCGGACAGGCCGGAGGAAAAGGCGGAAGACGGGGAACCCGCGCAAGGCGAGGCCGCGGCAGCGCAGGCGGACGATCCGGAGCCGGAATCGTCCCGCAGGGCGGCTTACGGCAGGCCGTACCTGCCCGAAGGGGCGGTTGCGCCGCGCAAGACGCAGCTGTTCCGCACGCCGCAGGCCGCCGGGCAGGAAGCGCCGCCGGCTCGTCCGCCGGCGCCCCAGCGGCGCGGCTGGTTCGGGCTGCAAGGCCTGCTGGGACGGGACACCGAAGAGGGCGCAAAGGAGCCGTCCGTGCTGGATGTGAGCATCGGCAGCGGCAACGCCGTGCCGGCGCCTGCCGAGGATGACGAGCAGCTCAACATCCCGGCCTTCCTCAAGCGGCAGGCCAACTGAGGGCCGGGGACGCTCAGGCCGCGAACTCGGCGCGCGCATAGCCTTGCAGGTAGAGCAGGGCGGCGAGACCCGCCCGGTCCACCCGGATGCGCGCCTGCGCCGCCACGACGGGTTTGGCGCGGAACGCGACGCCGAGCCCGGCGGCGGCGAGCATGGCGAGGTCGTTGGCTCCGTCGCCGACGGCGAGCGTGTCGGCGGGCGCAAGACCGAGCGCCGTCCGGCGTTCCTCCAGCGCCAGGCGCTTGGCGTCCCCGCCGAGGATCGGCTCGAGCACCCGGCCGGTCAGCCTGCCGTCCCGCACCTCCAGCCGGTTGGCGCGCACCTCGTTGAAACCGAGCCTGGCGCTCACCGGCTCGGCAAACCGGGTGAAGCCGCCCGAAACCAGCATGCAATGCGCCCCCGAGGCGCGCATCGTCGCCACGGCGGCGCGCGCGCCCGCCATCGGGCGCAGACGCGCCAGCACCCTGTCCACCACCGCGACCGGCAGCGCGGCCAGCAGGCTCACCCGCTCCCGGACCGCCGCCTCGAAATCGAGCTCGCCGTTCATGGCCCGCGCCGTGATTTCCGCCACCCGGTCCCCGATGCCGGCCTCCGCCGCCAGCTCGTCCAGCGTTTCCCCTTCGATCATCGTCGAGTCCATGTCGGCGACCAGCAGCCGCTTGCGGCGCCCGCGCGCCGGCAGCACGGCCCAGTCGATCCCGTCTTCGCCCGGATCGACGTCGGGCGCGGCCACCGCCATCTCGACCGCATCGGGGCCGAGCCGGCGCACGGGGCCCGCCTTGAGCCGTCCGGCGAGGCGCGCGACAATCGCGTCATCCAGCATCGCGCCCTCCGGGGCCATCGCCACGGCCACCCAGTCCATGTCCGTCTCCCGCGACACGCCGCCCATCATCGTCATTGCGGGCCCCACGGCGAGCGGTAAATCGAAGCTGGCGCTGGAAATGGCCGTCGCGCTCGGCGGCAGGGTCGTGAACGCCGACAGCATGCAGGTCTATCGCGAGCTCCGCGTGCTGTCCGCACGGCCGGGGCCCGACGATGAGGCGCGCGCACCCCACCGTCTCTACGGCGTTCTGCCCGCGTGGGAGCGATGTTCCGCGGCGCGCTGGCGCGGGATGGCGCTGGAGACGCTTGCCGAGCCGGAAGCGGGTCCAGCGGTCTTTTGCGGCGGCACCGGCTTTTATATCGAGGCTCTGCTCTACGGCCTCTCCGACATGCCCGAGGTCGCGCCGGAGATCGAGGCAGCGGCCCGCTTGCGGCGGGAGGCGCTCGGCGGGGCAGGTTTTCACCGCGAGGTCGCCCTGCAGGACCCGGCACTCGCCCGCCGCGTCCCGCCCGGCGACCGGCAGCGGCTGCTCAGGGCCTGGGCCGTGTTCGAGGCGACCGGAACGCCGCTGACGGACTGGCAGGCGCGGCCCCGCCCGGAGCCGCTGGAGGCCTGGACCGTGCTGCTGGACCCGCCGCGCGCGCACCTCCGGGCGCGCATCGAGGAACGGTTCCGCGCCATGCTGGCCGGCGGCGCGCTGGAGGAAGCCGACCGCCTGCGCGGCCTCGACCCGGACCTGCCGGCGATGAAGGCGCTCGGCCTGCCGGACCTTCACGCCTATCTCGCCGGGGAGATTGCGCTGGACGAGGCCGAAAGGCGGGCGGTCTTCGCGACCCGCCGTTTCGCCAAGCGCCAGCGGACCTGGTTCCGCAACCGCCTCCGCGCCGACGCCGTCTTTCGGGAGGACTGGTCTCCCGCCCTTCTCGCCGCCGCGACAGCCGGTCTGCCGGATAACTTTCGCGGGCCGTGACAAACTGCCGGAAGCGGTTTCCACAGGGCGCCGGATGCGCCGGTCTGCCTGTTGACCGGCGGTTTGCCGGTGTTTAGGGTCGCGCGCTTTCCCCGAACGCGGAAAACAGGCCCATGAGCGTGAGGACCATGACCGGCGCCGAGATGATCGTCAAAGCCCTCGTCGATCAGGGTGTCGAGGCGGTCTTCGGTTATCCCGGCGGCGCCGTGCTGCCGATCTATGACGAGATCTTCAAGCAGAACCGGCTGCGCCACTTTCTCGTCCGCCAGGAAGGCGGGGCGGTCCATGCCGCGGAAGGCTATGCCCGTTCGACCGGCAAGGTCGGCGTCGTGCTCGTGACTTCCGGGCCGGGCGCAACCAATGCGGTGACCGGCCTGACCGACGCGCTGATGGACAGCATCCCGATTGTCTGCCTGACCGGGCAGGTCCCGACCCACCTGATCGGCAACGACGCCTTCCAGGAAGCGGACACGACCGGCATTACCCGGCCCTGCACCAAGCACAATTACCTCATCCGGAGCCCCCGGGACGTCGCCTCCACGATTCACGAGGCCTTCTATGTCGCGCGCAGCGGCCGTCCCGGTCCGGTCGTGGTGGATATCCCGAAGGATGTGCAGTTCGCCGCCGGCGTCTATCGCCCGCCGGAAGAGGTGAAGCACAAGAGCTACAAGCCCCGCACAAGGCCCGAGCCGCAAGCCGTGGAAGAGACCGTGGCGCTGATCGAGGCGGCGAAACGCCCGGTGGTCTATGTGGGCGGCGGCGTCATCAATTCCGGGCCGGCCGCGTCCCGCGCGCTGCGCCGGCTTGTCGAGGCGACGGGCTTTCCCTGCACGCAGACGCTGATGGGGCTCGGCGCCTTCCCCGCCTCGCATCCGCAGTCCATCGGCATGCTCGGCATGCACGGTCTCTACGAGGCCAATCTCGCCATGCACGGCGCCGACCTCATCATCGCGGTGGGCGCCCGCTTCGACGACCGGGTGACCGGCCTCCTCTCCGGCTTCGCGCCGAATGCGAAGAAGGTGCATATCGACATCGACCCGTCCTCGATCAACAAGAACGTCATCGTCGACGTGCCGGTCGTGGCGGACGCGGGCAAGGCGGTCGAGGCGATCCGGCGGCGCTGGTCGGCGCGCGGCGGGCGAACGAACTACCGCGCCGTCGAAAAATGGTGGCGCGAGATCGCCAAATGGCGCAAGCGCGACTGCCTGAAATACGAGCATGACGACAAGGTCATCAAGCCGCAATACGCACTCGAACGCCTGCAGGCGAAGATCGCCGGCCGCGACGATGTGTACGTGACCACGGAGGTCGGTCAGCACCAGATGTGGGCCGCGCAATTCCTCCGCTTCGAGCGGCCGCATCACTGGATGACCTCGGGCGGGCTCGGCACGATGGGCTACGGGCTGCCGGCCGCCATCGGCGTGCAGGTGGCGCACCCGGATGCGCTGGTGATCGATGTCGCCGGCGAGGCGTCGATCCTGATGAACATCCAGGAGCTTTCCACCGCCTCGCAATACCGGCTGCCGGTCAAGCTCTTCATCCTGAACAACCAGTGGATGGGCATGGTGCGCCAGTGGCAGGAGCTGCTGCACGGCGAGCGCTATTCCGAGAGCTACACCGACAGCCTGCCCGATTTCGTGCGCCTCGCCGAAGCCTTCGGCTGGACCGGGCTTCGCGCGGAACGCCCGGAAGAGATGGATGACGTGATCGACGCGATGATCGCCGCCGACGGGCCGGTCATCGCGGACGTGCAGGTCGCGCAGATGGAAAACTGCTTCCCGATGATTCCGTCCGGCAAGGCGCATAACGAGATGATCCTGGGCGGCATGGAAGACCCGGAGGCGGAGATCGACGCCGAAGGCATGGTCCTCGTCTAGGATCGGCCCCGAATTCAGGCCGCCCGGCGCGAGGAGAGACCGGTTTGACCGCCACGGAGCAACCGCAGGAAAAACGCATCTTCGCCGTGGTCGTGGACAACGAGCCCGGCGTGCTGGCGCGCGTCATCGGCCTGTTTTCGGGCCGCGGCTACAATATCGAGAGCCTGACGGTCGCCGAGACCGACCCGACCGGACACCTCTCCCGCATTACGATCGTCACCTCCGGCACGCTCATGGTGCTGGAGCAGATCAAGGCGCAGCTGGCAAGGCTCGTGCCCGTCCACGGCGTGTCGGACCTCACCCAGGAAGGCCCGCATGTCGAGCGCGAGCTTGTGCTGGTCAAGGTCGCCGGCGGCGGCGCCCGGCGGATCGAGGCGCTGCGCATTGCCGACATCTTCCGCGCCCGCGTGGTGGACAGCACGCACCGGTCGTTCGTGTTCGAGGTGACCGGTTCGACGGAGAAGATCGACGCCTTTATCGACCTGATGCGCCCGCTGGGCCTCGCGGACCTGGCGCGAACCGGTGTCGTGGCCATCGCCCGCGGCGCCGAGAGCATGTGAACCGCCGCCAAGAGACACGACGACAGAAAGGAAGCCCGCCCCATGCGCGTCTATTACGATCGCGACGCCGACCTCAACCTCATCAAGTCGCGGACCGTCGCCATACTGGGCTATGGCAGCCAGGGCCACGCCCACGCCAACAATCTGCGCGAAAGCGGCGTGGAGAACGTCATCGTCGGCCTGCGCGAAGGCTCCGGCAGCCGGCCGAAGGCCGAAGGCGCCGGCTTTACGGTGATGACGCCCGACGCGGCGGCGCGGACCGCCGATGTGGTGATGATGCTCACACCCGACGAGGGCCATTCCGCACTCTATTCCGGCGACCTCGCCGGCAATATGAAGGAAGGTGCCGCGCTCGCCGTCGCGCACGGGCTGTCGATCCACTTCAACCTCATCGAGCCGCGCTCGGACCTCGACGTGTTCATGGTCGCGCCCAAGGGCCCCGGCCACCTGGTGCGCTCCGAATATGTGCGCGGCGCCGGCGTGCCGAGCCTGCTCGCCGTCCACAGGGACGCCTCAGGCAACTGCCAGGAACTCGGCCTCTCCTACGCCTGCGGCCTCGGCGCGGGCCGCGCCGGCGTCATCGAGACGACCATGAAGGAAGAGTGCGAGACGGACCTGTTCGGCGAGCAGACCGTGCTCTGCGGCGGCATCACCTCGCTGATCCAGGCGGGCTACGAGACGCTCTGCGAGGCCGGCTACGCGCCTGAAATGGCCTATTTCGAGTGTGTCCACGAAGTGAAGCTCATCGTGGACCTGATCTATGAAGGCGGGCTTGCGCAGATGCGCTACTCGGTCTCCAACACGGCGGAATACGGCGATTACAGCCGCGGGCCCCGCGTCGTGGATGCCGGCGTGAAGGAGCGCATGAAGACCATCCTGGACGAAATCCAGTCCGGCGCCTTCGCGCGCGAATGGGTGCTGGAGAACGCCGCCGGGCAGGCGAGCTTCAAGGCCATGCGCCGGCGCGCGGCCGAGCATCCGGTGGAGGAAGTCGGCGCGCGCCTGCGCGGCATGATGCCGTGGATTGCCGAAAACGCGCTGGTGGACCGGTCCAAGAACTGATTCCGCCGGCGCCCGGCCTGGGGCATCATGTCCTTGCAGGACAGGACCATATCGGGAGAGGACGAACGCCCATGAAAGCCGCCGTATTCCGTGAAGTCGGCAAGCCGCTCGAAATCGAGGATGTGCAGATCTCCAAGCCGGGTCCGCGCGAGGTGCTGGTGCGCACCGTGGCGGCCGGCGTCTGCCATTCCGACCTGCACTTCGTCGAGGGCCTCTACCCGGCGAAGCTGCCCATCGTGCTCGGCCATGAGAGCGCCGGCATCGTCGAGCAGGTCGGCGAGCAGGTGACCTATGTGAAGAAGGGCGACCATGTCATCACCTGCCTCTCCGCCTTTTGCGGCGAGTGCGAATACTGCCTGACCGGCCATATGTCGCTCTGCGACAACCCGGACCTGCAGCGCCGCCCGGAGGAGGAGCCGCGGCTTGCCAAGGGCGGCGCGCCGATGACGCAGTTCGCCAACCTCTCCTCCTATGCCGAGATGATGCTGGTGCACGAGCATGCGCTGGTGAAGGTGCGCGAGGACATGCCGCTCGACCGCGCCGCGCTCATCGGCTGCGGCGTGATGACGGGCGTGGGCGCGGTCTTCCACACCGCGAAGGTGGAGCCCGGCATGGATGTGGCGATCATCGGCTGCGGCGGCGTGGGCCTGTCGGCCGTCAACGGCGCGGCCATCGCCGGGGCCGGGCGGATCATCGCCATCGACACGGTGGGCTCGAAGCTGAACCTTGCCAAGGAGTTCGGCGCGACGCACGTGATCGACGCGACCGGGCAGGACATGGTCGGCGAGGTGCGCGAGATCACCGGCGGCGGCGTCCACCACGCCATCGAGTGCATCGGCCTGAAGTCCACGTCCGAAAACGCCTTCCGCATGATCCGTCCCGGCGGCACGGCGACGATCGTCGGCATGGTGCCCGTCGGCACCAAGATCGAGCTGCACGGGCCGGAGTTCCTGCGCGAGAAGCGCATCCAGGGCTCGACCATGGGCTCCAACCGGTTCCGCGTGGACATGCCCCGCCTGGTGGACTTCTACCTGAATGGCAAGCTCCGCCTCGACGAGATGATCTCGCAGCGCATCGAACTCAAGGACATCAACCAGGCCTTCGATGACATGAAGTCCGGCAGCGTGGCGCGCAGCGTCATCATGTTCTGATGCTGCGCCCGGACGGCGTGCTCGAGGCGGCGCACGGCCTCGGCCCCGAGATCGAGGCGGCCGCGCCGGAGATCGACCGCGACCGGCGGCTCACGCCCGGCCTGCTCGATGCTTTGCATGAGCACAAGCTGTTCCGGATGCTGCTGCCGAAGCCCTATGGCGGGCTGGAGACGCCCCCGCCGCTGTTCTTCAAGACCATCTCCGAGGTCGCGCGCCACGACGGCAGCACCGCCTGGTGCCTCTGCCAGGCGAACGGCTGCGCCATGGCAGCCGCCTATCTGGCCCCGGAGATCGCGGAGGAAATGTGGGGCGGCGATCCGGCGGCCGTACTCGCCTGGGGACCCGGGCCGGCCGAGGCCAGGGTTGTAGAGGGCGGATACCGGGCGGACGCGCGGATTGCCTTCGCCAGCGGCGCGCGCCATGCGACCTGGCTCGGCGCGCATATGCCGGTGGTGGGCGGGGATGGCGAGCGCCAGCGCATGCCGGACGGCTCGCCGCTCATCCGCACCTTCCTGATGCCGGCCTCGACCATCGAGATCGAGGATATCTGGCACACGATCGGCCTGCGCGGCACGGCGAGCGACGGCTACACGCTGAAGGACCGCTTCGTGCCGGAGGCCTATACCACGGTCCGCGACCATGAGGACTGGCGGCAGCACGAGGCGCCGCTCTACCTCTTCCTCAGCATGAACATGTACGCCATGGGCTTTGCCGGCACCGCGCTCGGCATCGCGCAAGGCGTGCTGGACGCCTTCATGGCGCTGGCGCAGGACAAGACGCCCCGCCTCCACAAGTCGCGCCTCGCCGACAACGACCTCGTCCATTACGACACCGCGCAGGCCGTCGCGCGCATCCGCTCGGCGCGCGCCTTCGTGCTTTCCGAGGTCGAGGATATCTGGGACGGCGCGCAGAACGCCGAACGGCTGGAGATCGAGGACCGGGTCCGCATCCGCCTCGCCTCCACCTTCGCCATCCACGAAGCGAAGACCGCGGCCGATATGCTCTACGACGCGGCGGGCGCCAGCGCGATCTTCGCGGGGGCGGATTTCGAACGGCGCTTCCGGGACCTCCACTCCGTCACGCAGCAGCTCCAGGGCCGCAAGTCCCATTTCCGCACGGTCGGCGCCTTCCTGATGGGCCACCCGGCAGACACGTCGGTTGTCTAGGCTGGACTCGCTCTGGGCCCGGACGGCGCCGCCGGGACCCGACTGCGCGCCGCTCGACGGCGACACCGAGACCGAAATCGCCATTGTCGGCGCGGGGTTCACCGGCCTCTCCGCCGCCTTGCGTCTCTCGGCGCAGGGCGTTTCCTGCTGCGTGCTGGAGGCGAACGAGATCGGCTATGGCGGCTCGGGGCGCAATGTCGGCCTCGTCAATGCCGGGCTCTGGCTGCCGCCCGACAAGATCGAAGCCGCGCTCGGCAAGGAAAGGGGCGAGCGGCTGGTCTCGGCGCTGTCGGAGGCGCCCGACCGGGTGTTCGAGCTGATCGACCGGCACGGCATCGACTGCGAGGCGACACGCACCGGCACCATCCACGCCGCCCACAGCCCTGCCGGACAGCGCGAACTGGTAGCCCGCCACGCCGCATGGTCGGAACTCGGCGCGCCGGTGGAACTGCTCGACCGCGGCGAGGCGGCAAGAGCCATCGGCACGCGCACCTTCCATGGCGGCCTGCTCGACCGGCGCGCCGGCACCATCAATCCGCTCGGCTATGCGCGCGGGCTCGCCCATGCCGCCACCCGCGCGGACGGACGCAATGCGGGCGCGCGCATCTTCGCCGGCACGCCGGTTTCAGGCCTCTCCGCCAGCGGGACCGGATGGGTCGTCGAGACGCCGCACGGCCGCGTGCGGGCGGACAAGGTGCTGCTTGCGACAAATGCCTATGGCGGCGGGCTCGGAGCGGACGCGGCCTATACGCCGATCCACTATTTCCAGATCGCCAGCAGGCCGCTCGGCGAGGCGGGCGCGGACATCATGCCGGACAGGCAGGGCGTGTGGGACACGGCGCCGGTGATGACCTCGGTCCGCCGGGACAGGGCCGGGCGGCTCGTCCTCGGCAGCATGGGCCGCCTCGCGGGACGGCTGTCCGAGCGCTGGGCCGACCGGGCGGCGCGCCGGCTGTTTCCGGCGCTGGGCAAGCTGGAATGGGAATGCGCCTGGCACGGGCGGATCGCGCTCACCCGCGACCACCTGCCCCGTCTGCTCACCCCGGCCCCCGGCCTCTGGGCGGTGATGGGCTATAACGGCCGCGGCATCGGCCCCGGCACAGTGCTCGGGCGCTGGATGGCCGACGCGGCGCTCGGCGGCGGGCCGCCGCCGCTGCCGGTCCGCGAGACCGGTCCGGACCGCCTGCGGCCGGTGCGCGCCGCCGCCTACGAAACCGCCTTCCGCGCCTGGCTGACGCTGAAGAGCCTCTGAACGCGCGGGAGGCCGCAACCGCCCGGAGGGAGCGAGGCCCCATGCAATTCGGACTTCACATCGGGCTGCGCGGCCCTGCGGGACAGCCGGATCCGCTCCGCCGGATCGCACGGCGCGCCGAAGCCGCCGGCTACGGCCATCTCGGCGTCAGCGACCATGTGGTTATCTCGCGCGCGCCCGGCACGACCTACCCCTACACGAAGGACGGGCGCTGGTTCGCCGAGGATACGGGCGAATGCCTGGAGCAGATGACGACGGTGGGCTTCCTCGCCGCCGCCACCGAACGCATCCGGCTGCTGACCTCGGTCATGGTGCTCGGCCACCGCCCGCCCCTGCTCGCCGCAAAGATGCTGGCCACCGCCGACGTGCTCTCCGGCGGCAGGCTGACGCTCGGGGTCGGCGTCGGCTGGCTGCGCGAGGAATTCGACCTGCTGGACGCGCCGGAGTTCGACCGCCGGGGTGCTGTGGCGAACGAGACGCTGGAAGCCTTCCGCAACCTCTGGACGGAGCCCGCGCCGTCCTATGCGGGGCAGCACGTAGCGTTCGACAATCTCCTGTTCTCACCGAAGCCCGCGCAGAAGCCGCATCCGCCGATCTGGGTCGGCGGCGAGAGCCCGGCGGCGCGGCGACGGGCCGGAAGGTTGGGCGACGCCTGGTATCCGTTGGGCAACCATCCCCGCTGGCGGTTCAACACGCCGGAACGCTACGCCGCCGGCCTTGCCCAGGTCAGGGAGATCGCTGAAGAAGCCGGACGCCCGCCGCCCGCCGGCAGCTTCTACGCCATGTGGATCATGCCGGGCGACACGGTCCTCGACGAAGAGGGCAACCGCCGCCCCTTCACCGGGGAGCGCGGCGCCGTCCGCGACGATTTCGCCGCCTTCGCCGAAGCCGGCCTCGATACCCTCATCGTCGGCTACGAAAGCCCCGACGAGGACACCTGCATCCGCCGCCTGGAAGGCTTCGCCGAACTCGCCTGGGGATAGCGGTCAAGCGCGCAGCGCGGGGAGAACTTCGGTCTCGATCAGCTCTCTGGCGACGGCTCCGGAGCCGCCCCTGGCGGTGCGCCAGTTGCCGTTGACGACGATCTTGTCGAGCCCCAGCTCCCGCAGCCCGACAAGCCGCTCCAGCACCTGCCCCGGCGATCCGACGGCGGCATATTCCTCGATGAACCCGGGCGTGAGCACGGCGGCCTGGGCAGAGTCCGCCTGCGTGTGTTTGTGCATGTCGTAGGCGTTGCGCAGCTTCTGCATCACCGCCCGGCTGCTGTCGGACAGCGGGCCGCTCGTCTTGCCGTGCATGACGGCGAAACGCGCAAAGACGGTCAGGTTGCCGCGTACCATGTCCCGGGCCGTTTCCATGTCGGGATGACAGCCGCAGGAGACATAGGCGCCGAAGCGCAGGCCGTCCGGATCGAGCCCGGCCGCTTTCCGCGCGGCGCGGGCGACGGCGATGCCCCAGGCGATCCGCTCCGGCGACGCGCCGAGGGCGAACATCACCCTGTCGGCCTGGCGCGCCGCGACGGCGATGACCTTCGGCCCGGTCGCCGCGACCTCGACCGGCGCCTTGCCGTCTCTGGCCACGGTGCCCGCCATCCACCGGATCCGGCTTGCATCCGGCGTCTCGGCGAGCGCCAGGGTCTCCACCGGCGGCGCGGATGCGACCGGGATATCGACGAGTTCGTCGAACGGCACCTCGCCGCCGGAAAGATAAGTCTGGAGGTGGCGAAGGTAGCGTTCGAACTGCCTGAGCCGCGCCGGCGCCCTGCCGAGATGGGCGAGCGCGGAATCGCCCCGGCCGATGCCGAGCGTCATCCGCCCGTGCGAGACGCTGTGCACCGTCGCCGTCGCCGAGGCCAGGACCGCGGCGGTGCGCGTGACCGGATTGGACACGCCCGTCCCGAGCTTCAGCCGCCCGGTCGAGGTCGCCGCCATGGCGAGCGCGACGAAGGAATCCGCGGCGAGGTTCTGGGAATCGACGACAATTATGCCGTCCCAGCCGGCTTCCTCCAGCGCCCGGGCTTCATGGACGATGCCGCGCGGCGCCGGCATGCAGCCGGTCCAGACCTCCATGAGCGATGCTTTCCCCGATATGACGCGACTGCGGTCGGCGCCCTAGCCCCGCTCGGCGAGGGGGATGTAGTCCCGCTGCGGCGGGCCCATGTAGAGCTGGCGGGGACGGTTGATCTTCTGCGAGGGGTCCTCGATCAGCTCGTTCCACTGCGCGATCCAGCCGACCGTCCGGCCGACGGCGAACAGCGCCGTGAACATGGAGACCGGGAAGCCCATCGCCTTCAGGATGATGCCCGAATAGAAGTCCACATTCGGATAGAGCCGGCGCTTGACGAAATAGTCGTCCTCCAGCGCCACCTTCTCCAGCGCAATGGCGACCTCCAGCAGCGGGTCGTGCAGGCCGAGTTCGTTCAGCACGTCGTGGCAGGCCTTCTGGATCACCCGCGCGCGGGGGTCGTGGTTCTTGTAGACCCGGTGCCCGAAGCCGAAGAGCCGGAAGGGGTCGTCCGGGTCCTTGGCCTTCAGCACCCAGTCGCCCACCTTGTCGGCCGAGCCGATCTCGGCCAGCATCTTGAGCACTTCCTCGTTCGCGCCGCCGTGGCTCGGCCCCCAGAGCGCGGCGCAGCCGGCGGCGATGCAGGCGAAGGGGTTGGCCCCCGTCGAACCCGCCAGACGCACGGTCGAGGCCGAGGCGTTCTGCTCATGGTCGGCATGGAGGATGAAGATCAGGTCCATCGCCTTGGCGAGCACCGGATTGACCTCGAAATCCTCGGTCGGCACGGCGAAGCAGAGCCGCAGGAAGTTGGAGGCGTAGTCGAGATCGTTGCGCGGATACATGAAGGGCTGGCCCATGGAATATTTGTAGGCCCAGCCTGCGATGGTCGGCATCTTGGCGATCATCCGGTAGGACGCGACCGTCCGGTGCCAGGGATCCTCGATGTCGATGCTGTCGTGGTAGAAGGCCGAGAGCGCCCCGACCACGCCGCACATCACCGCCATCGGGTGCGCGTCGCGCCTGAAGCCCCGATAGATATTGGCGATCTGGTCGTGCAGCATCGTGTGATGCGTGATGTCGTAGACGAATTTCGCCTTCTGTTCCGCGTTCGGCAGTTCGCCGAACAGGATGAGGTAGCAGGTCTCCATATAGTCGGAATGCTCGGCCAGCTGCTCGATGGGATAGCCCCGATAGAGCAGGATGCCTTCATCCCCGTCGATATAGGTCACCTTGGACTGGCAGCTTCCCGTCGCGGTGTAGCCCGGATCGAAGGTGAAGTAGCCGAGTTCCTTGTAAAGGGCGCGGATGTCGATGACGTCCGTTCCCAAAGTTCCGCTCATGATCGGCAGTTCAACGGTCTTGTTGTTTGCCCGATCCACAATGGAAACACTGCGGCTGGTCATCTCGGCTGTCATCCTCTCTCGGCCAGAATGCCAACATATGGCGGCGCAGCGGCCTTGGCAATCAGGGTGCCGCGTCGCGGAGGCGGCCGAGCGCCTCCTCACGGCCGAGCGCCTCCAGCACCTCGAACAGGCCCGGCGACGCCGTCCGTCCGGTGAGCGCGGCGCGCGCGGGCTGGGCCACGCGCCCCAGCCCCAGCCCCTCGGCCTCCGCGAAGGCCCGCGTCGCGGCCTCCAGCGCCTCCTCCGCCCACTCGGCCCCCTCCAGCGCCGCCGCATAGCGCGCAAGCAACGCCTGCGCCGCCCCGTCCGCCAGCAGGCGCGCCGCCTTCGCATCCGGCTCCAGCGGCCGCGCCGCGGTGTAGAACGCCCCGGCGTCGGCCAGCTCGATCAGCGTCTTCGCCCGCGGCAGCAACCCGCCGAGGCCCGCCCGCAGGCGCGCGCGCCCCGCCTCGTCCGGTTTCGCCGCCAGGAACGGCTCCAGCAGCCCGAGCAGCCTGTCCTCGTCGGCGGCGCGCAGATAGTGGGCATTGACGCTCTCCAGCTTCTCCCGGTCGAAACGCGCCGGCGACCGGCCGACGGCTTCCAGCCCGAACCAGGCGACGGCTTCCCCGGTCGAGACGATCTCCGCGTCGCCGTGGCTCCAGCCGAGCCGCAGCAGATAGTTGCGCACCGCTTCCGGCAGCAGGCCCATTTCGCGGTAGGCATCGACGCCGAGCGCGCCGTGGCGCTTGGACAGCTTGGTGCCGTCAGGCCCGTGGATGAGCGGGATATGGGCGAAGGCCGGCAGGGTCCAGCCCATTGCCTCGAAGACCTGCGCCTGGCGGAAGGCGTTGTTCAGGTGGTCGTCGCCGCGGATCACGTGGGTCACGCCCATGTCGTGGTCGTCCACCACCACGGAGAGCATGTAGGTCGGCGTCCCGTCGGCGCGCAGCAGCACCATGTCGTCGAGCTCGGCATTGGCGACCCGCACCTCGCCCTGCACGAGGTCGCCGATAACCGTCTCGCCCTCCCGCGGCGCCTTGAGCCGGATCGCGAAAGGGGCGCCTTCGGGCGCCTCCGCCGGGTCGCGGTCGCGCCAGCGGCCGTCATAGCGAAAGCGCTCGCCCCTTGCCGCTGCCGCCTCCCGCATCGCCTGGAGCTCTTCGGGCGTCGCATAGCAACGATAGGCCGCGCCGGCCGCCAGCATCGCCCTCGCGACGTCCGCATGCCGGTCGCGGCGGGCGAACTGGTAGCTCGGAGGCTCGTCCGGGTCGAGGCCGAGCCAGGCGAGCCCGTCCAGGATCGCGGCGACGGCCTCGTCCGTCGAGCGCCTCCGGTCCGTATCCTCGATGCGCAGCAGGAATCGCCCGCCGTGACGGCGCGCGAAGAGCCAATTGAATAGCGCCGTGCGCGCGCCCCCGATATGCAGTAGTCCGGTGGGCGAGGGGGCGAACCGGGTAACGACGGTCATGGGCGGCGGAACTCCCGGAAAGGGGCGCGCGTTTATCGAAAGGCTGCGCGAAGAGGTCAAGGGCGCCGGCCTCCTGCCGCCCGGCGAGCGGGACCGGTGGGCGCTCTGGCTGCCGGTCTTCTTCGCCCTTGGCGTCGGCGTCTATTTCTCGCTCGACTTCGAGCCGCCGATCCATGCGACGGCCGCGGCCGCCGGCCTGGCGGTCCTGCTCGGGGCCCGCCTGCGCCGGTCGGCGTTCTTCCCTGCGGCAGTCGCCGCGGGCTTCGCCGTCGTCGGAATCTTCTGGGCCGGTTTCCACACCGAACTCGCGCGCGCACCGCTGCTGGAACGCTCCATCGGGCCGACGCAGGTGACCGGCACGATTCTCCGCCAGGACCGGATCGAGGGACCGCTCCGGGTCGTCCTGGAGGACGCGACCGTGGCGCGGCTCGCTCCGGAGCGGACGCCCGGGCGGCTGCGTCTGCGCCTCGCATCGCTGCCGCCGGGCGCCGGCCCCGGCGCGCGCATCCAGGTGCTGGCCCGGCTGGCGCCCGTGCCGCAGCCCGCCCTGCCCGGCGGCTACGATCCGGCGAGGCGGGCCTTCTTCCAGGGTATCGGCGCCACCGGGTTTGCGCTCGGCAAGGCGCGCCTGCTGGAACCCGCCGAGACCCCCGGCATCGAGCGCCTGCGCCACGGGATCGCGGCGCGCATCGGCGAAGCCATCGCGGACCCCGCCCTCGCCGGCATCGCCATCGCGCTCACCACCGGCCTTCGCGGCGACCTGCCCAGGGAAGCGCACGAGGCCATCCGGGACGCGGGCCTGGCGCACCTGCTCGCGATCTCCGGCCTGCATCTGGGGCTGGTCGCGGGCCTCGTCTTCGCGGCCGTCAGGGCCGCGCTCGCCCTCTGGCCGGGCGTGGCGCTCCGCTACCCGGTCAAGAAATGGGCGGCGGCGGCAGCCGTCGCGGCCGCCTTTTTCTACATGCTGCTCGCGGGCGCGACCGTGCCGACGCAACGCGCCTTCGTCATGGTCGCGCTCGCCTTGCTGGCGGTCATGGTGGACCGCATGGAAATCGGCATGCGGCTGGTGGCGCTGGCGGCCCTCGCCGTGCTGGCGCTAGAGCCCTACGCGCTCACCACGGCGAGCTTCCAGCTCTCCTTCGCCGCCGTCGTGGCGCTGGTCGCCGTCTACGAGCGCCTGGCGCCCTCCCTGTCCGAAGTCCGCGCCCGGCTGGGGCGCGGGCCGTTCTTTCTGGCCGCAACCCTCCTCACCACCGTCGTCGCGACGCTTGCGACCGCTCCGTTCGCGGCGCACCACTTCGGACGGATTGCCGCTTTCGGACTTGCCGCGAACCTGATTGCCGTCCCTGCGGCGGCCTTCTGGATCATGCCGGCGGCGATCCTCGCCGTGCTGGCCATGCCGCTCGGCCTCGAAGCCTGGCCGCTCGCGGCCATGGAGGCCGGAATCGGGGCCGTGCTGCGAACGGCGGAGACGGTTGCCGCATGGCCCGGGGCGGTGCGCCGCTTTCCCCCGATGCCGACGGCGGGAGCGATCGCGGCCGCGGGCGGCGGGCTTTGGCTGTGCCTGTGGCAGACGCGGCTGCGGCTCCTCGGCCTTGCGGGCCTCGCCGCCGCGCTCGCGATTCTCGCCGGCGCACGGCCGCCCGACTTCATGGCCGACGGCGACGCCCGCCTGTTCGCCCGCCACGCGGAAGGACGGCTTTACCTGTCGAAACCGCGCGCAGGTTTCCTCGGCCGGGTCTGGATGGAAGCAGCCGGCTCGCGCGAAACCGGCTCCACCCGGCCCGGCAGCCCCGGCCTCTCATGCGACCCGCTCGGCTGCACGGCAGACGGGGTTGCGGTCATCCTGCGTCATGAGGCGCTGCCGGAGGACTGCCGCCGGGCCGCCATCGTGCTGTCCGCGGTGACCGTCTCGCACCGGGCCCGCCGGCGCTATTGCACCGAAGAGGCGTTGATCGTGGACCGGCGGCGCCTGCGCCGTTTGGGCGCGCATGCGATCCGCCTGACCGACCGGGGCCCTGCCGTCGAGACCGACTGGGACTATCGCGGCCGGCGGCCGTGGGTCGCCCTCGCGGGGCCTCAATAGGCGCGCAGCAACCCGACCAGCCGGCCCTGGACCTGCACCTGCTCCGGCTCGTAATCCTGCGGCGGATGGGCGTCATTGGCGGCTTCCAGAACCACGCGGCCGTTCACCGGCCGCCAGAT
Organism: Alphaproteobacteria bacterium; assembly: GCA_022825195.1. Taxonomy (GTDB): domain Bacteria; phylum Pseudomonadota; class Alphaproteobacteria; order Bin95; family Bin95; genus Bin95. The sequence goes on from JAJDYL010000205.1 coordinate 33,885, forward strand.
CTTCAGCGTCGCCTCCTCGGAATTGACCAAGGCGACCACAATGGCGCCGCTTTCCACTTCATCGCACTCCTGGATGATGACCGTGTCGCCATCCATGATGCCGGCATTGACCATCGAATCGCCGGCGATCTCAAGCGCATAGTGGCGCCCGCTGCCGAGCATGGCCTGCGGCACGGCCACGGAACTGTCCGGATCGCGCAGCGCCTCGATCGGCGTGCCGGCGGCGATGCGCCCATAGAGGGGAAGCTCGTTCTGCACCGTGTCGTTGGGGTCGAGACGGCGGCGGAAGCCCCGGAGCGCGACCCGGCCCGAGCGGCTCCGGTCCTCATAGATATCCGCTTCCGGCAGGCGCATGATTTCCAGCGCGCGGGCCCGGTTCGGGAACCGGCGGATGAAGCCCCGCTCCTCCAGCGCCGTCACCAGCCGGTGCACGCCCGATTTCGACTTGAGTCCGAGCGCATCCTTCATCTCGTCGAACGAGGGCGACACGCCGTCCTTCGATATCTGCTGCGAGATGTACAACAGCAATTCGTTTTGCTTTCTCGTCAACACGCCGCCACTCCCTCCAACTATGTTCCTCAAACGAACCGTGTTCCGGTATCTGTGTTCTACATTGGTTCGACACCGGGGTCAAGCGAAATTGTCCGGGGCCAACGGCATGAGACATCGGGAACGGAACAAGCATCAAAAACAGCTATAGGTCCAGATACCTTCAGGCTCCGGCGGTCTTCCAAGTCCGCGACCGCAAGCGGCGCTTGTTACCGCCTGCCCGCCCGGCTATAGGCGGGCGGCATGACGATCTATTATTACCGGCCCGCCTATGTCGCGCTCGCGGTCGCCGCCGGCCTGGTGACGCTCGCCCTGCTGGCGCCGCTGGTCAAGGGCCTGGCGGACGGCAAGCCCGGTCCGCCGCTGGCGATGGCGGCGGTGCTGGCGGCCCTGCTGGGCGGCGTCGCCTGTTATGCGGTCTGGATCGTCCGCCATGCGCACCTGCCTGCCGTGGTGTTCGACCGGACCGGAATCGCCTTCCCGATCTTCGGCATTCCTCACCGGGACTGGTCGGGCATCCGCTCGATCCGCCAGCAATCGCTGCTGACCCGCAATGAGCTTGTCATCCAGTTCGAACCTCCGGCGCCCTCCTTCCCGCGGCTCGTGGTCGCGTTCGGCGGGTTCTGGCGCGGGCGGAGGGGAGGCCATCTGCGTTTCAACATGAAGCGGATGAATTGCGGGCGCGACAGCCTCGAACTCGCGCTCCGGGAATACCCGCCGCCGGAAAAACTCAGCCGGTAAGGCCGTCCCTGCGACAATCCGGCCTACAGGCGGATGATCTCCACGAGGTCGCCGGCACTGGCCGGCGGCGCATGCGGGGCGCGGACCAGGAGGGCGTCGGCCTCCACGAAGCGCGCCAGCATCGAGCTGTCCTGGCGCGCAAACGGCGTCGCGACCGGCAGGCCCTCGCCGTCCGGGGCGAGCCGGGCGCGCAGATAGTCCTCGCGCCGGTCGTTGGCGGCGAGATCGGCGCCGAGCCGCGCCGGTTCGCGCGCGGGCGGTCCGGCAGGCAGGCCCAGCATCGCGTCGATCGCCGGCCTCAGGAACAGGAGCGCGCAGACGAAGGCGGAGACCGGGTTGCCGGGCAGGCCCAGAACCAGCGCGCCGCCCATGCGGCCGAACATGAGCGGCTTGCCGGGACGCATGGCGATCCGCCAGAAATCGACCTCCAGCCCGTCCTCGGCCAGAGCCGACTGCACAAGGTCGTGCTCGCCCACCGACGCCCCGCCCATGGTCACCAGGATGTCCGCACCCTCCGCACCGGCGGCGCGGGCCCGGAGCGAGGCCGTGCTGTCCTCCGCCACGCCGAGCGAGACCGGCACGCCGCCCGCCTCGGCGACCAGGGCGGCCAGCCCCGGCCCGCTGGAACTCACGATCTGCCAGGCGCCGAGCGGCTCTCCCGGCAGGGCGATCTCGTCGCCGGTCGCCAGCAGGGCCACGCGCGGGCGCCGCCTCACCGGCAGCCACGGCCGGTTCATGGCCGCAGCAAGGCCGATATCGCGCGAGGCGAGCCGCCGGCCGGCGCGCAGCAGCACGTCCCCCTCCGCGAAGTCCAGTCCCGCCGGGCGGACATAGGCGCCGGCCTGCGCCGCTTCGCGCACGGTCACGCGGTCTCCGGAACGCGCGCAGTCCTCCTGGATGACGATGGCGTCGGCGCCTGCGGGCACGGGCGCGCCGGTGAAGATCCGCGCCGCCTCGCCCTGCCTCACCGTCCCGGTCCAGACGGCCCCGGCGGCGATTTCCGCCACGATGCGCAACTCCGCCGGCACCGCGTCCAGGTCCGCCGCCCGGACCGCATAGCCATCCATGGCGGAGACGGCCGCCGGCGGCTGGGTGCGCCGGGACGCCAGGTCTTCCGCCAGCACCCGGCCGAGCCCGTCGCCGAGCGACACCATTTCCGCGGGAAGGGGGCGGACCGCCGCCAGAATGCGCGCGACCGCTTCGGAGACGGGAATCACTTGCGCGCGGTCCAGGCGCCGGACTTGCCGCCTTCCTTGCGCAGCAGGCGGACCGCCTCGACCGTCATACCGCGGTCCACCGCCTTGCACATGTCATAGACGGTGAGCGCCGCCACCGAGACGGCGGTCAGCGCTTCCATCTCGACGCCGGTGCGGCCCTTCAGCCGGCATGTCGCGGTGATCTCCACGGCGGACGCCCCGGGGTCCGCGGCCAGATCGACCGCCACCGAAGTCAGCGCCAGCGGGTGGCAGAGCGGGATCAGGTCGGCGGTGCGCTTGGCGGCCATGATGCCGGCAAGGCGCGCGATGCCCAGCACGTCGCCCTTGCCGATTTCGCCGGCCTGGATCAACGCCAGCGTCTCCGGAGCCATGACGACCCGGCCGGCGGCGACCGCGACGCGCTCGGTCTCGGCCTTGGCGGACACGTCCACCATGGCCGCGCGGCCCTCCTCGTCGAAATGGGTGAGGCGCGCGCTCATACCGCCTGCCGCAGCATGTCGAGGCCGAGCAGCGCGCGCGTCGCGGCCGCCACATCCGGCTGGCGCATCAGCGACTCGCCCACCAGGTAACGGGTGACGCCGGCCTGCGCCAGCCGCTCCAGGTCGGCGGTGACGGCGAGCCCGCTCTCGCCGACCGCGATCCGGTCCCCCGGAACCCTGGGCGCCAGGCGTTCGGCGGTCGCCAGGTCCACTTCAAGGGTCTTGAGATTGCGGTTGTTGATGCCGATCAGCGGCGAGGTGAGGCGCAGCGCGCGTTCCAGCTCCGCCTCGTCATGCACCTCGACCAGCGCGTCCATGCCGAACTCGAACGCCGCGGCCTCCAGTTCGGCGGCCAGCACATCGTCCACGGCGGCCAGGATGATGAGGATGCAGTCCGCCCCGAGCGCGCGGGCCTCCGCGACCTGCCAGGGGTCCACCATGAAGTCCTTGCGGAGCACGGGCAGCGGCGCCGCGGCCCTCGCCTCCGCCAGATAGCGGTCCTCGCCCTGGAAATAGGGCCGGTCCGTCAGCACGGAGAGGCAGGTCGCCCCGCCGTCGAGATAGGCCCGCGCGAGCGCCGCGGGGTCGAAATCGGCGCGGATCAGCCCCTTGCTGGGCGAGGCCTTCTTGATCTCCGCGATCAGGCCGTAGCCTTCCGCGCGGGCCAGCGCCGCCGCGAAGCCGCGCGGCCCGCCGCCGTCGGCCGCGTCGAACCATGCGCGCGTCCGCTCGCGCTTCATCCGCGCCACATGCCCGCGTTTTTCGGCGACGACCCTGGCGAGCGTGTCCGACATGCCTCCTCTTCCCGGCGCCTCAGCCGCCATTGGTGACGCGCACCAGCGCCGCGAGGCGCTCGCGGGCGGCGCCGCTGTCTATGACTTCCTCGGCCAGCACCCTGCCTTCGGCCAGCGTGCGCGCGCGCTCCGCCACCACGAGGGCGGCGGCGGTGTTCAGCACCACGATGTCGCGATAGGGGCCGGCCTCGCCGTCCAGCAGGGCCCGCATCGCGCCCGCATTATAGTCGGGGTCGCCGCCCTGCAGGTCCTCCGGCCGGGCCAGCGGCAAGCCGATTTCGCGCGGATCGACCTCGAAACGCCGGACCGCCCCGCCCTTCAGCTCCGCCACCTGGCTCACGCCCGTGGTCGTGAGCTCGTCCATGCCGTCCGAGCCGTGGACGACCCAGGCGCGCTCGCCGCCGAGATTGCCGAGCACATGGGCGAGCGGCTCGATCCAGCGCTCCGCGAACACCCCGACAAGCTGGCGGCGCGCGCCCGCGGGATTGGAAAGCGGCCCCAGGAGGTTGAAGATCGTGCGCGTGCCGAGCTCGACCCGCGTGCCGGCGACATGGCGCATGGCGCCGTGATGGCGGGGCGCCATGAGGAAGCAGATGCCCGCCTCCGCCAGCGCCTTCGAGACGAGCGCCATGTCGCAGTCGATATCGACGCCGAGCGCGCCCAGCACATCGGAGGCGCCGGTCTGCGACGAGAGCGCCCGGTTGCCGTGCTTGACCACCGGCACGCCCGCGCCGGCCAGCAGCAGCGCGGCGGCGGTGGAAATGTTGAGCGTGCCCTTGTCGTCGCCGCCCGTGCCGGCGGTGTCGATGGCGTCGGCCGGCGCCTCGATGCGGAGCGCCTTCTCGCGCATGATCCGCGCCGCCCCGGTGATCTCGTCGATGGTCTCGCCGCGCACGCGCAGCGCCATCAGGAAGGCGCCCGTCTGCGAGGGCGTGGCGTCTCCCGACATCAATATCTCGAACGCGGCCTCCGCTTCCGCCTCGCCCAGCCGCGCGCCGTCGGCGACGCGCGCCAGGATGGCCCTCAGGTCGCCGCTCATGCCGCGAACACCCGCCGCTCGGGCAGCGGCCTCGGCACGCCGGCAGGCGCCCGGCCCGATACCGAGGTCAGGAAGTTGGCGAGCAGCCGGTGGCCGTGCTCGGAAGCGATGCTCTCCGGGTGGAACTGGACGCCGTGGACCGCCTGCGTGCGGTGGCAGAGGCCCATGACAAGCCCGTCTTCGGTCCAGGCGTTGACGGCCATGTCGCCCGGCAGGCCCTCCCGCTCGACGGTCAGCGAGTGGTAGCGGGTCGCCTCGAACGGCGAGGGAAGGCCCTCGAACACGCCCGTTCCGTCATGGTGGATGCGCGAGAGCTTGCCGTGCATGCAGACCGGCGCGCGCAGCACCCGCCCGCCGAAGGCCTGCCCGATGCACTGGTGGCCGAGGCAGACGCCGAAGAGCGGCACCCGCCCGGCGGCCTGCTCGACCAGCTCCAGGCAGATGCCGGCCTTGTCGGGATCGCAGGGGCCGGGCGAGATCACGATGGCCTCGGGCTGCATCGCCAGCGCCTCGCCGGCGGTCAGCGCGTCGTTGCGCCGGACCTCGATATCGGCCCCGAGCTCGCCGAAGAAGTGCATCAGGTTGTAGACGAAGCTGTCATAGTTATCGATCAGCAGGATCATGCCGGCCCGTCCTTCCCGTTCAGCTGCCGTCCGAGCCGGCCCGCCAGGTCCTGCACGAACTGCCAGGCCACGCGGCCCGAGCGCGCGCCCCGCGTGACGGCCCATTCGTTCGCCTGCCGGCGCAGCGCCTCGCTCCCGACCTCCAGGCCGAAATGCGCGGCATAGCCCTCCACCATCTCAAAATAGGTCGCCTGGCTGCAATTGTGAAAGCCGAGCCAGAGGCCGAACCGGTCCGACAGCGAGACCTTCTCCTCGACGGCCTCGGCGGGACTGATCGCCGTCGAGCGCTCGTTCTCGATCATGTCGCGGGGCATCAGGTGGCGGCGGTTGGAGGTGGCGTAGAAGACGACATTCTCCGGCCGGCCCTCCAGCCCGCCTTCGAGCACGGCCTTGAGCGACTTGTAGGTGGTGTCGCTGCCGTCGAAGGAGAGGTCGTCGCAGAACAGCACGAAGCGCCGGCCCGCGCCCCGGAGCAGCGCCAGCAGGCCCGGCAGCGAGCCGATGTCCTCGCGGTGGATTTCGACCAGCGCCAGCGCGCCCGGCCGCTCGGCCGCGATCTGCGCGTGAATGGCCTTGACCAGCGAGGACTTGCCCATGCCGCGCGCGCCCCAGAGCAGCGCATTGTTGGCGGGCAGCCCGTCGGCGAAGCGGCGCGTGTTCTCCAGCAGGATGGAGGTCACATGGTCGATGCCGCGCAGCAGCGGCAGCGCCACATGGTTGACCGCCGCCACCGGCGCGAGCCGCCCGCCCTCGGCATGCCAGACGAAGGCATCGGCCGAATCGAGGTCCGGCGCCGCCCCCGCCCCGGGAGCCAGCCGCTCCAGCGCGTCGGCGATGCGGACAAGCAGCGGAACGAGCGCCGCCTCGGTCATGGCGTTTCTCTTCATTCGCCGGGAACGCCGCCTTGTAGCCGCCCGCCCCGCAAGGCGGCAAGTGGGCGCCGGTCAGTCCGAGACCTTGGCGCCCCAGGCGTTGGTGGCGTAGTCGGCGGTGACGATGTCGAAGACGACGCCGTTGGGGTCGTAGAACTTGATCTCGGTCGCGCCGTCGGCCGAGTCCGGCAGCCGCATGTGGTAGCGGCCGCCATTGGCCTCGATCTCCCGGCTCATCGCGTCGATGTCATCGACCACGAAGCCCATATGGTGCAGGCCGTGGAAGTCCTTGCCGCGTTCGTCGCCCGCCTGCTCGTCCGTCTTGAACTTCAGGATCGCCAGGCTGACCACCCCGTCGGAAAGCAGGATCGCAATATCGGACTGCTGCTGGCGGGTCATGCCGAAGGTGTTCTCGTAAAACCGCGCCGCCGCCTCCAGGTCCGGAACCGTGACCGCGATATGCCGAAGTTTAGCCATGTAAGCCTCCCTGTTCGCCCCGGTTGAAGACAGTGGCGGCAAACGCGAAGAACCGCTCCGGTGCCTGGGCGATACGCACCGGCAGCGGAACGAACGCCGCCCCGGTCATGCGAAATCTCGTAGTTCGTCACGAATCTCGCCTTGTAGCCCCGTGCCCGGCACGGCGGCAAGCGAGTAGGGGTACGCCTAGGTCAGGGCCAGCAGGTCCGCTCCCGTATTCTCGAAATGCCGCGCGTTCCGCGTGACCACCGTCAGACCGCCGACAATCGCCGTCGCCGCGATCAGCAAGTCTGCGCCGTCATGACCCAACCGAGCCCAAAGACGGCCCCATTCGCGCGCTTCGGCCGCGCCAAACGCTTGGATACGGTCCGCGAAAAGGACCTCAATCTCGAACAACCAAACCCGCAAATCTGTGGCAAAACCCGGATTACGGCGCTCCTGCATCGCGATTCCGCGTTCGATTTCGCCCAAAGTGACGACGCTGATGAAGAGCTCTTCGTCCGGTCGGCTTCGAAGCCATGCCACTACTGCCGGGGAACGCTCCGGACGGCGGAGGGCTGAAACAATATTCGTATCTAGCAAATACAATTCAGAACGCGACATCCCGCGGCACTATTTTCGCCCGCGGCGTTTCGGGTCCTTCCGGCTGGTCGAGCAGATGTTCGACAAAAGTCTTTTGGGTACGCGCGGCCGCCTTCAACCGTGCATATTCCGCCTCCGAGATCACCACGACTGCGGGGCGGCCGCGTCGGCTCACATGTTGGGGCCGCCCGTCCAACGCAGCGGCCACGACGGCGCTGAAGCTGTTCTTCGCGTCCTGAAGGCTCAGCATGGCTCGTCTTCCTGTCTATCTGACTGGCCAGACTATAGCACGCCGCCCGCCCCGCTACGCGCCCACGTCCCAGAAGATGCCGGTCATCATTTCGAGGCCTTCTCGCAGCAGGGGGGCGAGCGCGTGTTCGTTGGGGGCGTGCTGGGAGCAGCCGGCGAAGGAGTGGGGGACCCAGATCGTCGGCATGGCGAGCACATCGGTGAACACGTCGTTCGGGATCGAGCCGCCGAGATTGGGCAGCAGCGCCGCCGGCCGGCCCAGCGTCTCCTCGATCGACGCCATGACGCGGCGCACCCAGGGGTCGTCGAGCGGCGTGCGGGTGGCCTTCATCGTGGTGCGCATGGGCGCGACCTGCACGTCCCCGAAGCCGTTTGCGTCCAGATGCGCGCGGATGGCGGCCTCGAACGCCTCGTCGTCGGAGCCCGCAACAAAACGCATCTGGATGACGGCCCGCGCACGCGGCGGGATGGCGTTCACCGGCCGCTCCGCGTCGCCCGCGCCCAGGGCCAGCACCTCCAGCGCGTTCCAGCCGAACACGCGCTCCCAGGGCGTCAGGCCCGGCTCGCCCCAGTCCGGGTCGATCTCCGGCGCGCCCGGCCCGCCGTCCACCTCGCAATCGGCGATCGCGGTGCGCACCGCGTTGGACATGGGCGGCGGTCTCAGCCCCTCGACCAGGATGCGCCCGCGCGCGTCCACCATGCTGGCGACGGCGCTTGCCAGCCGCGTCGCCGGGTTGGAGAGCAGCCCGCCCCAATTGCCGGAATGGTGGCCGCCCTCGCGGGCCTCGATGTCCAGCGCGAAGTTGATGACGCCGCGCGAGCCGAGATAGACGGTCGGGCGGTCGGGCGCGACGCGCGGCCCGTCCGACGCGACCAGGACGTCCGCCGCCAGACGCTCGCGGTTGGCCCCGGCGAAGGCGCGCAGGCCCTTCGAGCCGGTCTCCTCGCTGGTCTCGACCAAGAGCTTCGCGTTGAAGCCGAGCCGCCCGCGCTCCGCCAGCACGGCCTCCAGCGCGGCGAGCGCGATGCCGTGCTGGCCCTTGTTGTCCACCGTGCCGCGCCCGTAGAGCTTCTCGCCGTCCCGGTCGAGCGTCCACGGATCGCGGCCCTCGCGCCACTGTCCTTCATGGCCGAGCACGGTGTCGCCGTGGCCATAGACGAGCACGGTCGGCAGCGCCGCGTCCTCCTGCCTGACGGCCGTCAGCAGCGGCCCTCCGCCCTCCTCCGGATTCGGCTCGACCCGGACCTCGAAGCCCATATCGCGGGCGGCCGGCGCGATCTCGTCCTCCAGATAGCGCCATAGATGCGGCGCAAAGGCCGGGTCCTGGCTGGTGGAGGGCACCGCCACCCGGCGCGCCAGCGTCTCGATGAACGCGCCGCTGTCATAATGCTCGCGGATGCGGTCGAGCGCGCCGTCGCGCGTAACGGTCATAGCAGCCGGACCGCCGGCTCCGCCACGCCCGCCAGCCGGCAGGCGGCGGTCACGGTGTTGGCGAGCAGGCAGGCGATCGTCATCGGCCCGACGCCGCCCGGCACCGGCGTGATGGCGCCGGCGACCTCGGAGGCGCCCGCGAAATCCACATCGCCGACGAGCCGCGTCCTGCCCTCCTCCGCCGCCGGTATGCGGTTGATGCCGACATCGATCACCGTCGCGCCCGGCTTGACCCAGCCGCCCTCGACCATGCGCGCCCGCCCGACCGCGGCGACCAGAATGTCCGCCTCCCGGCAGACGCCGGGCAGGTCCTGCGTGCGGGAATGGGCGAGCGTCACGGTGCAGTGCTGGGCCAGCAGCAGGGCGGCCATCGGCTTGCCGACGATGTTGGACCGGCCGACGACGACCGCGCGCTTGCCGACGAGACCGTCCGGGTGCACCTCGGCCAGCATGGTCATGCAGCCGCGCGGCGTGCAGGGAGCGAGCGCGGGCGCGCCGGTCCAGAGCGCGCCCACATTCTCGGGATGGAAGCCGTCCACGTCCTTGGCGGGGTCGATGGCGCGCAGCACCTTGGCGGAATCGATCCCGTCCGGCAGCGGCAATTGCACCAGGATGCCATGGACCGCCGGGTCGCGGTTCAGGCTCGCCACCAGCGCCAGCAGCTCCGCCTCGGGCGTGTCCTCGGGCAGCCGGTGCTCGAAGGACGCCATGCCGGCGGCCGCTGTCTCGCGGTTCTTGTTGCGGACATAGACGGCGCTGGCCGGGTCGTCGCCGACCAGCACCACGGCGAGGCCCGGCCGGACCGTTCCCGCCAGCGCCGCGACCTGGGCCGCCACACGCTCGCGCAGCTTTGCCGCCAGCGCCTTGCCGTCGATGATGCGGGCACCGCTCATGGAGACTGCCTCCCCTCTCAGGCCATGGAGAAAATCATGCGGCCGACCACGCCGCGCAGGAAGTAGATCGCCAGCAGCAGGATCAGCGGCGAGAAGTCGAGCCCGGAGATCATCGGCACGAAGCGCCGGATCGGCCGGAGCGCGGGCTCGGTCAGCCGCCAGAGCACGTTCATGGCTCCGCGCACGAAGCCGTTGGACGTGTTGACCACGTTGAATGCGACGAGCCAGCTCAGCACGACCCAGACGATGAGGACGATCTGGTAGAGCTCCAGCACAATGTCGAGAAGCTGGAGCAGCGGGATCAGGATGACATTCATGGAGCCCGGACGCCTCCGGCGGGTGGACGCAGACGGCGCGGGGCCTTGACACGCTCCCGCCGCCTGCAACATAACCCCGCTTCCCGGCTGCCGCCTAGAGGCGGCGTCGTGCGATCTGTGGGGCCGTAGCTCAGCCGGGAGAGCGTCGCGTTCGCAATGCGAAGGTCAGGGGTTCGAGCCCCCTCGGCTCCACCACTCCGCCTCTTCCGGCATCGTTCCTGCAAAAGGCCCCGGCTTCCTTAGCCGCCCAGGTCCTCGCCGGCGAGCACCGCCATCAGCGCATAGACGCCGACCTCGCCCTGTCCTGCAAGCGCCCCGGCTGCGCGCCGCGCCGCTGCTTCCGTCGTCGTCTGGACCAGCACCGCCCGCGCCGCCTGGGTGTCCGGCCCCCGGATCGAGGCTTCCACGGTCGGGCTTCCCGTCGCCGCCATGTCGAGATGCCAGCGCGCCGCACTCAGCGCCTCCCCGGCTCCGGCGAGCGCGTCGAGATCGACCGCGCCCAGGCTCTCATCGGCGCGCAGCACCGCCGCCCAGGCGCCGACCGACGCCTCGCCGGCCTCGCTTTCCACCGTCATCGCCGAGCGGATGGTGTTGCGGAAGACATGCATCACGCGCTCCGTCCACGCGGTCGGGTCGTTCAGCCGGTCGCGGTAGGGCTTCGAGGCCAGCACGCCGACATCCTCCGTCCGGTACCAGGTGAAATAGCCCCGGTCGGCCTCGACCGCGCGGTAGCGCACCCCCTTCAGGAAGCCCGGCACTCCTACCCGCTCGGGCAGATGCTCGCGGTTGTACCACTCGTTGAAATCCGCTTCGCCGTCCGCAGTGCAGTCGGTCCACACCGCGAGGATTCCGTTGCCCATAAGTCTCCCCCATAGCTTTATCCGCCGCGGCCCGCCGCCTTGACGGGCCGCCACGCGCCGCCCATGGTCGCGCCTGACGGCAGCGGGGGCAAGGCGCGTGGACGGAACCGGCCTGCATTATGCCGGGGAAAGCGCCCGACAGGCGGCGCGAACGGTGCGCCAGTCGTCGAAAGCCTCTTGTGCGCGGTCGATGAGATCGAGCGCTTCCTGACGCGTGAAACGATTTGCAAGGTTGTAGTCGGCTTCGTGACGGGCCTGCTGGAGATCGCAAAATGCCGAAGCGACCCGGCGGAGAGGTGGTTGCAGGGGTTGCGGATGATAGCCGCCGAGAAGTTTCTCGGACACGCCGCCGGTGGAAAATTGCCGGGAGGCTTTTTTCATCGTCCCATGATGGAAAGCGCGGGCCAGACAACGACGGAGAGGTTCGCGCGCGGGCCCGGAGAGCATGAGTCTGGTGCCTTCGTCTATAAGCAGGTGAAAAAGGGCGTAGTAGGCGGCCGACACGGCACGGCGCAGACTGGCCTGGGAGGGACGCCTTGGCTCCTTGCGAGCCAGATGCACGGCTTGGCGGAGAAGATCGTCATGCAAGCGTGCGCCGTGATGACCAAGAAGGAGAGAAAACATGAGTTAACTCAACGGCTTGGTCGTGCCGGTGATCGACCGGTGGCTGAGACGCCACCCCGTCCGGCGAAGGGTGCCGGGCGGAAGGGGGTCGCTAAGTTCCGCCGT